>NZ_CM002139.1:1377476-1697252 GCF_000454545.1 Xanthomonas cassavae CFBP 4642
CCTGATTAGCCCTGACCATCAGCCGCCTGTCGCAGGATCTGCGCCGCGCTGGGTGGATGCTGCTGTCACCTGAAGCCAACGAGGTGGCGTGATGAGTATCAATGCCGTGCAGTTCCAAGCGGGATTGTCGATGCCTGAGTTCTTCGCGTCCTACGGCACCGAAGCCAAGTGCTATCGCGCGCTTTACAAGTGGCGCTGGCCGCAAGGCTTTCGTTGCCCTGTTTGTGCCGGACGCGTGCGCTCGCGTTTCAAGCGGGGTGCTGCGATCTACTACCAATGCAGCGCGTGCCGGCATCAGACCAGCCTGATTGCAGGCACGATGTTCGAAGGCACCAAGCTGCCGCTGCGCACCTGGATGCTGGCGTTGCACCTGCTGACCTCGACCAAAACCAACATGGCCGCGCTGGAGTTGATGCGGCATCTGGGCGTCAACTACAAGACGGCCTGGCGGATGAAACACAAGATCATGCAGGTTATGGCCGAGCGCGAATCCATGCGGAAACTGGCGGGTTTCGTGCAGATCGACGATGCCTATCTCGGCGGCGAGCGTAACGGTGGCAAGGCCGGACGCGGATCGGAGAACAAACAAGCGTTCCTGATTGCGGTGCAGACCGATGCCACCTTCACCGCGCCGCGCTTTGTGGTGATCGAGCCGGTGCGCAGCTTCGACAACACCTCGCTGCAGGACTGGATTGCCCGTCGCTTGGCGCCCGAATGCGAGGTCTACACCGATGGGCTGGCCTGCTTCCGCCGGCTAGAAGACGCCGGCCACGCGCACACCACGCTGGACACTGGCGGTGGTCGTGCCGCGACCGAAACGGCCGGTGCACGTTGGCTCAACGTGGTGCTGGGCAATCTCAAACGCGCCATCAGTGGCGTGTATCACGCCATCGCGCAAGGCAAATACGCAAGGCGTTACCTGGGAGAAGCGGCCTATCGTTTTAATCGTCGATTCCGCTTGCGCGAGATGCTGCCACGACTTGCCACGGCCATGATGCAATCCACACCATGCCCAGAGCCGGTTTTNTGCTGCCACGACTTGCCACGGCCATGATGCAATCCACACCATGCCCAGAGCCGGTTTTACGTGCAGCGAGCAATTTTCATGGCTGAGAGTCGGGGCTAATCAGGAGAGTTTTTACTGGAACTTCTGATTCGGTTTATGGGGGTACTCCGGCTAGAGCGGTTGAACGGGCTGCGGTAGCTGCTATACAGTCGGCATGGACAGAAATGTATGGTAACTGTGCTTTGTCAGGCTACAGCTACCAACCGCGTAATACATATTATGCTGCTTCAGCAAGTGTGAATTGTACAAAGCCTGGTCAATACATTCCGGTGGTGGTTACCTTTACTTTCTCAGGGGCAACTGATCCATTATTTGATAATGCACTTCGTACGGAAAGTAGTGCAGTCGATACCGCAGTGATGCGTTCTGAGGCTGCGGCTCATGCTGAAGGATATTCAGAATGTGTGCTGAAGGGTTATAGCACTTGGAGGCCTAATCCTCCTCTTGAGCTTTGGGCGGCCAGCGCGGTTGTTGATTGTAAGAAGAGTGTAAGCGTCATTCAGCCCTAGTCGCGAATTGATTGAGCACAGGTTTTGCACGCGATGCTGCAATTGTCATCGCCACGTGCGGGCGAACCCTGCAGTTGGCCGCGGCTGGGTGAACTCAATCTGTTGCCGGACGCGCCGGAATGCTTGGCCGCTGCCTGTGCAGCCATGCCGCCGTTGCACCCGGAGCTGCCATCGGCGATCGGCCACGCGGTGCCGCTGCGCTGGCGCAATGTGCTGTGCGACACCGCCTTCGTCGCCTTGCCGAACGAAGGCCGCTCGGCCGATGGCGACATGAATGCCCTGGCCACCCGCTGGCCGGCCTGGCACGCCCGCCTAGCCGGCTTCCTGATGCACGACCCGCCACGTGCGCAGCGCGATCAGCTGAGCCAGCTGCTGGCCAACCTGCCGCCGCCGGATCCACAGCGCACGCTGTTCGATTCATAGGCGTCTTGCGAACACGCCTGCCAAGGTTTGTCGGGCCGTCGCAGCGATGGAAAGGAATCACGTTGCAATGATGCGTGGCACCAGCACCACCGAGAAAAGTGCTGAATGCTGTGCGTCGATCCCTCATCCCCAAATCCCAAGTCCCGGCGCTAAAGCGCCGACCGCATCGGTGCCTCGGTCCGTACCACCACATCCAGTGCATCGTGGCGCCAGGATTCGATATCCAGCTCCACTGCACGGCCGTCTTCGGCGAAGCTGATCCGCTGCAGCCGGAAGCAGGGTGTGCCGGTAGTGGACTGCAGCAACAGGGCTTGCGCGGCGTCCAGCCCGGCCGGATGCATCGACAATTGCGCGCGGCTCAGGAACAGCCCGAGTTTCTGGTTGAACACGCTCGACAGCGAGCCGGCCAGGTCGTGCTCCAGCAGGCCTGGCGCCCAGGCGGCCAGCACCACGTTGGTTTCCAGCAGCACCGCGCGGCGGTCGATCCAGCGCCGGCGTTGCAGCACGAAGACTTCTTCGTACGGCGTCTCCAGCCGTAGCGCGGCCGCGTAGGCAGGCCCCGCTGCCTGCCGGGTGGCACTCAACAGCTCGGTGCGCGGTTTGCGCCCTTGCGCCGCCACGTACTGCATGAAGCCGGCGATGCTGGTGGGGTCGTAGCGCACGCGCGGTGCGCTGACGAACCAGCCGCGCCGGTTCTCGCGGTAGATGCGGCCCTGCGCTTCCAGTTGCTGCAAGGCCTCACGCAAGGTGATGCGGGTGCAACCGAAGCGTTCGGCAAGCTCGCGCTCCACCGGCAGGCGCTGATCCGGGCCCCATTCGCCGGCGGCGATCTGCGCGGAGACGATTTCGGTGATGGCGTGTTGGCGCGACGCGCTCATGCGGCGATCCGCCGACGGTGGCTGCGGCGCAGGTGCAAGGCAGTCAGATGAGAGAGGTGCATGCGGCGATGGTAAAGAAGAACGCGCCCGCAAACCGCAGGTGGCTCAGGCAAGGCCTGCCGGGTTCTGCTGCTGTTGGGTTTTCCAGCTGCGCCATCCATACAGCGCCAGCAGCACGAAGCCTGCATACAGCAGTGCGGTGGGATACAGCCCCTTGCTGACGAACACGCCCACGTAGACGCAATCGAGCACGACCCACAGTATCCAGTTGGCGATGCGCTTGCGTGCGGCCCAGACGCTGGCGACCAGGCTGAAGCTGGCCAACGCCGCGTCCAGCCACGGCAGTGCGGCATCGGTGCGGTGATGCATGTAGGCACCGAGCGCGGCGGCGAACACGGCACCGATGCACAGCGAGATCCACAGCTCCGCCTGCGGCATCGGCAAAGGGCGAATGCGCGTCTGTGCCGCCATCCCGCGCTGCCACTGCCACCAGCCGTACAGCTGGGTCAGCACGTAGACGCCTTGCAGCAGCATGTCCGAGTACAGCTTCCACTGATAGAACAGCCAGCCATACAGCGCCACCGCCACGATGCCGACCGGCCAGCACCAGCGAATGCGCCGCGCGGTCAGCCAGACACCGAACAGGTTGATCACGACGGCGGCAGATTCGAGCAAGGACATGGAAGGTCTGGGGAGGATGTCTGATGGAAGAGGGATCGAGGGCAGAGACCCAGAACAGTTCAACGCGAGCGTGCGAGCAGGCCGAGCGCGTTCATCGCCTGCAGCCGTGACCTGCAGCGCACTCGGCCCGCGCAGCACCGCTGTCGCGTAACCCATGCAGCTCACACGTCAGCGGATCGCATGGCCGCATCGGCTGCGTTTAGAAGTCCAGCTGCACGGTCAGACGCGCCGTGCGCGGCGCGCCCGGGAACAGATAGGCATCGCCCTGGTATTCGCCGCTATCGCGCCAGTACCGCTTGTCGAACACGTTGTCCACGTTCAGGCGCCAGGTGGTGGCCAGCCCGCCCAGTGCAGTGGCGTAACGCGCGCCCAGGTTGGCCACGGTGTAGGCCAGCACGCTGGCGTTGCCGAGCCGGTCGGCGAACTTGCGCCCGCTGTATTGCACGCCTGCCAGCAGCGCCAGGCCATCGATGCCGGGCACGCTGTAATCGGCCTGCAGGCTGGCGCGCAGCTTGGGCACGTTGATGGCCTGGTGGCCTTCGTACTCGGCAATGTCGGTGTCTTCGGCGCGGGCGCGGATGGCGGCAACGCTGGCGAAGATGCGCAGCTGCGCGGTGGCCGCGCCATCGGCCGACAACTCCAGTCCACGGTTGTGCAGGCGGCCCTGTTGCACATAGCGCAGGCCACCATCGGCCTGCGGCTGGGTGAACTGGTAGGCCTGGCGGATGTCGAACAGCGCCGCGCCCAAGCGCAGGCCGTCGAAATCGAATTTTGCGCCGGTCTCCAGCTGGTACGCATTGGTCGGCGGCAGGATCTCATCGGCGTTGTCGGCAAACCACGGGGCGGTGCCGCCGGCGGCCAGGCTCTTGGCGTAGCTGGCGTACAGCGATACCTGCTGCTGCGGTTTGAACAGCAGCGCGGCCTGCGGCAGCAGCGTGTCCTTGCGCGTGCGTCGCTCCAGCACGCCATCGCGGTCGAAGCTGCGCTCGTCCAGGCGCACATAGCGCGCGCCCAGCGACAGCTCCCATTGGGAACCCAGTCCAATCCTGTCGGCGACCACCAGGGCACGTTGGCGGCTGTCCAGGCGCCGTTGCTTCGGGTCCAGCGCGACATCGGTCTGTGCAAACACTTCGGGGTCGCGGTCGATGCTGCCGCTGCCGACGAATTCGTTGACCGAACCGAAGCGGTCGATGGTGCGGCGTAGCCAGTCGCCGCCGATGCTCAGGCGGTGATCCAGCGTGCCGGTGAGCACACGGCCTTCCAGCGTGGCGCGCAGTTGATCGTGCACACGGGTGTCGTCGGGGCTGCGGTAGTCGTAGACGTCGTACTCGCCTTGCGCACTGAAGAAGTTCGGTGTGACGCTGTCGGCGCAACTGGCCGCGCCATAGCAGCCCCAGGCGAACGCAGAGAAATCGTTGATCACCGAACGGCTGCGCGACGCCTCGGCGGTGGCGCGCCACTCGTCGTTGAACTGGTAGGCATAGCGCAGCTGCGCGTTGAGCGTATCCATTTCCACCGGACGTGCCCACGGCTGGTAGCCGAGCAGGCGGCGCACCTCGATGTCGCGTGGCACCTGCGTGCCACCCAGCAGCTGGTAGCCCGGCACTGAGCGCTGTTGCCGATGCTGATATTCCACGTCCAGCTGCAGCAGCGATTGCGGGGTGATCTTCCAGTCGCCGGCCAGCGACAGGAAATTGCGATAACCGTCGGCGTGGTCGACATAGCTGTTGATGTCCTCGCGCGCGGCATTGACGCGCAGGCCCAGGCTGCGCTCGGCGCCGAACCAGTCGCCCAGATCGGCGGCGATGTAGCGCGAGCCCTGCTCGTCGGTGCCCAGGGTCACGCTGCGCACGTGCTCTGGGCGCTTGGTGCGGTAGTCGATCAGCCCGGCCGGTTCGTTGACGCCCGATTGCAGCCCGGCCAGACCTTTGAGGATCTGCACCTGCTGCTTGTTCTCCAGCGCGATGGATTGCTCGCCCACTGCGCTCAGCCCGTTGATGCGGTAGCTGTTGGCGGCATTGAGCGAATAGCCGCGCACCACGAAGTTTTCGTAGTAGCCGATCGGCGCATACGCATCGCCGGCCGAGGCATCGGCACGCAGCACCTCGCTGAGCACGCGCGTCTGGCGATCGAGCAGTTGCCCGCGCTCGATCACTGCGATCGAGGCGGGCGCATCGAGCAGGCCGGTGGCGCCGAAGCCGCCCAGTGCGGTGGCGGTGTCGCTGCGTTCGCCACGCACAGTCACCGCGTCCAGTTCCACCGCGTCGGCGTCGGGGCGTTGCTGTGCCAGCGCTGGCGCGGCCAGGCAGAGCGTCAGTGCGAGCGTGAGCGGGCAGCGGGAGAGCAGGGTGGGGCGCAATGCAGGCATGCGAAAGACTCGAGAGAAGAAGAAAGCGCTCATGGCGAGCGGCGCGCACGCGCGTGCAGATGCGCGAGCAGGTCCTGGCCATCGGCGCTGGCGAACCAGTCCGCATGGCCGAGCAGGTACCGGTGATAGGCGATGTCCACGTTGTCGGCGGAACGGGTGATGCCGGCGAAGTATTCGATCTCGCTCAGCGCAAAATCCGCATGCACGATCGGCAACAGCGCCGCCAGGCAGCACAGCTGCGCCCCCGTCAACGGGCGGTGCAGGGCGTACCCGTCGAGCAAGGCATCGAGCTGGGCGAGTTCGGGCCGCGCGCGCGCGCCGGCATCCAGCTGCAGCCAGGGCACCAGGTTGCGTTCGATGGCGGTGGCCAGATCGAACAGCGCGCTGCTGCAGTCGCTGAGGCCGAAGTCGAAGATCGCGCTGACCGTGGCGTGGCCGTCGGCGTCGGTGGTCCAGAGCAGGTTGGACGCATGCCAGTCGCCGTGCGTCCACAGCGGCGGCATCGCACCCGGCGCAGACAGCAGCGGCCAGGCCCTGGCATGCCAGGGCAGCAGATGGGTGGCCAGGTCGCGTTGCCATGCAAAGCGCTGCAGGGCCGCTGCCAGGTGCGGCCGCGTCGGCAGCGTGCGCTGCAGCGCCAGCAGTGGCTCGGCCTGCGCGAACAGCTGCAGGTTGGCGACCAGCACGCTGGTGGAACGTGGCGGCGCATCGAAGCCCTGCGCCGCGCGGTGCAGTTGTGCCAGCGCCACGCCCGCCGCCTGCGCATGGGCACGGTCGGCGAACGGCGTCCACGACAAGGCGTCGCGGTACAGGTCCTGGCCGGCGCCGACGCGTTGCACCTCATAGACCCACTGGTCCTGCGCCAGCGCAGTCTGGCCGCCGGCCGCATGCAACACCTCCACCACCGGTGCGCCGGCCCAGCGCAGATGCGCCATGAAGCTGTGTTCCTCACGCAAGGCCGCGGCACTGCGCACGCTGCAATGGTGGCGCTTGACGATCACCGGCCCGGCGGCGGTCTGCACGCAGGCCGCTGCGGAGAACGGACGCGCGCTATGCCAGCGCACCACCTCGCCACCACCGATGCCGGCGAACCGCTGCAGCACGCGCTGGATCTCGTCCACGGTCAGGGCAGGCCAGTCCGGCAGCGCCAGCCCCAGGCTCATGCCGTGGACCTGATGGGTGGCACTCATCGGGCACCCCATGGCGGGCGCGCTACAGGAATCGCCAGTGGTATAGACCAGCGCGATGGAGGCGTATCAGCCAGGCCGGTGCGCCGGCCGGTGAAACGAAGGACGGCGCTGCCGGGCCGTCGTTGCCGCGCTGGCCGCATCAGGCCGCCGCGAGGCAACAGGTGAAAAGGCAGCGGCAAACCACGCGGTTGCTGGCTGTCATCACTGGAATCGAGTGTGGGGTTGCGCCGCGAACGGCACCGACGCAGGTCGCTGGGCCGCTGTCGGGCGCGCAGTATGCCCGCTGCCGATGCCGTCCGCCATGCCGGCGTCCCGTCGGCGCTGCCAAGAAGCCGGGCGCTGACGTCGACGGTTCGCGGGGTGGCCGGGCCGGCGCGGTGGGTGGCTGAAGCGTGGCGGCGCGTCGTGCGGTACTGTGTCGCGGGCAACGAGGTTGCTTGGCGTCAGTGAATTTGTCGGGCCACGGGCGTGCCATCCAAGCGCTGGTTGGAATGCCGCCGGACCGCCCTGTGCTGCGTGCAGATGCCCGGAGGGTCACCTGAGCGCCGGGTGGGCGCTCGATGCGCATGCCATGGCGCGCGCACGCCTCGCCACCGGATAATGCGCGGATGACCCCTGTCCAGATCGCCGCTGTCGTCGTGACCTACCAGAGCGGCAGCACCATCGATGCCTGCCTGTCGCGGCTGCGTGCGGCCGAGGGCATCAGCGAAATCCGCGTTGTCGACAACGCCTCCAGCGACGACACCCTGGACGTGGTGCAGCGGCATGCCCTGGCCGATGCGCGCGTGCATTTCATTGCCAACCCGGACAATCCCGGCTTTGCCACCGCCTGCAACCAGGGCGCGCGCGACTCGCACGCCCCGTGGCTGGTCTTCATCAACCCGGACCTGATGGTCGAGACCGACACGCTGGCGCAGCTGTGCGCCCGTGCCGCCGGGCACGCCGCAGTGCTGTTGGGAGTGGAACAGGTGGACGAACAGGGCCGGCCGGATGCGGCCGTGCGACGGCGCGACCCCGACTTTGCGGCGATGCTGCGTGCGCCGCGTGCCGCCGCCCAACTGGCGGTACCGGCCGACCCGTCCACGGCATTGCAGCGGGTGGATGCTATTTCCGGCGCATTGATGCTGATGCAGCGCAGCCTGTTCGACCGGCTGGACGGCTGGGATGACCACTACCGGTTGCATGCCGAGGATCTGGACCTGTGCCGGCGCGCGCGCCAGGCCGGTGCGCTGGTCGCGGTGGCCAACGATCTACAGGTGGTGCATGTGCGCGGTGTCTCCAGCCGTGCCCGGCCATTCTTCGTGGAATGGCACAAGCATCGCGGCCTGTGGCGGTATTTTCGCAAGTTCGAGGCTGGCCAGCGCCGCCTGCCGACCCGGGTTGGCGTCTGGCTGGCGATCTGGACCCATGCAGCCGTCCAGGTGCCCAGATTGTTACGTGCGAAATGACTTCCGCGCGTTAAATCGGTGATAAATTTGTGATGGGGACGCGTTCGCAGCTGTGATACGTTGCGCGACGAAGTGTGATCCAGCCCGTGCTTCCTGTCCCTAACGGGTCCCCCATCAGGAATCGTACAAATGTCTCCAAAGAACGACCCGCGCTTGCGGGTACGTCAGTCGTGTCTTGCCTGCCTGCAGTCCAGTTCGGTTGTTTGCACGACCGGCACCCGTCGTCCATCTTGCCGCCTGCCACTGGCCGCAGCGTCGGTCCTTGCCCTGGGCTGTGCGCTGCCGGGTGCTGCCATGGCTGGTGCGTGGACCCAACCGGAAGGCGACACGCTGGTGATCGTCAAGGCGTTGCATAGCGACGGTCGCGGATGGTTTGACGACAGTCATCACCGCACCACCTTTGGCGATGGGCAGCAATTCGATGGCAACGGGCGCAGTCGCCAGGACCAGCTCAATGTGTATGTCGAGCATGGGCTAACCGAGCGGCTCAGCTTCATCGGCAATTTCTATTTCACCGATGTGGGTTTCAGCAACCACGATGCCGCCAGCGGGCGGCAAAAGACCTCGACGACCGGCTTTGCCGATCAGGAAGTCGGTCTGCGGTATGCATTGCCAAGTGGGCAGGACGACGTTTGGCGCAGTTCGGTGCAGGCGCTGGTCAGCATTCCCGCCTATGGCCGCAGCAAGACTTACCATCCAGACAATCCTGACGCCAATTCCGACCCTGCGCTTGGACTGGGCGACTATGGGCTGGAGCTGCGCTACAGCCGCGGCCGTGGCTACGCGCTGGGTGGCCGTAATGGCTATGTCGACCTGGGCGGCGCAGTGCGCCTGCGCGGCAGTGCGGCGTCGGACGAAGTGCGGGTGGATGCGTCCACGGGCTTGAGCCTGACCCCGCGCTGGTTGCTGCTGGGCGAGCTCAACGTGATCCAGGGCTTGGGCAATGGTCGTGGCAACGTCGATGTGGCCGGCACGGCCGGCGGCGTCGGCTTCGTCGCCACCGGCACCAACTACGACCTCACCAAGCTGCAGCTGTCCACGCTGTACACCGCGCCGGGCGGCAGCCAGTGGCAGCTGGGTTACCAGCAGCCGGTGATGGGCCGCAACACCGGTGCCGCAGGCGGGCCCTTCGTGGCCGCCTGGTGGCGATTCTAAGGACGCCACGCCATGACGGTCACCTGCGAAATGGATGCGCTGGGACGGGCGCCGGACATCGGCCGCGAACGCGGGCTGCTGGGTCGTGCGCTGGTTTCGGCAGGCGTCATCACCGATGAGCAACTGCGTGCGGCGCTGACGCTGCAGCAGCGCTGGAATTCGCGCCTGGGCGACGTGATCCTGGCCCAGCGCGGCGTGCCGGCGCAGCGCTTCTACGCCATCGTGGCGGCGCACTTCGGGCTGGAATTCGTCGACCTGGTACAGCAGCCGCCGGATCCGGCGCTGCTGGTTCCCGGAGATCTGGACAGCTATGCGCAACGCCTGCTGCTGCCGTGGCGGCGCGAAGATGGCGTGCTGGTGCTGGCAGTGGCCGACCCGGACCCGGCGCTGTTCGCCTGGGCGCGCGCGCATTACGGCGAAGAGGTGCGCTTTGTCGGCACCGCCAAGTTCGACATCATCTGGAGCCTGCAACGCCATGCCGACGAGCAGCTCACCGACAACGCACTGAACCTGCTTGCCGCACATGCGCCGACTTATTCGGCGCGCCAGGTGGTCACGCACGGGCAGAAGATCACGCTGTGGGGGCTGGCCGCCCTGCTGGTGGTGACGCTGGCGGTGTTTCCGGTGCCGGCGCTGATTGCCGTCAACGTGCTGGTGGCGCTGGGCTTTCTGGCCACCTTCGGCCTGAAACTGTCGCTGGTGTGGTTCGGCTCGCGCCACCGCATCGACATCAAGGTCACCGAGGACGAAGTGGCCGCGCTGCGCGACGACGACCTGCCGGTCTATACCGTGCTGGTGCCGATGTACAAGGAGCCGGAAGTCCTGCCGATCCTGGCCAACGCGCTGCGCAAGCTGGATTACCCGATCAGCAAGCTCGACGTGAAGCTGGTGCTGGAGGCCGACGACTTCGAGACCATCGAGGCGGCCAAGAAACTTGGCCTGGAAGCGTTCTTCGAAATCATCCGGGTGCCGCCGTCGCAGCCCAAGACCAAGCCCAAGGCCTGCAATTACGCGCTGCATTTTGCGCGTGGCCAGCTGCTCACCATCTACGACGCCGAAGACAAGCCCGAGCCGGACCAGCTCAAGCGCGTGGTGGCCGCGTTCCGCAAGGCCGAGCAGGACGTGGTGTGCATCCAGGCGCGGCTGAACTACTACAACGCCGACGAAAACTGGCTGACGCGGAAGTTCACGCTGGAGTACACGCTCTGGTTCGACTTCTACCTGCCGGCGCTGGAATACCTGCGCATCCCGATTCCGCTGGGCGGCACCTCCAATCACTTCCGCCTGGATGTGTTGCGGCAGGTGCGCGCATGGGATCCGTACAACGTCACCGAAGACGCCGATCTGGGCGTGCGGCTGATCCAGAACGGCTACCGCGTCAACGTGGTGAACTCCACCACCTTCGAAGAAGCCAACGTCAGCATTCCCAACTGGATCCGGCAGCGCTCGCGCTGGCTCAAGGGCTACATGCAGACCTGGCTGGTGCACATGCGCGACCCGGTGCACCTGTATCGCAGTACCGGGTTCAAGGGGTTCTGGGGTTTCCAGTTCTTCATCGGCGGCGGATTTTTCACCGCGCTGGGCGTGCCGGTGCTGTGGGCGCTGTATGCGGTATGGATGCTTACCGGCACCACCATGTTCGAACGGTTCTTCCCGCCGTGGCTGGCGGCGGTGTCGCTGGTCAATCTGCTATTGGCCAATGCGTTCTTCATCTACATCACGCTGGTGGCCGCGTTCAAGCGCGACTACTTCAAGTTGGCGCCGTATGCGCTGACGGTGCCGTTCTATTGGGCGTTGCAATCGATCGCCGCCTACAAGGGGCTCTGGCAGCTGATCCACAATCCGTTTTACTGGGAGAAGACCACGCATGGCATCAGCAAGCATTCGGAAAACGAGCGCCGCGCCGCACTCGAAGAGTGAGCCGGCTGCCGCGCGTCGCGACAGCGGCCTGCCGGCGTTCCTGGTGGCGGTGGTGGCGCTGTCGCTGCTGAGCCAGCCATTGCTGGTGCAGTCGCTGGGTAGCGCCGCACCGGTGGCCGCCCCCGGCGTAGGCGTGCCGGCCAGCGGTCTGCTGGCCTGGGCGGTGGAGCTGGCGCTGCATCGCTGGGATCTGCCGTTCCAGGTCTGGCCGTTCTTGGCCGTGGCGGCCAATGCCCTGTTCCTGTCGCTGCTGTGGCGCGATCTGGCCGGCGTGTTCGGGCGTGGCTGGGCCAGCGGACTGACCCTGCTGGTGGGCTGCAACCCGCTGTTCCTGCTGCCGATCGCCGCTGGCGGCAGTCAGGCCGTGGGCCTGCTGGCGTTCTACGGGTTGTGCCGCACGCTGCGCCGCCTGCAGGCGCCGGTGGAAGCCTTCACCTACCTGCGCATCGCCGGGTGGCTGTGCATCTTGCTGTGCCTGGACCTGCAGACGCTGGCGCTGTCGACGATGGTGGCGCCGTGGCTGTTGCTGGTGATGCCGCCGCAGATGCTGCGCAAGGCGCCGGGGTCGTTCTACCTGGTGTGCTATCTGCCGTTTGTCTTTCTGGTCGGCATGTGGGCCTACGTCAATCTGACCGTGTTCAACGCGCCGTGGCCGACGCTGTCGAGCATTGCGCAGGGCGCGCATCCGCTGCCGGTGCCGCTGGCCGCGCAGGCGGAAGGCTGGCTGCCGGCGGTGCGTTGGGGTGTGGCCGCACTGGTGTGCTTCCCGGTGCTGGCGCTGGTGGTGCGTGCGCGCAGTGCGGCGCTGGCCCGTGGCGTGGTTGCCAGCGCCGGGACCGTGATCTGCGCTGCGGCGCTGTCGTTCGCCTTCGGCTGGGCCGGGTTCGATGCGCTGGTGCTGCTGTGGGTGCCGGCCGCGTTGCTGCTGCGCGCCTTGCAGCCGGACCAGCGCAGCCAGGCAGCGGGCTTGCTGCTGCTTGGCCTGCTGGGTGCAGCCTGGGTGCAACCGCAGGGCTGGGGGAGCTGGCTGCGCGCGGTGCCGGCCGACGAACAGGCGCTGCTGCAGGGCGAGGCGGTGGTCATGACGGCGCCGGCCTCGCCGCCGTTGGGGCGCGCGGCAGCGCAGCCGGCGAATGCGCCGGTGGTGGAACCGCAGGACGCAACGCAGCCGCCATCGGTGCTCGGTGCATCGACGCTGGCCAGCGCCCCCGACGCAGCCCCAGGCCCGAGCACCGGCACCATGGCGCCGCCGGACACCACACATGCGACCCTGGGCACGACCCACTGCGTGCAAGGCACGGCCGCGTCGACCAGCGAGGCAGCGGCTGCATGTTCAAGCGCGTTCTGACCTCCGCTGCGGTGCTGGGCGTGTGCCTGCTGGCCAATGGCTGTAATGCGGCCGCGCCGATGTGGATGGGCGCCAACGTCAAGGTCTCGGCCAACGCGCCCTGGGAAAGCTCCGCCGCCGCGCGGTCGCTGCAATCCCTGGCCGCTACCGGTGCCAGCAAGGCCTTGCTGGTGGCGTTCGTGTGGCAGGCGACACCGCACTCCAACGACCCGGTACTCGGCAGCGACAGCAACCTGGAGGCGATGCGGGCGGCGCTGCGCCAGAGCCATCGCGCCGGCCTGAGTCCGACGCTCAAGGTGCATGTCTGGATCCCCGGACACTGGGCTGGCGAGGTGGCGCCCGACGACCGGGCAGCCTGGTTCGCCGCATATCAGAAGGCGTTGTTGCCGCTGGCACAGCTGGCCGTGGACGAACACGCCGAGGCGCTGGTGATCGGCACCGAGCTGCGCAAGCTGCAGGACGCACCGCAATGGCCGGCGCTGGTGGCGGCGGTGCGCAAGGTCTATCGCGGCAAATTGTTGTACGTGGCCGATGGCATGGAGCATGCGGAGAGCTTCCGTTACTGGTCGCTGTTCGATGCGGTGGGCACCAGCCTGTATCCGCGCCTGCCCGAAGCAGCCAAGCCACGCACCCAGGAAATGACTGCCGCCGCGCAGCGGCTGCAGCAGCTGGGGCAGCGCGTCGGCAAGCCGGTCTGGGTGGCCGAGCTGGGCCTGCGCTCGGCGCGCGGCAGCCTGGCGGCACCGTGGGAAAGCCCGGAGCAACGCACCGCAGCGGTGGATACCCGTCTGCAGCTGCAGGTGCTGCAGCAATGGCGCACGGTCTTGCAGGCACACGGCATGGACGGCATCGCCCTGTGGTGCTGGTACACCGACCCCAAGGCCGGCGGCGCGGGCGACAGCGACTTCACCGTGCAGGGCAAGCCGGCGCAGCAGGTGCTGGCGCGCTGAGTAATTGCGCCTGGCAGTCCCCAAGGACATGCCTTGCGCAATTTTCGAGGTGACTTACCGGTGTGAAGCGCACTGCCGCTGCGCAGCGCATAGCCTCCCGGCGGCATCGGCGGCATCGGCGGCATCGGCGGCTTGCACGCAGCGCGTCGCCGCTGCGGGCATAATCCGGCGGCATGATCATCCATTCGCTGCTCGACACCGACCTGTACAAATTCACCATGATGCAGGCGGTGCTGCACCAGCACCCGGCCGCACAGGTCGAGTACCGCTTCAAGTGCCGCACGCCCGGCGTGGACCTGGCGCAGTTCATCGATGAGATCTCGCGCGAGATCGACGCGCTGTGCCGGCTGCGCCTGCGCGCGGACGAGGTGGACTATCTGCGCAGCCTGCGCTTCATCAAACCGGACGTTGCCGACTTCCTGGCGCTGTTCCATCTGGACCGCAAGTATCTGCAGCTGTCGGCATCGACCACCCATCCGGGCGAGATCGAGCTGACCATCGGCGGCCCATGGCTGCACACCATCCTGTTCGAAGTGCCGTTGCTGGCGATCATCAACGAGGTGTGGTTCCGCAACACCTCCGAGCCGGATTACGAAGAAGGCCGCAGCCGTTTGCGCACCAAGGTGAGCCGCCTGCGCAACATGCCGGCCGGCTGCAAGATCGCCGATTACGGCACCCGGCGGCGCTATTCGCGGCACTGGCATGGCGAGCTGTTGCCGTTGCTGCGCGACGGGCTGGGCGAGCAGTTCGTGGGCACCAGCAATGTGTACTTCGCCAAGCATTACGGGCTGACTCCGCTCGGCACGATGGCGCACGAATACCTGCAGGCATTCCAGGCGCTGGGGCCGCGGCTGCGCGATTCCCAGGTGGCCGCGCTGGAGTCGTGGGCGCGCGAATACCGCGGCGACCTGGGCATTGCGCTGTCGGACATCGTGGGGCTGGATGCGTTTCTGCGCGATTTCGACCTGTATTTCTGCAAGCTGTTCGACGGCATGCGCCACGATTCCGGCGACCCGTTCGAGTGGGGAGAGCGGGTGATTGCGCACCTGGAAGCCCATCGCATCGATCCCAGGACCAAGGTGCTGGTTTTCAGCGATGGCCTCAACATCGACAAGGTGATGCAGCTGTACCAGCACTTCCACACCCGCTGCCGGCTGGCGTTCGGTGTCGGCACCAGCCTGACCAACGACCTGGGGCCGACGCCGCTGCAGATCGTGATCAAGATGGTCCGCTGCAACGGCCAGCCGGTGGCCAAGCTGAGCGATTCGCCCGGTAAGAGCATGTGCGAGGACGCCGGCTACCTGCGCTATCTGCGCGATGTGTTCGGCCTGCCGCCGATCCCGGAAGGCGCCTGACCCGCGACGGCGGCAATCGACGTGGGCCGGCAGTAACTGCCGAAACGTATCGGCAGCTGTCAGGGAATGCCCGGAAAAGTGAGATGCATCTCTCAATCGCCTGTTGGCAGACGTTAACATTGGCATCACGCTTGCATCACTTTTGCTGCATGCGTCCTATGCGACTTCCCTCCCTCGCCAAGCCGGTCGAATGCCCGTACCCGATCCATTGTCGCTCTACCGCACCCGCAGCTGCTCCCGCCAGTGGCTGGGCTTTGTGCGGGCGATGGCCGAGGAGTTCGGTGCCGAGTTGCCCGAGCATGATCTGGCCACCCTGATGGCGCGTATCGGCCGCCGCTTCGCGCGTGAACACCGGCTTGCGCCCTGCACCACGCTGGAAGAAGTGCAACAGGCCGCCAATACGATCTGGGACGGCTGCGACTGGGGCCAGTGCGCAATGGACGAACATGCCGACCATGTGCAGATTCGCCACTGCGGTGCGCCGTTGGGCGTGGCCCTGGCTGGTGCGGCATGGAGCGACGGATTTTTGCAGGGTGTGTATGACGGATGGTTCCAGCAATTGGGGATGCTGGCAGGCCTGGCGGTGCAGACTGTTGCAGGGGAGACGGTCGATTTGCGTCAGTTCGTACTGGCGCGGACGGCATGAGCATGTGTGATCGGGCAAGGGGACTGTGATGGCACCGAAAGACACCAAGAATGCACCTGGACACGACGATGTCTCGGGCCTGTTCGCGCGTTTGGGGACGCAGGCAAGCGAGGGCTATCACGACTTCGCCTACACCCAGCTGCCGCCACGCAAGCCCGGTGCGGCGCCGGCCGATGCGCCTGCATCGTCTGAGGCGGCACCGCCCGCGCCGGACACGATGACGACGGCTCCGCCGGCACCGGCGCCACGTGCGACCGCTGTGCAGGCGCCGCGTGCGGCGCCCGCCGCCGCGCCCGCCGACGAACCTGCCGACGAACCTGCCGAGCTGGCGCCTGCCGATGCGCTGGCGCCGTTGCGCAAGCTGCGCCAGCTCGACGAGTCCGGCCCGCGTGGCCTGCCAACGCCCGAGCGGGCGGCGCATACGCCGCTGGAGCGCCTGTTCCAGCGCCTGCTGCAGGCCGACGTGCGCGCCTCGGCGCATAGCCCGCTCAAGCGGCTGCGCTCGCGTTGATTCCAGTTGCAGCGTGATCCCCGGCAGGCGCCAGCGCGCGCTTGCCAGTTTCCGTTTTGCCGCATGCCGCCACGCCTGAAAGGAGTTGCCCGATGACCGCTGCCAGTGTCCGTTCCGCATCACCGCTGCCTAGGCTGGCGACCTGGGCGCTGTGGTTGCTGGGTGCGTTGCTGCTGGTGTTCGTGGTGGCCGTGCCGATGGACGTGAACCAGCAGCTGGTGTTCTCCGGCGTGCTGTTCGCCGTGGCGCTGGCGGTGCGCACCCGCGGCGGGCGGGTGGTCATCCTGATGATGATGGGCATGTCGCTGGCGGTGTCGTGCCGCTACATCTGGTGGCGCATGACCCAGACCATGGGCGTGGGCAGCGCGGTGGATTTCATTCTTGGCCTGGGCCTGCTCGGCGCCGAGCTGTATGCCTTCGTGATCCTGGTGCTGGGCTATTTCCAGGTGCTGTGGCCGCTCAACCGCAAGCCGGTGCCGTTGCCTGCCGACCAGAGCCTGTGGCCGAGCGTGGATGTCTTCATTCCCACCTACAACGAGCCGCTGTCGGTGGTGCGCACCACCGTGCTGGCCGCCAGCGTGATCGATTGGCCGGCCGGCAAGATCACCATCCACCTGCTCGACGATGGCCGCCGCGACGAGTTCCGCGAGTTCTGCGCCGAGGTCGGCATCAATTACGTCACCCGCACCAACAATGCGCACGCCAAGGCCGGCAACATCAACGCGGCGTTGAAGAAGTGCAGCGGCGAGTACGTGGCGATCTTCGATTGCGACCACATTCCCACCCGCAGTTTCCTGCAGGTGGCGATGGGCTGGTTCCTGCGCGACACCAAGCTGGCGCTGGTGCAGATGCCGCACTATTTCTTCTCGCCGGATCCGTTCGAGCGCAACCTGGATACCCACGGCAAGGTGCCCAACGAAGGCGAGCTGTTCTACGGCCTGCTGCAGGATGGCAACGACCAGTGGAATGCCACGTTCTTCTGTGGCTCGTGCGCGGTGATCAAGCGCACCGCATTGCAGGAAGTGGGCGGGGTGGCAGTGGAAACCGTCACCGAAGATGCGCACACCGCGCTCAAGCTGCAGCGCCGCGGTTATCGCACCGCGTACCTGGCGGTGCCGCAGGCCGCAGGGCTGGCGACCGAAAGCCTGTCGGGCCACGTGGCGCAGCGCATCCGCTGGGCACGCGGCATGGCGCAGATCGCGCGCATCGACAACCCCTTGCTCGGCCGCGGGCTCAGGCTCTCGCAGCGGCTGTGCTATCTCAACGCGATGCTGCACTTCTTCTACGGGCTGCCGCGCATCATCTACCTTACCGCGCCGCTGGCCTACCTGTTCTTCGGCGCGCACGTGATCCAGGCCTCGGCGTTGATGATCCTGGCCTATGCGCTGCCGCACATCCTGCAGGCCAACCTGACCAATCTGCGCGTGCAAAGCCGGTTCCGGCATCTGCTGTGGAACGAGGTCTACGAGACCACGCTGGCCTGGTACATCTTCCGCCCGACGCTGGTGGCGCTGATCAACCCCAAGCTGGGCAAGTTCAACGTGACCCCGAAGGGCGGCCTGGTGGCGCGCAGCTATTTCGACGCGCAGATCGCCAAGCCCTACCTGTTCCTGCTGCTGCTCAACGTGGTGGGCGTGGTGGCCGGCGTGCTGCGGCTGATCTATGTGGGCGGCAGCGGCGAGCAGCAGACGATCTGGTTCAACCTGGCCTGGACGCTGTACAACATGGTGCTGCTGGGCGCCACGATCGCCACTGCCAGCGAAACCCGCCAGGTGCGCAGCGCGCACCGCGTGCCGCTGGATATCCCGGTCAACCTGTACCTGCCCGATGGCCACGTGCTGGCCAGCCGCTCGCTGAATTTTTCCACCGGCGGCATGGCGATCACGCTCGATCAGCCGCAGCCGATCGAACCCGGCCTGCCGATCCAGGTCGGCCTGAGCCATCGTGGCATCGAACAGACCCTGCCGGCGGTGGTGCGCCAGGATCGCGATGGCCAGGTCAGCATCCAGTTCACGCAGATGTCCATGGAACAGGAACGCTGGCTGGTGGCGTCCACCTTCGCGCGCGCCGATATCTGGCTCTCGCAATGGGGCCAGCACGACCACGATGCGTTCTGGCGCTCCATGGGCCAGGTGCTGGAAGCCAGTGCGCGCGGATTCGGGCGGCTGGGCCGGCATATGGTGGACAGTGCGCGGCAGGGCTTTCGCCCGTCGCGCCCGGTGGATCTGGAGTCGTGAGTGTGATGCGTGCTGTGTCCCTTTCCCTTGCCAAGAAGCGATTGATGCGAATGTCCCCCGCCGTGTTGACCTGCGCGCTCACCCTCCTGGCCGGTCTGGCACAGGCGCAGCAGGCCGCGCCGACGGCGCCCGCAGCCGATGCGCAGGCCGCCGCGGCCGCCGCGCCCGAGGCGCCGCTGCCGGCCGGCAGCGCGCGCGCGGCCACGCTGCGCGATCTGGGCATCGATTACGAAATCACCTTGCGCGGCGTGCAGGGCAGTGCCGGCGTGCCCTTCAGCGTGCGCAGCGACGAGATCGTCACCGCCGCCACGCTCAATCTCAAATACAGCTATTCGCCCTCGTTGCTGCCGGACCTGTCGCACGTCAAGGTCACCATCAACGGCGTCACCGTGGCCACCTTGCCCACCGACAAGGCCAACGCCGGCAAGCTGCTCTCGGCCGACCTGCCGATCGACCCGCGCCTGATCACCGACTACAACCAGCTCAATCTGCAGCTGATCGGCCACTACACGCGCGAATGCGAAGATCCCGACCACAGCAGCCTGTGGGCGAACGTGGATGCGGCCACCAGCTTGTCGCTGACCACCACGCCGCTGGCGCTGGCCAACACCCTGGCGCTGTTGCCGGTGCCGTTCTTCGACGTACGCGACACGCGCCGTCTGGAGCTGCCGTTCTACTTCCCGCAGCAGCCGGACATGGCCACGCTGCAGGCGGCCGGCACGGTGGCCTCGTGGTTCGGCACGCTGGCCGGGTATCGCGGCGCGGTGTTCCCGGCATCGACCACGGCGCTGCCGGCCAGCGGCAATGCGGTGGTGTTCGCCACCCCGGCCACCTTGCCGGCGCAGTTCGCCACCGCCGACAGCGGCGTGGCCGATATCCGCGGCCCCACCGTGGCGGTGGTGGTCAACCCCACCGATCCCAACGGCAAGCTGCTGCTGTTACTCGGACGCAACACCGAGGAACTGCAGCGCGCCGCCGCCGCACTGGCGCTGCGTGCGCCGTTGACCGGCGCGGTGGCCCGGATCGGCGAGATGTCCGCGCCGGCGCCGCGCCAGCCCTACGACGCGCCCAAGTGGGTGTCCAGCGAGCGCCCGGTCCGCTTCGGCGACCTGGTCACCCAACCTGGTGCGCTGAATGTCACCGGCTACCACCCGGATCTGATCCGGGTCGGCCTGCAGCTGCCGCCGGACCTGTTCGTGTGGGAGCGCGACGGCATTCCGGTGGCGCTGAAATACCGCTACACGGTGCCGGAGGTGGACAACAAGTCCGCGCTCAACGTCAGCATCAACGAGTCGTTCGTGACCACGTTGCCGTTGACCGGGCGCCCGTTCGCCGAGTCCACCCCGATGCGCTGGTGGAACAGTCTGGGCGCGCGCGGCAGCATGCCGGTGCACCAGGACCTGACTTTGCCGGTGGGCGCGTTTTCGGCCAATAGCCAGCTGCGTTTCCATTTCTTCTTCGATCGCCCGCAGGGCGAGGCGTGCAAGAACACCTTCCCCGACGTGTCCGGCGCCATCGATGCCGATTCCACCATCGACCTGAGCGGTTTCCACCACTACATGGCGATGCCGAACCTGGCCGCGTTCGCAAACGCCGGCTATCCGTTCACGCGGCTGGCCGACCTGTCCGAATCGACCATCGTGCTGCCCAACAACCCGGGCGATCAGGATCTGGGCAACGTGCTGACCCTGCTCGGACGGTTCGGCGCGAGCACCGGCTACCCGGCGCTGCATGCGCAGATCATCGGCGCCAGCGCGGTGCAGCAGCACGCCGATCGCGATCTGCTGCTGCTCGGCAGCGCCGACTCGCAGCCGTTGTTCAAGCAGTGGCGCGCGCAGCTTCCCATTGGCCAGGACGGGCAGAGCCGGCGGATCGGTCTGACCGACTGGCTGTTCGAGAAACTGCCCGGCTTCCTGTCCTTCGACGCGCGCCGCACCGACCTGCCCACCACCACCGAGATCGCGCTGCAGCCGCAGCCGGACGACGTGCTGCTGATGGGCTTCGAATCACCGCTGACATCCGGCCGCAGCGTGGTGGCGTTCCAGACCGAAGACCCGGCCAACATGAGCCGCCTGTTCGATGCCTGGTTCGACCCGGCCTTGCTCAAGGACTTCCAGGGCAGCGTGGTATTGCTGCAGCAGAAGAAGGTCACCAGCCTGGTCGGCAACCAGACCTATTACGTGGGCCACCTGCCGCTGCCGACCTGGCTGCGCTGGTACTTCTCGCACCACCCGGTGTGGCTGGCGTTCACCGTGGTGCTGCTGGCGCTGTTGCTGGCCCTGGCCGCCCGCGTGCTGCTGCGCCGGCATACTGCAGAGCGACTCAACGAAGGACACGGCACATGAGCGCGCATCGCACCGGCAGTGCGATGACCCGCCGCCGCCTGCTGCGCGCCGGCGCGCTGGCCGGCCTGGCGGCGGTCCTGCCGGCGGGCGCCAAGCCGGCACCGGCGCAGTGCGGCAGCTGGCCGTTGTGGAATGCATTCGTGTCCAGGCACATCCAGCCCGATGGACGGGTGGTGGATTTTCTCAATGCCGATCAGCGTTCCACGTCCGAAGGCCAGTCGTATGCGCTGTTCTTCGCGCTGGTGGCCAACGACCAGGTGCTGTTCGACAAGCTGCTGGGCTGGACCCGGCACAACCTGAGCGGCGGTCGCCCGGACCTGAACCTGCCGGCCTGGCTGTGGGGCCGTGACGAGGGCGGCACCTGGCGGGTGCTCGACCCCAACACCGCCAGCGACGGCGAACTGTGGATCGCCTACGCCCTGCTGGAAGCGGGCCGGCTGTGGAACCGCCCCGGCTACGTCAAGGCCGGCCAGCAGATCCTGCAGCTGATGCGGGCGCAGGAAGTGGCCACGCTGCCCGGGCTCGGGCCGATGCTGTTGCCCGGCCGCAGCGGATTCGCGGACAAGGGCCGCTGGACGCTCAACCCCAGCTACCTGCCGATCCAGGTCCTGCGTCGCTGCGCCAGTGCCGATCCCAAGGGCCCATGGCCCGCCATTGCCGCCAACAGCGCGCGCGTGCTGCGCGACAGTGCGCCGGTGGGCTTCGCCCCGGACTGGACGGTATGGGACGGCACCAGCTTCAGCGCCGATCCCAAGCGCGGCAATGTCGGCAGCTATGACGCCATCCGCGTGTATCTGTGGGCCGGCATGCTCGATGCCGGCGAACCGCTGCGCACCAGATTGCTGCAGGACCTGTCCGGCCCGGCCGACCTGCTGGCAGCCGGCACCGGTTTTGCCGAAAAGATCGACACCGCACGCGGCGTGGGCACCGGCCCGGTGCCGGTGGGATTTTCCGCTGCGCTGCTGCCGTACCTGAGTGCCCTGGGCCGGCCCGCATTGCTCAAGGCGCAGGCGCAGCGCATTCCCGCCGCCGCCCAGCCTGCGGCCGCCGCCCTGCCGTACTACGAACGCACGCTGGCCCTGTTTGGACAGGGCTGGCTTGAGAACCGCTACCGCTTTGCCGCAGACGGGCGCCTGCTGCCCGCCTGGAGAACGCCTGCATGCTCCGCAAAAACCTGACCCCGCTCTACCTCGCCGGCATGATCGACCTGTGCCTGCTCGCCTGCCCGGCGCATGCGCAGACCAGTGCCACCCAGCAACTGGTCGGGCAGGGCAATTACTGGCATGACCAGGGCCGCGACGACCTGGCCGCCGATACCTGGAAGAAGCTGCTCGGCATCGACCCGGACCAGCCCGATGCCTTGCTCGGCCTGGCCCAGATCGATCTGGCGCAGGGGCGCCAGTCCGAAGCGCGCAAGCGCCTGCAGCAACTCGAAGCGGCCCACCCGCAGTCGCCGCAGGCCCAGCGCCTGCGCGTGGCGATCGGCGCGCGCGGCAGCGCCACCGCCGGGGAAGCCCCCAATCTGCGCAACGCGCGCCGCGCTTCTGCCGCCGGACGGTATGTAGAAGCTGCCCGCAGCTACGAGGCCGTGTTCGCCGGCAAGGCACCGCCGCCGACACTGGCGCTGGAGTACTACCAGTCGCTGGCCGGCACGCCCACCGGCTGGGAGCGCGCCCGCGACGGCCTGCGCAAGCTGCAGGCCAGCGAGCCGGCCAACCTGTCGCTGCAACTGGCCCTGGCCCAGGTGCTGAGCTACCGCGAACCCACCCGCCGCGAAGGTATCGCGCAGCTGCGCACGCTGGCCCAGCGCGCCGACGTTGGCGGCCCGGCGCGCATCAGCTGGCGCCAGGCCTTGCTGTGGCTCAACGCCACTACCGCCGACGCACCGCTTTACCAGGCGTTTCTGGCCGGCACCCCGAACGATGCGGACGTCACCGCCAAACTCGGCCAGCTGAGCAACCGCCGCAGCGCCGAGGCCACGCCCGCCGATCCCAACGGCATCGCGCTCGGCGAAGGCTTCCGCGCGCTCAATGCCGGCAACCTGGGCGTGGCCGAACAGCGCTTCACCCAGGTGCTGCGCGCGCGCGCGCGCGACCCCGAGGCACTGGGTGGGCTGGGCTCGGTGCGCCTGCGCCAGCAACGGTTTTCCGAGGCGCAGGAGTTGCTGCGCCCGGCGGCGGCCAGCAATGGCAAATGGAAACCCGCGCTGGACAGCGCGCGTTATTGGCAGCAGCTGCAGCAGGCCGAGGCCGCGCGCGCGCGCGGCGATGCGGCGCAGGCACGCCAGCTGGTGGAACAATCGGTGCAGTTGCTGCCCAACGAGCCGGCCGGGCACGTGGCGCTGGGCGGATTGCAGGCCGCAGGCGACCCGGTCGCCGCCGAAGCCAGCTATCGCAAGGCGCTGTCGCGCGATGCCGACAATGCCGGCGCGCTGCAGGGCCTGGTGGGCCTGTACAGCCGCCAGGGCCGCATGCAGGAAGCCACCGAACTCTTCAACCGCCTGCCGGCCGCCGAACGCGCCAAGTCCGGTGGACAGGCCTTGCTGCGCTCGAACGTGCAGCGTGCGCGTGCCCGCCAGTCGCTGGACGCCGGCGATGCGGTCAGCGCGCAGGCCGAGCTGGAAGCGGCCATGGTCGAACGCCCCGGCGATGCCTGGATCCGCCTGGATCTGGCGCGCCTGTACCAACAGGCCGGCCGCCCCGACCAGGCGCGCAGCGTCATGGACGGCCTGCTCGCCGCACATGCCGACCAACCCGAGGCGCTGCATGCCAATGCCTTGTTCGCGCAGGAAAGCGGCGACTGGCAGGGCGCCTACGACAGCCTCGATCGTATTCCCACTGCCGCGCGCACGCCGGAGATGACCCAGCTGCGCACCACCGCCTGGATCGAATCGCAGGCGCGCCAGGCACGCGGATTGGTACAGCAGGGCCGGGTGGGCGAAGCGCAGCAACTGCTGGCGCGCACCGAAACCGCGCTCGGCACTCAGCTCGACGATCCGCAACTGCTGGCCGCGCTGGCTGGCGCGCATGCCGACGCCGGCAACACCCAGCGCGCGCTGGTGCTGGCCCAGCGGCTGGTCACCGGCGCCAATCCGCGCACCGAAGACCGCCTGCAATACGCCGGCGTGCTGCTGCGCGCGCAGCAGGACGCCGAGCTGTCGGCGGTGTTGCGCCAGCTGCAATCCACCACCATGACGCCGGAACAATTGCGCCGCTATCAGACCCTGCGCAGCGCCTACACGCTGCGCCAGGTGGATGCCTTGCGCGAGCTTGGCAATCTGGAAGGCGCCTACGACGCGCTGTCGCCGATCCTGGCGCAGCAGCCGGACAACCGCGACGCGCAGGCCGCGCTGGCCCGGCTGTATGCCGCGGCCGGTGATCAGCGTCAGGCGCTGGCGCTCTACCAGCAGATCCTGCAGCGCCATCCCGACCACCTGGACACGCTCACTGCCGCCGCCAACAGCGCCGCCGCGCAGTCGGATCTGCGCAATGCCGAGCGTTATCTGCAGCGCGCGCTGGCGCAGGCGCCGGAGTCGCCGGACGTGCTGGCCGCGGCCGGCCGGGCGTATCGCAGCGCCGGCAAGAACCGCAAGGCCGAGCAGTATTTCCGCGCCTCGCTGGCCGCCCAGCAGCGCCAGGCCGGCCAGCTCGACAACGGCCTGCCGTCCGCGCGCGGTCTGTCTGCGGTTGCGTCCTCCAGCCGCCCGCTCAATCCGTTTTCCGGCATGACCGGCGGCATGCGCTCGCCAGCGGTGTTGTCCAAGCGCATGGACGCGGGTAGCGCCTATGGCGACGTGGCGGTTGCACCGGTGGCAGCGTCGCCGGACTCTGCACGATTCGCCGCTGCCGCACCGATTGGGGCTGCCGACAATGGTGGCGATGCATTGCCGCCGCCGGTCAGCGCCAGCGCTGCGCCGGCCATGCTGCCGGTCTCCAGCGGCCGCATGCGCGGTTCGTCGCGCGGCGACGGGCTGCTTGCCGCGCGCGCGGTTGCGCCGATCGACGCGGACGCCGGGCCACGTCTGACCAAGCCCGCCGCACAGGCGTTGCCGCCGCTCGGCAGCGGCAACGCCGTGCTCGACGAACTGCGTGCGGTGCAGTCGGAAAACAGCGACAACCTCGCCGGCGGCGCGTTGTATCGCTCGCGCGATGGCGAAGACGGCCTGGGCCGCCTGGACGACATCGAAATGCCGGTGCAGGCCGAGTTCGCGGTCGGCGAAGGCAAGCTCGGCGTCACCCTGACCCCGACCATCGTCGATGCCGGCACCCTGACCACCGACTACGCCACCGCCAGCCGCTTCGGCAGCGGCCCGCAGACGGCGGTCGACGACGCGCTTGCCGCCGACCGCAGCCCGATCGACACGCTGGTCAATTCGTCGGTGTATCAACTGCTCGCCACCCAGGGCAACACCGCCGCCACGCGCGAACGCCTGCGCCGTTATGCCTTGAATACCGGCCTGTTCGGCGAGCTGCTCACCGAAAACAACAACAGCACGCCGGCGGCGTTGGCCGCGCTGGCCAACGAACCGCTGCCGGCGTACCTGCTCAGCGTCAACGCGTCCAACACGCCGATCGCGCAACTGGCGCGCGACATCCTCAGCAACACCGCCATCAGCGAACAGCTGGCCGCGGGCGACGGTGCCGCGTTGCAGGCATTGGCCGGCAGCTCCGCCGCCGCGCAGCAGACGCCCACCGGCCTGGCGGCCACGCTGAACAGCATGGCCGCCACCGGCAACGGTGCGCGCCGGCTCAGCCGGGACGACACCGGCGTGGGTGTCGGGGTGCGCTATCGCAACGGCGGTTTCAGCGCCGATGTGGGCAGCACGCCGATCGGATTCCAGGAGCAGAACATCGTCGGCGGGGTCGGCTATCGCGGCGAGCTCGGCGAGACGGTGAGCTGGTCGGCAGACGCCTCGCGGCGCGCAGTCACCGACAGCGTGCTGTCGTTCGCCGGCGCACAGGACGGCCGCAGCGGCCGCGAATGGGGCGGCGTCACCAGTAACGGTATCGTGCTCTCGGCCACTGCCGACAACGGCCTGCTCGGTGGCTACGCCAATCTCGCCGCACACCGCCTGACCGGCAACGACGTGGCCGACAACGACCACCGTCAGGCCGACCTGGGCTTCTACGTGCACGCGCTGGAAACCCGCAACCAGTCGCTGACCGCCGGCGTCAATCTGACCGCCATGCAGTACGACAAGAACCTCAGCGGCTTCACCTACGGGCACGGCGGTTACTTCAGCCCGCAGGAGTATATGGACCTTGGCTTCCCGGTGCATTGGAGCGGCCGCAGCGCCGGGCAGAGCGTCAACTGGAAGGTCGATGCCAGCATCGGCGTGCAGCATTTCAAGACCGATCCCACGCCGTATTTCCCCACCGACCCGACCCTGCAACAGGCCGCCTACGATGCCGCATCGCTGGCGGCGCTGCTCGGCCTGGTCGATCGCTACACCGATCCGGTGGACGCGGGCGAAAGCCGCACCGGGGTGTCCTACAACCTCAGTGGCGCGGCCGAGTGGCAGGTGGCACCGCAGTTGTTCCTGGGCGGGCGCATGACCTTCAACAACGCACGCGACTACAACCAGTTCAGCAGCAATCTCTATCTGCGTTTCGTGATGGATCGCCTGGGCGCCGCGCTGGGCCGCGCACCGCAGGTGCTGAACTCGCCGTACGCCGCCGATCGCTGAGGCGGCGGCACCGGCGGTTCGCTCTCGCAGCGGACAGTTGCCGCTGCATGGCGGGCCGGGCGATGCATGCCTGCGGCCTGCTGTGTGGGCGCGCGCCGGGCACGGTCGTGCATCGATCGTGAGAGCGGCGTACGCCGCACCGCCCCGCAGCGCATAAACGAACGGCGCCTCGCGGCGCCGTTCGCATCCCCATCACGTGGTGCAGGCGCGCCTTACGGGCGAACCTTGGTGGCACAGATGAAGGTCGCCGCCTGCTGCACGCGGCTGATCGCTCCCTGGTCTTCCAGTTCGCGCAGATGGTCGTTCATGCAGCTCAGGTAACCGAAGCGATTGCCTGCATTCTGCGTCTTGCACAGGCTGCTCTCGGCGGTGACATTGGCGCCGGCAATCAGACCGCCAGTCTCCACGGTCGGTACCAGCGTATTGCAGTTGCCCAGCCGGGTCAGGCCACGGTTCAGGGTCCAGCCGATATCGGCAAACATCGCCGGGGTTAGGTCGATGTTCAGATGCGCCTGCACTTCCGGCGTATCGAACGGCTCCATCAGCGCGTTCGGCTGCAGGTCGGTGTCGAAATGCGAGAACGTCGAGCCGCCGGCCACCACGCTGGGTGAATACAGCCGCGTGCGGCCCGCGGTGTCGGTGCCCTGTAACAGCTCGGGATCTTCGTACAACGCCGCCACCACTCCGGCGCTGCCCTTCAGCCTTGCGCCATCGGCCTGCGACACCATGATCGCCGGGATGGTGATGTCGGTGATCGGCGGCGCCGCATTGCCCATGGTCTGCACGCCGGCGGCGTTGTTGGCCACGATCACGCCTACCGCGCCATTGAGCTGGGCGTTCTTGACCTTGATGGCGAAGGCGCAGGTGCCGCGGTCGATCAGCGCCACCTTGCCGGCCACCTCGGCCGCGTTGACGAATGGGGTTTCGCAGCCATCGGTCGCCGATGCGGCGGCGACGCCGTCGTTGACGGTCACCACTGCGCGGGCGGGGAAATTGCCGGCGGTGGCCAGCGGGCCGAAGCTGGCAAAGCCCACCTCGAACTTGCCGGCGGCGGTGCTGGGCGCGGTGACCTGCAGCAAGGTGCGCGGATCCAGGATCAACGCCGCCTCGCGGTTGACGCGCGTGCCGGCCCATACCGTGCGGCCCGGCGTGCGCATCGCTTCGGCACGCAGGGCATTGGTCATGGTCGGGTCGTCGAAACGCTTGTTCTGCACGTTGTCGTAGGCCTGCGAGGTGTAGACGTCGGTCAGGCCGCTGCCCGAACCGAGCACACCAGTGGTCTTGTTGAGGAAGCCGGCAGCGCCCAGGCCGTGGCCGATCTCGTGCATCACCACGTTGAGGAAGTTGATCTGGCCCTCCGGCGTCTTGCCGTCCAGGCCCAGGTACCAGCCGGAGCCGGCCAGGCAGTCGTCCTTGCCCAGGTCGCCGTTGAACTGCGAGAACACGTCGGCCGGATCGGCCGGATCGGGCACCAGGTCCTGCCCGGCGATCGCATCGCCCAGCGCAGACGGATACAGCGTATTGGGCGTGGCGCCGGGGAAGTTGTTGACGATCCAGTTCGGGCCGGCCTGGCCCAGGGTGCCGCCGGTGGCGGTGCAGGTCAGCCGCGCGAACGAGGCATATACCTTGATTTCCACGTTGCTTTGCAGCACCGCGCCCCACAGGTCCATCGCGTACTGGTAGGCGATACGGCGCTGCTCGCCGACCGAACGCCCGGGGTTGCCGCCCAGCGGGGCAGCGGCAGTCGGGTCGTTCAAGCCGACCACGGTGCCGGCGTCGCCATTGATCAGCGTGACATTGGCAGCCGAGGCGTGCAGCGGCGCGAGCGCGGCGGCCACCGCCAGGGACAACAGCACCAAGGGCTTATTCATGCGGCAGCGCTCCGTGCTCGGCGTGGGCGGGTTGGGTGTCGGCGTCATCGCTGTGTTCGATGACGATGCGGCCGTCGGCCTGGCGGGTGGCAGTCAGCGAACTCATCTGGGTGGCCGGCAATTTGCGCGCCACGGTGCCGTTGGGCAGGCGACGCTCGGTGGCGCGTGCGGCCGCCTCGGTTTGCGGCATCGTGGTGCGGGTCGCGGCGCTGCGGGCAGCCGCGCCGGCCTGCTGGTCCAGTGCCGCGCTCTCGGCGTCGGTCAGCGGGCGCAGCTTGCCGGTGACAGGATCGATACCGACCTTGGAACTGGCGGCGACATCCTGCGCCCCGGCAAGCGCCGGCAGGCAGGCAACACACAGCACGCCGGACAGCATCCATCCGGGCTTGCGAAAGCTCATCATTGTTGGGGTTTCCTTGGGTCCAACTGCAGAAAGAACGCCGTGCGGGGTCCCGGCGTTCGGGAGAATCCTTCCGTTTTAGTCTGTTCATGACTGAATCATGAATCAGTGACCTGTGTCAATCTTTTGACAGGCCGAGCGTCTCAAGCGAAGTCGTGGCCTGAAAAAGTCAGCTTCGCGCTTGTGCTCGACGCCTTGTCTGCAGTCAGGGATTGATTTGGAGCCGGTTAGTCAGAAATCCGACGCGACGGAGGTGGGCAGCTGGTGTTCTTTCGGAACGGGTGCCGAGATGGGCGGATGCGGCGCAGGCGAAACTGCGCGGGTCGTGCAGCGGCACGTGGCGCGCCGGTCCGTGGTCCATGCGTTGCGTGCCCCGCCCGCGCTCGCGGCGCAGGCGCGGGCCAGCGCGCTGGAGGGGGCGTCGTCCATGTGGTGGTCATGACGGACAGGTCCGGCTTCCCGTCTTGGCGAGGCGGTCGGCAGATCGACGTGCCCGCAAGCCGCAGGCAGCCTGACGGGGAGTGCGAAGAGCGGCCCGGAACAGCTGCCCCGCCGAACGGAGCCGGTCCGTACGTATGCGCACGCGATCCATCCGCTCGTACACTGCGCGCCACGCGTCGCGGCGGGGTGGTCAGCGGTCACTGCTGCACGCGTGGTCCGTCGCCCCCTTCAGGTCATGCATGCACGCCGTCATCTACCACAACCCCGCCTGCGGCACGTCCCGCAACACCCTGGCGCTGATCCGGCATGTCGGCATCGAACCGCAGATCATCCACTGCCTGCAGCACCCGCCAAGCCTGCAGGTGTTGCGGCAGCTGATCGCCGATGCGGGTCTGTCGGTACGCGACGCGATCCGGCAGAAAGGCACGCCGTATCTGGAGCTGGGGCTGGACGATCCCGCACTGGATGACGCCGCCCTGCTGAGCGCGATGCTGGCGCATCCGGTGTTGATCAATCGCCCGTTCGTGCAGACGCCGCCGGGGACGCGGCTATGCCGCCCCTCCGAGCAGGTGCTGGCTGTATTGCCACCCGCCAGCAGCGCCTTCTTCAAGGAAGACGGGGAGCGCGTGCTGGACGACACCGGGCGGCCGCTCGGCGGCTGAACGCTGCGGCGTCGTGCAGGATGCCGCAGCGTGACGCGTATCGACGACGGCCACGCCCTGCTGTATGTGGTCGGGCGCGCCAGCGCTGCATGGCGCGTTTGTCCGGCGGCGATCCCGGGCAAGGCACTTGGCTGGTCTTGGCCTGGCGCAGGGCGCCTCGCTCACCTCGACGTACGCAACACGCCCTAAGATCGCGGCATCGTTTTTTCGAGAGCATCCGCATGATTCGCGAGATCATCCGCATGGGCGACAAGCGTCTGTTGCGCGTCGCACCTGCGGTCGCCAACCTCGGCAGCGACGAGCTGCAGGCGCTGGTGGCCGACATGTTCGAGACCATGGACGACGCGCGCGGCGTGGGCCTGGCGGCGCCGCAGATCGCGATGGACCTGCAATTGATGGTGTTCGGTTTCGAAGCCAGCGAGCGTTATCCCGAGGCGCCTGCGGTGCCGCGCACGGCCTTGGCCAATGCGCAGATCGAGCCGTTGTCGGACGAGATGGAAAACGGCTGGGAGGGCTGCCTGTCGATTCCCGGGCTGCGCGCAGTGATTCCGCGCTACCGTCGCATCCGTTACCGCGGCTTCGCACCCGACGGCACCCCGATCGATCGCGAGGCCGAAGGCTTTCATGCGCGCGTGGTACAGCACGAGTACGACCATCTGGTTGGACGCCTGTATCCCTCGCGCATCGAGAACTTCGATACCTTCGGCTTCGAAGACGTGCTGTCCTACGACCTGTAGGCCATCGGTGCCGCAGCTGCACCCGGATGTGACAAGGGCGCCTTGCGGCGCCCTTGTCGTGCTTACTTCAACGCCTTGAAGCGCAGACGCTTCGGGCCGGCATCGTCGCCCATGCGGCGGCGCTTGTCTTCTTCGTATTCGCGGTAGTTGCCCTGGAAGAACTCCACGTGCGAGTCGCCTTCGAACGCCAGGATGTGCGTGGCGATACGGTCCAGGAACCAGCGGTCATGCGAAATCACGAAGGTGTTGCCGGGGAACTCCAGCAACGCATCTTCCAGTGCGCGCAGCGTTTCGATGTCCAGGTCGTTGGACGGTTCGTCGAGCAGCAGCACATTGCCGCCCTGCAACAGCGTCTTGGCCATGTGCAGGCGACCGCGCTCACCGCCGGACAGCGAGCCGACCATCTTCTGCTGGTCCTGGCCCTTGAAGTTGAAGCGGCCGATGTAGGCGCGCGACTGGATCTCCACGCCATTGATGTTGAGGATGTCCAGGCCGCCGGCAATTTCCTGGAACACGTTGTGGTTGCCTTCCAGTGCGTCGCGGCTCTGGTCCACGTAGGACAGCTGCACGGTCGGGCCGACCACGATCTCGCCGGAATCGGGCTTCTCCTGGCCGGTGATCATCTTGAACAGCGTCGACTTACCGGCACCGTTGGGGCCGATGATGCCGACGATGGCGCCCGGCGGCACGAGCATCGACAGGTTGTCGATCAGCAGCCGGTCGCCGAACTTCTTGGAGACGTTCTTGAATTCCATCACCGAGTTGCCCAGGCGCTCGCCCGGCGGAATGAAGATTTCATTGGTCTCGTTGCGGCGCTGGTAATCCACCGACTGCAGCTCTTCCAGGCGGGCCAGACGCGCCTTGCCCTTGGTGCGGCCGCCCTTGGCATTCTGCCGCGACCATTCCAGTTCCTTCTGGATCGCCTTCTGGCGTGACTTTTCTTGGTTGTCTTCCTGCTTGAGGCGCTCGTCCTTCTGGGTCAGCCAGTCGGTGTAGTTGCCCTTCCACGGAATGCCGCGGCCGCGGTCCAGTTCCAGGATCCACTCGGCGGCGTTGTCCAGGAAGTAGCGATCATGGGTCACCGCCACCACGGTGCCGGTGTAGCGCGCCAGGAACTGCTCCAGCCATTCCACCGACTCGGCGTCCAGGTGGTTGGTCGGTTCGTCGAGCAGCAGCATGTCCGGCTTCTGCAGCAGCAGGCGGCACAGCGCCACGCGGCGCTTCTCGCCACCGGACAGCTTGCCCACGATCGCGTCCCACGGCGGCAGGCGCAGCGCATCGGCGGCCACGTCCAGCTGATTTTCCAGGGTGTGGGCATCGCCGGCGGCCAGGATCGCCTCCAGGCGCTCCTGTTCCTTGGCCAGCGCATCGAAGTCGGCGCCTTCTTCGGCATAGGCAAGATACACCGCATCCAGCGCGGCCTGGGCCTGCAGCACGTCGCCCACGCCTTCTTCGACCGCCTCGCGCACGGTGTGCTCGGGGTTGAGCTGCGGTTCCTGCGCCAGGTAGCCGACCTTGATACCGGCCTGCGGACGGGCTTCGCCCTCGAAATCGGTATCCACCCCGGCCATGATCTTCAGCACCGTCGACTTGCCGGCGCCGTTCAGGCCCAGCAGGCCGATCTTGGCGCCCGGGAAGAAGCTCAGCGAAATGTCCTTGATGATCTGCCGCTTGGGCGGGACCACCTTGCTGACGCGGTTCATGGTGTAGATGTATTGCGACATGGGTGCTCCGTGGACGCAGGCAGCCCGCCGGCCGAGGCCGGAGGCAGCGGAAAATGGATTGCGCCGATTATACCGGCAACTGCCTGGAGCCGCGGCGGGCCGATCCGGAGCTAAACAACAGCCTACCTATTACCTGAATAGGGATTTTCGTAACCGATTCCAGCAAGAATGCGTTAAGGCGGGCAGCGTCGTAATGAAATTGCGAGATCGCAAACAGGAGCTGGTCATGAACCGCAAACGCATCGTTACCGTTGTGCTTTCCTCCATCCTGGCGCTGGGTTCCGTGGCACCGGCTGCGTTCGCCGGGGACTGGGACCGCGACCACGATCGCCGCGGCCACGACCGCGATCACCGCGGCGACTGGCGCAACGACCGCCGTGATTGGCGCGACGATCGCCAGGCCGACCGTCGCGAGTGGCGCGATGACCGCCGCCACTACAGCAGCGGTTACCGCGAGGGCTACCGCGACGCGCGCTACCAGGATCGCCGCTACGACCGCAGGCCGGTCTATGTCTACGACCGCCCGTCTTACTACCGCGCCGGCCCACCGCCGCGTCCGTATTGGGCCCGCGGCCAGCGCTATCACGGCCCGGTCTACGTGATCAACGACTACGACCGCTACGACCTGCGCCGCCCGCCGTATGGCTACCGCTGGCAGCGCGACGACCGCGGCAACCTGCTGCTGATCGCCATCGCCACCGGCATCATTGCCGACCTGGTGCTCAACAACTAAGCCGACGCTGCGACCAGCGGCTTCCAGCCGCTGGAGGGCAATCGAGCCGGTCAACACACAAGGGCGCACCTTCGGGTGCGCCTTTGCCATGTGTGTCGCGCGGGCGCATGGGCTGCGTCCTCAGCCGATTGGTCACCCGTGCGGCGGGGGCTTACAATCGGCGGCCTTACTGGCTGCAGCTGCCCCGGAGCTTCGAATGTTCTCGCGCGACGTCCGACTGGAAACCTACGACCCCGAACTGGCCAACGCCATCGCCGCTGAAGTCGGCCGCCAGGAGGATCACGTCGAACTGATCGCCAGCGAGAACTACTGCAGCGCGCTGGTGATGGAAGCGCAGGGCAGCCAGCTGACCAACAAGTACGCCGAAGGCTACCCGGGCAAGCGCTACTACGGCGGTTGCGAGTACGTGGACATCGCCGAGCAACTGGCGATCGACCGCATCAAGCAGGTGTTTGGCGCCGACTATGCGAACGTGCAGCCGCATAGCGGCTCGCAGGCCAACCAGGCGGTGTATCTGGCGCTGCTGCAGCCGGGCGACACCATCCTGGGCATGAGCCTGGCCCACGGCGGCCACCTGACCCACGGCGCCAAGGTCAATGTGTCCGGCAAGTTGTTCAATGCGGTGCAATACGGCGTCAACGAGCAGGGCCTGATCGACTACGACGCAGTGCAGCGTCTTGCCAGCGAGCACAAGCCGAAGATGGTGGTGGCCGGTTTCTCTGCGTACTCGCAGAAGATCGACTGGGCGCGCTTCCGCGCCATTGCCGACAGCGTCGGTGCGTATCTGTTCGTGGACATGGCCCACGTCGCCGGCCTGGTGGCTGCCGGGGTGTATCCCAGCCCGATGGAACATGCGCACGTGGTCACCTCGACCACCCACAAGACCCTGCGCGGCCCGCGCGGCGGCATCATCGTGGCCAAGGGCGCGAGCGAAGAGCTGCAGAAGAAGCTGCAGTCGATCGTGTTCCCCGGCATCCAGGGCGGCCCGCTGATGCACGTGATCGCGGCCAAGGCGGTGGCGTTCAAGGAAGCGCTGGAGCCGGCGTTCAAGACCTACCAGCAGCAGGTGGTCAAGAATGCCCAGGCGATGGCCAGGACGCTGATCGCACGCGGCTACAAGATCGTCTCCGGTGGCACCGAAAATCACCTGATGCTGGTGGACATGATCGGTCGCGATGTCTCCGGCAAGGATGCCGAAGCCGCGCTGGGCAAGGCCCACATCACCGTCAACAAGAATTCGGTCCCCAACGACCCGCGCTCGCCGTTCGTGACCTCGGGCCTGCGTCTGGGCACGCCGGCGATCACCACGCGCGGTTACAAGGAACAAGACAGCATCGACCTGGCCAACTGGATCGCCGACGTGCTGGACGCCCCGAGCGACGAAGCCGTGCTGGCCAAGGTGGGCGAGGCGGTGACCGCGCAGTGCAAGAAATATCCGGTGTATGGCTGAGGTGCCGGGAGTGGTGATTCGGGATTCGGGATGGGTGAGCAGCCGGCCCGCTATGCTGCGTCTGCCAATCCCCAATCTCCATTCCCCAATCCCGGCGCCCTGATGCACTGCCCCTTCTGCCAGCACGACGACACCCGCGTGATCGATTCGCGCGTGTCCGAAGACGGAACGACGATTCGTCGGCGCCGTGAGTGCGAGGCGTGCGGTGAGCGTTTCAGCACGTTGGAAACGATCGAACTGAAGCTGCCCAGCGTGGTCAAGAGCGACGGTGGGCGCGAGGCGTTCGACGCGCGCAAGCTGCGCACCAGTTTCGACCGCGCGCTGCAGAAACGGCCGGTGGCCGAGGAGCAGATCGAGGCGGCGGTGCGCTCGGTCGTGCACCAGTTGCGCATGTCCGGCGAGCGCGAGGTGGGTTCGTTGCGGGTAGGCGAATACGTGATGGTCGAGCTGCGCAAGCTCGATCATGTCGGCTATGTGCGGTTCGCGTCGGTCTACCGCAGCTTTCAGGATGTGGCTGACTTTCGCGAAGAAATCGAAAAGCTCGAACGCGAGCTTCCGGTCGGCAGCGAGCAGCTGCCGTTGCTGGAAGCGGCGCTGGAACGTGCCGGCAAACCCGGCAAGCGCTGAGCGCAGTGCGCATCGCCTGCGTGGCGGACACGCCGCAGCATCTGCTGGCCATTGCGCAGGCGCACCTGCAGGCGTTCGGCGCGTTGTTGCCCGACTGGACCTTGGACCAGGCGCTGGACGAATTGCGCAGTCACACGCGCGACGACGTCATTCCCGCCAGCTGGATCGCGCTCGATCGCTCGCGCTGGCTCGGTTCGATCAGCCTGCTGGACACCGACGACGCCCGTCTCGGGCCATGGTCGCCCTGGCTGGCATCGCTGTACGTGCAGCCGCAGGCGCGCGGGCAGGGCATTGGCGAGGCCTTGGTGGCGCACTGCGTGCAGGCCGCTGCACGCGCGAAGGTGCCGCTGCTGTATCTGTATTGCCAGCCGGCGCTGGTGCCGTTCTACCAACGCCTGGGATGGCAGATGCACACCGCGCTTGTGTTGGGGCCGATGCAGATCGTGGTGATGTGCATCGTGCCGGGCCTGTCTGCGCAATGACTGCGCTGGTCGCCAGAGCCGATGCACGTGTGGCCGGGCCTGACTCCCATCGCATGGACATGAGCAAGCTCGCCGGCCATGTCGTGACTCAGGTGTCGGCAGGGGCAGGCCGAGCGCGTCGACAAACTGCGCCGTCGTGCCAACGGCGTGCCCGGCTGCGATCGTCAACAAGGAGTGTCAGCATGTGGCCACCGGTCACGATGCGCCGATGGCAGGGCATGGCTTTGAGACTCCTGCCTGGCCAGGACGCGGCGAACGAGGGCGTTATGAGCAGCGCTGACATCAACCGTCACCACCGTGCAGACGCGCAGCTGCAGATCGCATCCGCCATGACCTGCAAGGCGCAGCACAGACTCAAGGATCCAACCTGATGCAGACCGTAAGTGCGACTGCCGAGGACCACCGCTGGATGGCGCAAGCCCTGCGCCTGGCCGAGCACGGTGCCTACACCACGCGACCGAACCCGATGGTGGGCTGCGTGATCGTGCGCGATGGTGTCTGTGTGGGCGAAGGCTTCCATCAACGTGCTGGCGGTCCGCACGCCGAAGTCTTCGCGTTGCGGGCTGCCGGTGCGCAGGCGCGTGGGGCCACCGCCTATGTCACCCTGGAGCCATGCGCGCATTACGGGCGTACGCCCCCCTGCGCCTTGGCCTTGATCGAGGCTGGCGTGGCACGTGTGGTGGCCGCCATGGCCGACCCATTTCCGCAGGTCAACGGCGGTGGATTTGCGCTGCTGCGTGAAGCAGGAATCGAGGTGGTCAGCGGGGTGCTGCAGGCGCAGGCACGCGCGCTCAATCGCGGCTTTCTATCGCGGGTGGAGCGGGGCAGGCCGTGGTTGCGGGTCAAGCTGGGCGCCAGCCTGGATGGACGCACTGCGCTGGCCAGTGGCCAGGCCAAATGGATCACCGGCAGCGACGCGCGTGCCGATGTGCAGCGCTGGCGCGCACGCGCCGGCGCGATCCTGACCGGTGCCGGCACGGTGCTGGCCGACGATCCGTCGATGACGGTACGGCTGGGCGACGATAGGCCGTTCGTGCCGCCGCTGCGGGTCGTCCTGGACGCCGGCCTGCGCACGCTTGCGTGCACCGCCATCCGCCAGGGCGACGCGCCGACGCTCTACATGCATGGCGAGGGGAGGATGCCGCCGCCGCTCGAAGCTGCCGAGTTCGTCGGCTTGCCGTTGCACGACGGCCGTCTCGATCTGACGGCCGTACTGGCCGTGCTTGCCGAACGCGGCATCAACGAGGTGCATGCAGAGGCCGGCGCCACCCTGAGTGGCGCACTCCTGCAGGCCGGGCTGGTGGATGAAATAGTGGTCTACCTGGCGCCAGTGTTGTTGGGCGATAGCGCACGGCCGCTGGTGGCGGGCCTGGACATCCAGACGCTGGCACAGCGCCAGCAGCTGCACTTGCTTGACGTTCGTCAGTTGGGTCAGGACCTGCGCCTGCGCTATACGCCAGTGACGGCTGCTTGATCCCCCGACCAAGCGCTGTTCGATCCACGCAGCTGGGGCGCGTAACGCATGGTGTTACTGCCTGTGCCAAGCCGATGATGCGAATGGCCGAGAGGCGTGCCACGCAATTCAAGCGTGCCGGTGCGGTCCCGCGCGCCGGATGTCGTTCGGCTTGCGTGCGCACTGGCCTGCTGCATACATGGTGCGTCGCGCTGCGCAATCACACGCACTGACGCAGCACTTCGCAAGGGGACGAGCTGCATACGTGCACTCTTCAGTGCGTGCCGATTGCCCTGGTCCGGCTGTGGCAACGCGCATCCTGCCACTAAAAAGGCCCCGCAAGCGGGGCCCTTGTAACGCACTGATGCGATCGATCAGAAGCTTGCGCGCACGCCGACCTTGTACTGGTTGGCGTTGTCGATGAACTCGACTTCGCCGACCAGGCCCCAGGTGGTGGTGAAGTTCACCTGGCCGCCCAGGGTGCCGACGAACTCGCCTTCGTCCACGTCGCTGCCATCGATGTAACCTGCCTTGACCCACGCTTCGGTGCGCGGCGAGGGCTTGCCGCGCAGGCCGAGGTTGGCGAAACCCAGGTTGGTCGAATCGGAGGAGCTGGCCAGGCTGCGGCCGCCCTGACGCACGTCGAACTCGCCCTTGTTGCGCAGGACGCTGATGTCGGCGGTGAAATCCACGCGCTCGGTCATTTCCTGGCGGTAGCCGATCCCGAGGTGGGCCTGCTGCACGGTGGCGTCCAGAGTGACACCCGGAACCAATGCATAGTCGTTGGTGGCGCGCTGGTAACCGGCAACCACGTAGACCGGCTGAGCGATCTGCCAGGAACCACGCACGTAGCCGCCGTCGACATCGTCGGACGAGCCGTTGACGGTGATGTCGGTACGACTCCAGCCGCCTTCGACATAGCTGTAGCGCAGGCCTTCGGCCGAGGCGGCAATCGGTGCGGCGGCGAACAGGGCAGCCAGGATAAGGGTGTTACGCATGGATACTTCTCTCCAAATGGTGTCCGTGTCTCCATCCCAGGGCGGGACGAATGGGCGACGTCTCCCGTCGCGGCGCGAAACTTAACAAGAATTTCACAATGTTGGCTATGGGGAATTTCCTGACATGACGCAGCGTGTCGCCAGCCATGGCCTTCAGACAGCCAAGGGCAGAACAGGCGCTGTTAGACTTGCCGAGCCGGTTCGCCGGCACTTACGAACGTCTTCAGGGCGGGGTGCGATTCCCCACCGGCGGTAGGCACGTGCGAGCGTGCGAGCCCGCGAGCGCTTCGCTGCCGACCCGCCCCGTGCGGACGCGGGGGCGAAGGTCAGCAGATCCGGTCCAATGCCGGAGCCGACGGTATAGTCCGGATGAAAGAAGACGGCCAACGCGCAGCCCTCGCGGTTGCGCGCGCGCCCGTTTGCTTTGCCTTGTGGCGTTTTTCGCTCAACCTCTGCGAGAAACGACTATGTCTTTGCATCACCCGCTGCGCTGTAGTTCACCTGTCCACTGCCCGACTCCTGCGCAGCGCTCGCTGCAGAAGGGGGCGCACTGATGTTCACCGGAATCATCGAGGGCGTCGGCCGTCTGGCCGCGCGCCAGCCGCAGGGCGGCGATGTGCGCTTCACCTTTGCCACCGGCAGCCTGCCGTTCGATGCCGTGCAGCTGGGCGAGAGCATCGCGGTCAATGGCGTGTGCCTGACCGTGATCGGGTTCGACGCGACCCGCTTCCAGGCCGATGCGTCCACCGAAACCCTGTCGCTGACCACGCTGGGTGCGTTGCCCGAAGGCGCGGTGATCAATCTCGAACGCGCGATGCGCCCTACCGACCGGCTTGGCGGTCATCTGGTCAGCGGGCATGTCGATGGCGTGGGCCAGGTGCACTCTGTCCATGACGACGCCCGCGCGCAGCGCTGGCGCTTTGCAGCACCGCCCGAGGTGCTGCGCTATGTCGCCAAGAAGGGGTCGATCTGCGTCGACGGCGTCAGCCTGACCGTCAACGCCGTGGACGATGCCGGCTTCGAGGTCGCGCTGATCCCGCATACCGTGGCAAACACGGCGTTTTCCGCAACGGCGGTGGGGGCGGCGGTGAATCTGGAAATCGACCTGGTGGCGCGTTATGTCGAACGCCTGCTCGGCACGCGGGGTGCGGCATGAATTTCGCACCGGTTCCCGAGCTGATCGAAGAGTTGCGTGCCGGGCGCATGGTAGTGATCGTCGATGACGAAGACCGCGAAAACGAGGGCGATCTGATCATGGCCGCCGAGTTGGTCAAGCCGTCGGACATCAACTTCATGGTCACCCATGCGCGCGGCCTGGTGTGCCTGTCGCTGACCCGCGAGCGTTGCGCGCAGCTCGGCCTGGCGCCGATGGTGCGCAACAACACCGCGCAGTTCCAGACCAACTTCACCGTCAGCATCGAAGCGGCCGAAGGCGTGACCACCGGCATCTCCGCCTACGACCGCGCACACACCGTGCGCACCGCGGTACGTCCGGATGCCAAGCCGCAGGATCTGAGCCAGCCGGGGCATATCTTCCCGCTGATCTCCCAGCCCGGCGGCGTGCTGACCCGTGCCGGTCACACAGAGGCGGCCAGCGACCTGCCGATGCTGGCCGGGCTGGAACCGGCCGGCGTGCTGGTGGAAGTGCTCAACCCGGACGGCAGCATGGCGCGGCGCCCGCAGCTGGAAGTGTTCGCGCGCGAGCATGGGCTGAAGATGGGCTCGATCGCCGACCTGATCGCCTACCGGCTGGCCAACGAGCACACCGTCGAGCGGGTGGACGCGCGCGAGATCAGCACCGAGTTTGGACCATTCCAACTGGTGACCTACCGCGATCGCATCGCCCACGACCTGCACTTCGCTCTGGTGCGCGGCACGGCCGATCCGCACACGCCCACGCTGGTGCGCGTGCAGGTGGAGAACCCGCTGGCCGACCTGCTGCACTGGCAGCGCGAGGATTTCGGCGTGGCGGCCACCGACGCCTTGCGCGCCATCGCTGCCGAAGGGCAGGGCGTGATGGTGGTGCTGTCGGCCCCGCGCGACAGCGAATCGTTGTTGGCGCGGTTGCGCCAGCAGCCTGAGGCCGCCACCAATGCCAAGGACGTCAGCCAGTGGCGGCGCAATGGCGCCGGCGCGCAGATCCTGGCCGAACTGGGCCTGGGCCAGCTGCGTGTGCTGGGGACACCGCGGCGTCAGGTCGGCCTGGCCGGCTTCGGACTGGAAGTGGTGGAGTACCTGGAATGCCATCCGGGCCAGGGCCTGCGCTCGGTGCCGCCGGACGCGGTGCCGTAACCGATGGGCCGGTGCCGCGCCATGGCGTGGCACTGGTGCAGTCTGGCCGCCGATGCGCCGGCCGCAGTGCAGTCGCAGGCGGTGCCCGGGCCTCCGGTCGCCGCCTGCCTATCGCCTGCCCATACTGCGTTGGCGCCAAGCGCCCGGCGCCAAAGCCGGGCCTGCTTTGCCGGGCCACGCCGTGCCGGTGCCCGCCGGGGCTGACCCCGGCAGCTGTTAAACTTCCCGCCCCCTCGAGTTGCCGACCCGCATGACCCACTACGAAGGCGATCTTCGCCCCACCACCGCGCGCTTTGCGATCATCGCCAGCCGCTGGAATGCCCGCATCACCGACGTGCTGGTTGCCGGCGCACGCCAGAGCCTGGCCGGCAACGGCATTGGCGAGGACGCCATCGACGTGATTCGCGTGCCTGGCGCCTGGGAAATCCCGATCGCCGCCAACCGCGTGGCGCAGGCCGGCCAGCATGGCGCGATCATCGCGCTGGGCTGCGTGATTCGTGGCGATACCCGCCATTACGAACACGTGGCCGACCTGTGCGCCGAAGGCCTGATGAGCGTGCAGCTGCAGACCGGTGTGCCGGTGCTCAACGGCGTGCTGGCGGTCGAGCGCGTGGAAGATGCCGAGGCGCGTGCCGGCGGGAGCCATGGCAACAAGGGTGAGGAATGCGCGCTTGCCGCGCTGGAACTGGTGAATTTGATGGAGTTGTTGCCATGAGCAAGTCCGGTGGACATGCACGCCACGGCCGTCGCGACGGCATCGACCCGGTGCTGCGTTCGCGCGCGCGCCGCCGCGCCCTGCAGGCGGTGTATGCCTGGCAGATCTCCGGCGGCTTCGCCAAGCAGGTGATTGCCCAGTTCGCGCATGAGCAGGCGCACGAAGTGGCCGATCTGGCGTATTTCGAGAGCCTGGTCGATGGCGTGATCGCCAACCGTGCCGAACTGGATACCGCGCTGACGCCGTATCTGGACCGCGGCGTGGAAGAAGTCGATGCGATCGAGCGCGCGGTGCTGCGCCTGGCCGCCTACGAGCTGTTGTACCGGCAGGACGTGCCGTATCGCGTGGTCATCAACGAAGCGATCGAAACCGCCAAGCGCTTCGGCTCCGAACATGGCCACACCTATGTCAATGGCGTGCTGGATCGCGCCGCGGTGGAGTGGCGCAAGGTGGAGTCGGGCGCCTGAGGCGCCGAGATTCGGCATTCGTGATTCGGGATTGGCAGCGAGCGCCGGTCCCGCTGATGCAAGGTGCGAGCGCCTTCGCTTGAGTGACGCAGCCTTGAGTTGATCCACCACGTCTGCGCTGTCGCATCCTTCGATAGGACGGCTGGCCAGCTGTCGTGTCGCACCTCGCACCGCCTGCTGTTACCAATCCCGAATGCCAAATCCCCACTCCCGGCCCTTCACATGCCCGAATTCGATCTGATCGCCCGTCTGCGCGCCCGTATTGCGGCGCGTGCCGATGTGCCGTTGGGTATTGGCGACGATGCGGCACTGTTGCAGCCGCCGGCCGGCGAGCAGTTGGCGATCACCGCCGATACGCTCAATGCCGGGGTGCATTTCCCGCGTCAGACGCTGGCTGCCGATGTCGGCTGGAAGACCTTGGCGGTGAACTTGTCTGATCTGGCGGCCATGGGCGCGCAGCCGCGCTGGTGCACCTTGTCGCTGTCGCTGCCCAGCGACGATCTGGCCTGGGTGGACGGGTTTGCCGATGGCTTCTTTGCGCTGGCCGATGCGCACGACATCGCCCTGGTCGGTGGCGACACCACGCGTGGGCCGTTGTCGTGCGCGGTGACCGCGATCGGCAGCGTGCCGCCGGGCGCGGCGTTGCGTCGCGATGGCGCGCGCGTGGGCGATGACGTGTGGGTCACCGGGTCACCAGGCGAAGCCGCAGCGGCATTGTCACTGTGGCAGGCCGGCCGGCTGGATGTCACGCAGGTAGCGGCGGATGCCGTGCATGAAACCTGGCGCGGCCGTCTGCTGCGCCCGCAGCCACGTGTGCAGGCCGGCTTGCGTCTGCGCGGGCTTGCGCATGCCTGCGTGGATGTCTCGGACGGTCTGCTGGCCGATCTGGGCCATCTGTGCGAGCGCAGCGGTGTGGGCGCGCAGATCCTGTCAACGGCGCTGCCGCCGCTGCCGCGCGATGCCGACATCGATGCGCTCACCTGCCTGGGATGGCAGCTCGGCGGTGGCGACGATTACGAGCTGTGCTTCACCGCCGCCCCGCCGCATCGCGATGCAGTGGAGCAGGCAATGGCGTTTGCCGGCGTGGCCGCAACGCGCATCGGCCGCATCGTGGCCGCACCGGGCGTGGTGGTGCATGACGCCGACGGCAATCCCTGGCATCCACCGCAGCGCGGGTATCAGCATTTCGTTGGCTGATGCGTGGGTTGGAGCGTGTGCAGGGGGTGCTGAGACGGCGCAGCGAAGCGGATCGCTGGGCGCGCGTCAGTTGGGCGCTAGTGTCTTGCTTGACCTCGGGTTGATGTTGCATCTGGAAACGACGAATGTTGCCGGCGGCCCTCATCCGCCCTTCGGGCACCTTCTCCCGCAAGCGGGAGAAGGCAGCGTGCTCGCGTAAGTCCGCCAGTCCTGCGCGATGAGTACATGTCGGCGGAGTTAGGCGCGAGTCCTGAATCCCGCCTCCCGATTCCCGATTCCCGATGGGCGGCGGTACAGCAGGGCAGCACGCGGCTGGCTCTCTCCGCGCCAACGGGTCTGCTCAGCCCCACCGGTGGCCTGATCGGCGGCAGCGCCAGCGGATGGCAATCGCGCATCGCCACCGATGTGCCCACTCTGGCCGACTCCGGCGTGGTGCTGGTCAGCGGCCTGCTGCAGGGCATCGGCTTGCCGGTGACCACCTCGATTCCGCTGGTCAACCGCGCCGGTGCCGCAGTGTGGGTCGGCTCGCCATCGAGCGCTGCACGGCGCCTGGCCGGTAGCCCGTCGCTGCGCGTGACCGTGATGCCCAGTCAGTCGAACGTAAGTCTGTTTGCGTATCTGTACCGCATGGACGCGTTGGGCGTGGCGCAGTTGATCACGCATGCACCGTATTCGCTGCGCGCTGCCAGCCCCGGCCGTGCGGTGACGCTGGACTGGACGTTGCAGGCCGCTGCCGCCAAGATCCCGGCCGGACAGCGACTGGTGCTGGTCATCGATACCCGCGACGCGCGCTACACCGATGCCAGCGACGGCGGCGGCACAGTAACGTTCTCCTCGCCGGTCGCAACCCCATCGGTGTTGAACGTGCCGCTGCGCTGACGCTTCGGAGGCCTAAAGTTGCGGCCTTGCGCCGTTGCCGTAGGACGCCTGTCCGCCCACCATCGTGGGACATGCTGCAAGTGCGTCCTTGCGACGGCGAGCAGGTCAGGTCCCGCGCAGCCGGCGATTTATGCGGAATTTACGCGGTGGCCAACGCAGGTCCATAGCGACTTTACGCAGCCCGGGAAGACACTGCACGGGTTGGCGGAGCGGTTCCGCCGTGGACGATTCCCATGCATCCCTTGACCTGTCTGCTGCATCGGCGGCGCGCGCGCGGTGCGGCGGCGCTTTGCCCTGGTGTCATGCCCCAACTGCCTGAAGATGCGGGCGGTCTCACGATGTCGCGCGGTTGCGCGTCTTTCGGGGAGTGACCGACATGCCTGCCTGGTTGTCCCTGCTGTGCGGCGTGGCCGTACTCGTTGCCGCCGCGTACCTGCTGTACGTGGTGCTGCGGCCCGAAGACTTCTGATGCGAGTGCGCTGCAATGACTGACACCTTTCTTGTTTACGCGCTGGCCATCGTGCTGGCGTGGCCCGCGGGCCGGTACCTGGCCGCGGTGATGCGCGGTGCCCCGATGCGGGGCGATGGCGTGTTCGGGCTGATCGAACGGCCCCTGTACGCGCTGCTTGACACGCGCCCGCAGCAGGGCATGTCCTGGCGCGGTTATGCCATGGCGCTCCTGATCAGCAACCTGGTGGTCGGCCTGCTGACCTGGGGAGTGTTCATGACCCAGGCGTGGTTGCCGCTCAATCCCGATGGCATTGCCAACCTGCGTTGGGATACCGCGCTGCACACGATGGTGTCGTTCCTCACCAACACCAACCAGCAGCACTACTCGGGCCAGTCGCAGTTGTCGTACCTGTCGCAGATGACCGGCGTCGTCGGTCTGCAGGTGGTGACGCCGATGATGGGCCTGGCATTGGCGGTGGCAACGCTGCGTGCGTTGTTCGGGGGGCGAGCCATCGCACGCACGTCCGATGCCTTGCCTGCGTCGGACGCAACGACAGGCGCCCGGCCAGGGATGACCGGGCAGGACGCGGAGGCACTCCCCGAAGCCGATGTCGGCAACTACTGGGCCGATGTCATCCGCGCCAGCGTGCGCGTGTTGCTGCCCCTGTGCCTGCTGTGGACCGTGCTGCTGGGTTGGCAGGGCGTGCCGTCCACGCTGCGGGGCGCGGCCACTGCCGTGCCGCTGGACAGCGGCGCCGGTATGCCTGAGCAGACCATTCCGGTAGGCCCGGTGGCGTCGATGGTGGCGGTCAAACAGCTCGGCACCAACGGTGGCGGCTGGTATGGCCCCAACAGCACGGTGGCGCTGGAAAACCCCACACCGCTGAGCAATTTCCTGGAGACCCTGGCACTGGTGCTGCTGCCGATGAGCGTGGTGTTCATGGTCGGCTCCCTGACCGGACGCAAACGGCTCACGGCGCTGGTGTTCGGCACCATGTTGACGATGTCGGCGGCGAGTACCGCGTTGTTGCTGTGGTCCGAGGCGCATTCGGGTAGTGCCGCTTCGCCGGCCCTGATGGAAGGCAAGGAAGTGCGCATCGGCGCCGACGCCTCCGCCTTGTGGGCGGCCTTGACCACGCAGACCTCCAACGGCTCGGTCAATGCGATGCACGATTCGCTGGCACCGCTGAGCGGCCTGGTCACGCTGGTGGACATGCTGATCAACGCGATCTGGGGCGGCATCGGCTGCGGTCTGCAGCAGTTCGTGGTGTATCTGCTGCTGAGCGTGTTCCTGGCCGGCCTGATGACCGGGCGCACGCCGGAGCTGTTCGGCCGCAAGATCGAAGCGCGCGAAGTGCAGTTGCTGGCATTGCTGATCCTGCTGCAGCCACTTGTGGTGTTGGGCTTTACCGCAGTGGCGCTGGCGGTGCCGGCGTTGACTGCCAATTCCAATCCCGGCTTTCACGGCATCAGCCAGGTGTTCTACGAGTACACCTCGGCGTTCGCCAACAACGGCTCGGGCTTCGAGGGGCTGGGCGATGCCACGTACTGGTGGAACCTGAGTTGCGCGGTGGTGCTGGCCCTGGGCCGCTACCCGGCATTGATCCTGCCGTTGATGGTGGCCGCGCGCATGGCGGTGAAGCGGCGCGCGCCCGAATCGGCCGGCAGCCTGCAAGTTGAAACGCCCACCTTTGCGCTGACCCTGATGGCGATCGTGCTGGTGCTGACCGTGCTGCAGTTCATGCCGGCACTGGTGCTGGGCCCCATCGCTGAACACCTCGCCCTGGCGGCGTCCTGAGAGTGAGCAATGTCGACGATCGATACAACTGAAAAACGCGAGCGCAGTGACGCAGCATTGTTCGATGCTGCGGTGCTGGTCGCGGCGATGCGTGCGGCCTTCGTCAAGTTGTCGCCACGGCATCTGCTGCGCAGCCCGGTAATGGCGGTGGTGATGGGCGGTACCGTGCTGGCGGCGGTGATCACCGCCAGCGTGCAGGACCATGCCGGCTTCGGCTGGGCGGTGACCGCCATCCTGTTCGTGACGGTGCTGTTCGGCAATTTCGCCGAGGCCATCGCCGAAGCGCGCGGCCGCGGCCAGGCCGCCTCGCTGCGCCGTGCACGCAAGGACCTGGTGGCGCGGCGGGTGGAAACCGCGATGGGCGGCCGCGCAACGCGGGTTCCGGCGGCCGAGTTGCGCCCGGGCGATTACGTGATGGTGTCCGAGGGCGAATTCGTCCCCGCCGACGGCGAAATCGTGCGCGGTCTTGCCACCATCAACGAAGCGGCGGTCACCGGCGAATCGGCCCCGGTGCTGCGCGAGGCCGGCACCGATCGCAGTGGCGTGATCGGCGGCACGCGGGTGCTGTCCGACGAGATCGTGTTCAAGGTGACGGCAGAGCCCGGCCACAGCTTCCTGGACCGCATGATCGCGCTGGTGGAAGGCGCCAACCGGCAGAAGACGCCGAACGAAATCGCGCTGACCCTGCTGCTGGCGGCGATGACGCTGACCTTCCTGATCGTGGTGGCCTCGCTGCCGGCGATTGCGGGCTTCGTCGGCGTCACGCTCGATCCGCTGCTGCTGATCGCGTTGCTGGTGTGCCTGATCCCCACCACCATCGGCGGGCTGTTGCCGGCGATCGGTATTGCCGGCATGAACCGCGCGCTGTCGGCCAATGTGTTGGCCAAATCCGGCAAGGCAGTGGAAGTGGCCGGCGACGTGGACGTGCTGTTGCTCGACAAGACCGGCACCATCACCTACGGCGATCGCCAGGCCACCGCGTTCCATCCGCTGGCTGGCATCGACCGCGCACAGCTGCGTGACGCGGCCATGCTGGCATCGCTGGCGGACCCGACCCCGGAAGGCAAGTCCATCGTCAAGCTGGCGCGCCAGCAAGGTGCGGTGGCTGTCGAGCCGGAGGGCGCGCATTTCATCGCCTTCACCGCGCAGACGCGCATGTCCGGCGTGGATCTGGCCGGCCGCAGCATCCGCAAGGGTGCCGGCGATGCGATCGTGGCCTATGTGCAGGCGCAGGGTGCGACGGTGTCGCCGGAATTGCAGGGCCGCATCGAGGAAGTCGCGCGCGGCGGCGCCACGCCGCTGGTGGTGGCCGAAGGCCGGCATGTGCTGGGCGTGGTCGAGCTGAGCGACGTGGTCAAGCAGGGCATCAAGGAAAAGTTCGCGCAGCTGCGGGCGATGGGCATCAAGACGGTGATGATCACCGGCGACAACCCGCTCACCGCTGCCGCCATTGCCGCCGAAGCGGGCGTGGACGACTACATTGCGCAGGCGCGCCCCGAAGACAAGCTGGCACGCATCCGTGCCGAGCAGGCCAGCGGGCGGCTGGTGGCGATGGTTGGCGACGGCACCAATGACGCACCGGCGCTTGCGCAGGCCGACGTCGGCCTGGCGATGAACTCCGGCACGCAGGCGGCCAAGGAGGCCGGCAACATGGTCGATCTGGATTCGGATCCGGCCAAGCTGCTGGCGGTGGTCGAAGTGGGCAAGCAGCAGCTGATCACGCGTGGCGCCTTGACCACCTTCTCGCTGGCCAACGATGTGTCCAAGTATTTCGCGATCCTGCCGGCGCTGTTTGCGGCGGCGATTCCGTCGATGACCGCGCTCAACGTGATGCAGCTCTCGAGCCCGCGGCATGCGGTGCTGGCGGCGCTGATCTTCAACGCCTTGATCATTCCGGCCTTGATTCCGCTGGCGCTGCGCGGCGTGCGCTTCCGTCCTTCCAGCGCCACCGCGCTGCTGCGCCGGAACATGCTGATCTACGGCCTGGGCGGTGTGCTGCTGCCGTTCGCGGCCATCAAGCTGATCGACCTGGCGCTGGCCGCCACCCTGGGTACCTGAGTCATGACCACTTCTTCCAAGAGCACTGCCATGTCCACCTCCCTGCCATTGCGCGACGATGGCGTGCTGCGTGCCTCTATTGGCCTGGCTGCGTTCACGCTGCTCGGCCTGGGCCTGGCCTATTCGCTGGTCGCCACCGGCATCACCGGCGCGCTGTTTCCGGCGCAGGCGCAGGGCTCGCTGCTGCGCGCGGAGGCCAGGGTGGTCGGCTCGGCGCTGGTGGCGCAGCCCGTCACCGATGCACGTTACTTCCAGCCGCGCCCGTCCGCGGCCAACTACGACCTCACCGCGGCCGTCGGCAGCAACCAGGCGCGTTCCAATCCGGACCTGCAGGCGCGCATCGCCGCCACCCGTGCCGCCGTCGCTGCGCGCGAGGGCATCGCCCCGGACGCGGTTCCCGGCGAGTTGCTGACCCAGTCCGGCAGCGGCCTGGACCCACACCTGAGCCCGGCCGGCGCACAGGTGCAGGTCCGCCGCATCGCCGCCGCCCGCGGCTGGCCGGAGCAACGCGTCGCCGCACTCCTGCAGGCGGCCACCGAACAACCGCAGTTCGGCCTGCTTGGGCAGCCACGGGTGAATGTGCTGGCGCTGAATCTGGCGCTTGACCAGGCTGGGAATCGAGAATCGAGAATTGGGAATGGGGTAAAGCAACAGCACTAGGGAAACTCTGAACAACTCCCCCTGATCCTGCGACAATCGCACAGAGGCACCAGGACGATGACGATGCAACTGACCTTCGGCGACGCGGAGTACAACAGCAAGCGCAANGCCGAAAACGGCAAAAAACCGGGGGGGTTGAGCGCCCTCAGCGCGGCGGATGTGGCGTGTTTCGTTTCCGGCTGCGTTGATCAGACCATCCCTAGGACTGCCGGGCCGCGGTAGGCTCTTTGATTCCCGATTCCCGATTCCCGATTCCCGATTCCCGAATGAATGATGCGCGCACCCAACACGCCGACGCGCTGATCGGCGAACTGCAACGCGAACATGGCGGGCGGCTGACGGTCTTCCTGGGCGCGGCTCCCGGCGTGGGCAAGACCTACGCCATGCTGTCGCGGGCGCGCGAGCGTTTGCGGCAGGGCATGGACGTGGTGGCCGGGGTGGTGGAAACCCACGGACGCAGCGAAACCGCGGCACTGTTGGATGGCCTGCCACTGCTGCCGCGCGTGCGCGTGCACTACCAGGGGCGGGTATTGGAAGAGTTCGATCTGGATGCACTGCTGGCGCGCAAACCGCGGTTGGCACTGATCGACGAACTGGCGCACCGCAACGTGCCCGGCAGCCGGCATGAGCGACGCTGGCAGGACATCGTGGAATTGCTCGATGCCGGCATCGATGTCTACACCACGGTCAACATCCAGCACCTGGAAAGCCTCAACGACATCGTGCTGCGCATCACCGGTGTGCGCGTGTCCGAAACCGTGCCCGATGCGGTGTTCGACCGCCTGCGCGACATCGTGCTGGTGGACCTGCCGCCGCGCGAACTGATCGAACGGCTGCAGCAGGGCAAGGTGTATCTGCCCGAACAGGCCACGCAAGCGCTGCAGGCATTTTTTTCGCCCTCCAACCTCACTGCCCTGCGCGAACTGGCGATGCAGACTGCCGCCGACCGCGTCGACAGCGATCTGCGCGACACCCAGGCCGCGCGCGGGCTGCCCGGCACCGCCGCGTTGCGCCGCCGCGTGGTGGTGGCCATCGATGGGCGTGGCAGTTCGGAGTATCTGGTGCGGGTGGCGCGGCGCCTGTCCGAGCGCCGCGATGCGCCGTGGACGGTGGTGACGGTGCAGACGCGTACCGTGGCCGATGCCGACTGGCAGCTGGAGATCGATCGTGCCTTCGCGCTCACGCGCCGCCTCGGCGGCGATACCGCGCTGCTGCACGGCGCCAACGTGGCCGAAGCCCTGCTGGATTTCGCCTCCCAGAACGGCGTGTCCACGCTGCTGCTGGGGCGCACGCGCGAACGCCCGCTGGCACGCATGTTCAATCGCACCCTGACCCAGCAGTTGCTGCAGCGAGGCGCGCATTACGAACTGGTCATCGTCAGTTCCGCCGATGCGCGTGCACGCGCACGTCAGCGCTGGCGCAACCCGCGCCAGTGGCTGCAGCGGTACGACCTGGCGTTCGCGGCGATCGCGGCCGCCGGTGCGGTGGCGGTGGCGTGGTTGCTACAACGCTGGACCGATATCGACGATCTGTCGATGGTGTTCATCGTCGCGGTGGTCCTGGTGGCCTCGCGCACGCGCATGGCTGCCGCGGTGATCGCCGCGCTGCTGAGTTTTGTCGCCTACAACTTCTTCTTCATCGAACCGCGTTTCACCCTGCACATCAGCGCCCGCCAGGGCGTGGTGACGGTGTGCCTGTTCCTGATTGCCGCACTGGTGGCCGGGCGGCTGGCCTCGCGCCTGCGCAGCCAGGTGCTGGCGCTGCGCGCGGCCAATGCGCATGCCAACGCGCTGCAGGCGCTGGGCCGCCAGCTCAGCACCGCCGCCGATCTGGGGCAGGTGCTGGAGGCCGGCCGGCGTGCGCTGACCACCGCGCTGGAAGCCGACGTCTGGCTGCGCCTGGAGCAGTGCGAAAGCGAGGCGCCGTCCGGCTTCGGCGCGCTCGACCGCAGCGCGGCGGAGTGGACCCAGCGCCACGGGCAGCCGGCCGGACGCTTTACCGATACCCTGGCCGGCGCGCAGTGGTGGTGCCTGCCGGTGCGACACGAGCGCGGCACCCTGGGCGTGGCCGCGCTGCGCCTTCGACAGACCGTGCAACGGCCCGGCCTGGAACACCGCCGCCTGGCCGAAGCGATGGTCGAAGACATTAGCCAGGCCGCGCTGCGCACGCGCCTGGTCGCCGACCTGGAGGGCGCGCGGGTGACCGGCGAAACCGAGCGGCTGCGCTCGGCGCTGCTGTCGTCGGTCTCGCACGACCTGCGCTCGCCGCTGGTCTCGATGATCGGTTCGGCCAGCAGCCTGGCCAGCTACGGCGATGCGATGGACGCGCAGGACCGCCACAGCCTGCTCGACACCATCCAGCTCGAAGGCGAGCGGCTGGACCGCTACATCCAGAATTTGCTCGACATGACCCGGCTCGGCCACACCGGGCTGACCTTGAATCGCGACTGGATCGGCGTGGACGAGTTGATCGGCTCGGCCACCCGCCGCCTGCAGCGCTACCAGCCGGCGGTGCGGCTGCAACTGGACCTGGCCCCCGACCTGCCGGCGATCTGGGTGCATCCGGCGCTGGTGGAACAGGCCATCTTCAACGTGCTGGAGAATGCGGCGAAATTTTCGCCGCCCGGCATGGCGGTCACGGTGCAGGCGCAACTGCGCAGTGGCGCGCTGCAGATCGACATCGGCGACCAGGGCCCCGGCATTCCCGAAGACGAGCGCGCGCGCATCTTCGACATGTTCTACAGCGTGGAGCGTGGCGACCGCGGCCGTCACGGTACCGGGCTGGGCCTGACCATCTGCCAGGGCATGATCGGCGCGCATGGCGGCAGCGTGGAGGCGCTGGCCGGTGCCGATGGTCACGGCACCACGATCCGCATTACGCTGCCGTTGCTCGTTCCCGCCGCGCCACCTCGCCCCGATGCCGACTGACCCCGCTGCCATCCCGCCCGCCCGCGTGCTGATCGTCGACGACGAGCCGCAGATCCGCCGTTTTCTCGACATCAGCCTGCGTGCGCAGGGCTACCGCGTGCTGCAGGCCGGCACCGCCGAGGAGGGCCTGGCCACGCTGGCCGGGCAGGGCGCCGAGCTGGTGGTGCTGGACATCGGCCTGCCCGATCGCGACGGCCACGAGGTGCTGCGCGAGATCCGCCAATGGTCCAGCGTGCCGGTGATCATGCTCACCGTGCGCGCGGGCGAAGCCGAAAAGGTCGCCGCACTCGACGCCGGCGCCAACGACTACGTCACCAAACCGTTCGGCGTGCAGGAACTGATGGCACGCATCCGCGCATTGCTGCGCCAGGCCGGCGCCGGCAGCACGGTGGAAGAAAGCGTGTTCGACGATGGCCGCCTGCATATCCACCTGGGCCTGCGCGAGGTCACCCTGGATGGCGAAGCGGTACCGCTCAGCCGCAAGGAATACGCCCTGCTCGCGCTGCTGCTCAAGCACGCCGGCCGCGTGGTCACCCAGCCGCAATTGCTGCGCGAAGTGTGGGGCCCCACCCACGAGGAAGACACCCATTACCTGCGCATCCTGGTCGGCAAACTGCGCCAGAAACTGCACGACGATGCTGCCGACCCGCATTACATCGTCACCGAGCCGGGGGTGGGCGTGCGCTTTATCGGCGTCACGCGCTGATCCGGGCGCGCCACTCAGCGGGCGGCAACACCTTGCCCGGATTCAAGATCCCATCCGGATCCAGCGCGGCCTTGATCGCGCGCATCGCCGCCAACGTCGGTGCGCTGAACGCCTGGGTCATGAAATCGCGCTTGGCCACGCCGATTCCGTGTTCGCCGGAGAGCGTTCCCTCCAGCGCCAGCACCAGCGTAAACACGCGTGGCAGCGCGGCATGCGCACGTGAAGTTTCTTCGGCATCGTCCGGGTCGTACATGATGTTGACGTGCAGGTTGCCGTTGCCGGCATGGCCGAAGGCGACGATCGGCAGCGCGAATTCCGCCGCCAGTGCTTCCACCCCGGCCACCAGCGCAGGAATGCGCGAGACCGGTACCACCACGTCCTCGTTGATCTTGCCTGGCTTTATGGTGCGCAGTGCCGGTGATAACGCGCGGCGCGCAGCCCACAGCTTGTCGCGCGCACTGCCATCGGCGGCGACGTCCAGGCTCAGCACGCCCTCGCCATCGGCTGCATCGTGCAGTGCCTGCAACGCATAGGGCAGGGTGTCGTGATCGCCATCGGCTTCGATCAACAGCATCGCACCGGCCTCGGGCACATCGCTGCCATTGCGACGCAGCAATGCAATGGCGCTGGCATCCATGAATTCCAGCATCGTCGGCGTGGTCGGTTGCGCCATCACCCGCGACACCGCTGCCGCCGCGCTGGCCGCATCGCGGTACAAGGCGCGCAGCCCGGCTTGCGCCACCGCGCGCGGGGTCAGCTTCAAGGTCGCTTCGACGATGATCGCCAGGGTGCCCTCGCTGCCGACCAGCAGATGGGTGAGGTCGTAGCCGGTGGAATTCTTGGTGTACGCACCGCCGCAGCGGATGACTTCGCCGGTGCCGGTGACGGCGACAAGGCCGAGCACGTTGTCGCGGGTGGCGCCGTACTTCACCGCGCGCGGGCCGCCGGCGTTGGTGGACAGATTACCGCCGACACTGCAGATCTCCGCACTGGACGGATCCGGCGGCCAGAACAGGCCATGCGGCTGCAAGGCCTGCTGCAGATCGCCATTGAGCACGCCAGGCTGCACCACCGCGCAGCGGTCTTCCGGGCGCAAGGCCACGATGCGATTCATGCGCGCCATCGATACCACTACGCCGCCTGAAAACGGCACCGCCGCGCCGGTGGTGCCGGTGCCGGCGCCGCGCGCCACGATCGGCACGCCATGCGCGCGACAGGCCTGCACGATCGCCACCACGTCGTCGGCATCGCGCGGCAGCGCCACGGCGGCGGGCAATGCCCAGCGACGTGAATCGTCCTCGCCATAGCGGCGCAGCGCGTCGTTGCCGGTCAACCAGCCATCGGCACCGAGGCGCGCTGCCAACAGGTCGGACAGTGCGGCGGGAAGTCGTTCGGTCATTGCGGGTGATCCTGTGGTGCGGCGCGCTGGATGCATCTGAATCCCAGCGCTGCGACGGTAAGCGGCAGCCAGACCCAACGCAGCTCGGAGAGCAGTGTGTTCAGGCCGCGCGCATTGAAGAATCCATTGGCGAACGGCGAGACGCGAATCGGCCGCCACGGCGCGAACCAGCGCGTTTCGCTCCACGGCCACGCCAGCGCCACGCCAAGCCCGCCAGAGGTCATTGCATCCAGCACCGGGTGCGACGCAGTGCAGACAAACAGCCACGCCGCGGCCTGCACGACATCCGCGCGCAGGCTGCGATGGACCGCCGCGCCGAGCAGTGCGACGACGCTGGCGAACAACAACGAATGGCTGGCCCCGCGGTGGCCAAACGCGTCGGCATACGGGACGTGCAGCGCAAATGCCAATACATCTGCATCGGGCAGCATCGCCGCCACGATGCCTGCACCGAGCAGGCGCGGCGAAATGCGTTCGCGTTCGCTGGCGTAACAAAGCGCAAGCGGGACCGCAGCGTGGGTCATGATGGTCGGCATCGGACGTCGGTGCGAGCTTCTGGAAGAATCAGCAATCGTCGGCGCGGAACGCGTCGCGGATCCAGTGCAGGTGCGGCGGTTCGCCGCTGGCGTCCACCACATCGAAGCGGCACGGTAGCAATGCCAACGCCGGGTGCGCGCCGAGGAACAATTGCGCGGCCACTACCAGCTTGCGGCGCTTGCGCAGATCCACCGACGCCGCGCCGCCGCCGAAGCGGGCATCGCGGCGGTAGCGCACTTCCACGAACACCAGCATCTGGCCGTCGCGCATCACCAGATCCAGTTCGCCGCCGCGGTAGGTGGCATTGCCCACCACCAACCGCAGGCCGGCCTGCTCCAGCAGTGCGCAGGCCGCGGCTTCCACCGCCGCCCCGCGTTGCTGGCGCGCTGCCGGCATGGGCCTCAGCGGCCGTCGGCGATCGGCATCGGGCGGCCACCGTTGAAGGTGGACCAGGCCGGGGTGCGCAGCACGTTGCCGAAGCCGTCCAGGTGCAGCGTGCCGGTGGCGCCACGCAGGCCGCCATCGGTGCCGGTGGCGAGCTTTTCCAGGTAGGCGCTGATCTTCCAGGCGTCGTAGCCGAACGCGAACAGGCGCGCGCCGGGTCCGCGTGCGCTCGGCAGCGTGCTGGCGACCTGGCTGGCCGCCGGCAGGCCGGAGACGCCGAGCGCGGTCCAGGTTTCGCTGGGGTAGATGATGCCGTCCAGTGCCAGATCGTCCTCGACCTTGCCGGTGCCGGATACCAACTGCGAGGTGCCCACGCGCGACTTGCCGGCAAACCCGGCCAGCGCCAGCTGCGGCGCCAGCGCGCGCGCGGTGTTGCCGCGCACTGCCAGGAACACCGCATCGGCGGTGCCGTAATTGCGCAGCTGCGCCCCGATGTCGCCCGGTGCATCGGCCACGCTGATGCTGCCGGCCACCGTGCCACCGCGCTCGGTAAAGCGGTCACGGAAGGCCTTGATGGTGCGCTTGCCGTTGTCGTCGCCGGTGCCGACGATCAGCACGTTGCGGCGTTCGCGCGCGAGCAGGTATTCGGCAGCCATGATGCCGTCGTCTTCCGGTGCCAGCGAGAAGCCCGCGCTGCCGGTCGGCGGTGCCTTGTTGTCGGTGGGGCGGTTGAGCGCCAGCACCGGCACCGCAAGCTGACCGCGCGCGAACAACGCGCTGACCTCGTCGCGACCCAATGGGCCGACCACGTAATCGACACCAGCGTTCACTGCCTTGTCGTAGGCGGCGTTGGCACCGGCGGCGGTGCCGGCGGTGTCGAAGAACTGCACCTCCGGGCGGCGGCGGGTTTCGGCGTAATAGCCGGCCAGCAAGCCATCTCGCACCGGGGCAGAGGCGGTGGCCAGGTTGCCGGTGAGCGGCAACAGCACGCCCAGCTTGACCGGCGGGCGATACCCATCGCGCTCGGCCGGCGGGCGCTTGCTGGTGTCGAAGCCCCATTGCGCATCGCGCTCGAACGCACGCGGCAATGCCAGGCCCCGGCTGATCAGCGCGCGCCCGGCGAAGTTGTACAGCGGGTCGCCGGCCGGCAGTGCCGCGGTACGACCGTTGAGCGTTGCATCGTCCAGTGCCGCCAGCAGGCGCACGATGGCGCGCTGGTTGTCGCTGCGGGGCGTGCCGGTCAGGCTCGCATCGGCGCGTGCACGATCGGCGGCGGCGCCGAACAAGTCGCCGGTGGCTTCCAGTGCGGCGGCGTGGGCCAGCAGCCAGCGCGTCTGCAGCGGCTGCGGCAGTCCCTGCGGGCTGTCGCCCAGGGCCTGCAGCGCTTGCGCGCCCTGCTTGTCGATCACCGCCAGTTCGCCGGTCAGCAGCCCGAAGCGGGCGCGGTCTTCGCCGCTGAGGTGGCGTGCATTGACCTGTGCCAGCAGCGTGCGCGCCCGCGCGTCGTCGCCAGCGTCATGCCAGCCGAACGCGGCGGCGGCCAGCAGGCGGCTGCGCTGCGCACCGCTGGCACTGGCGGCCTCGGCTTCGAGCTGCTGCGCCGCCTCGCGCGGCTTGCCCTGGTCCAGCAGCGCCAGCGCCGCGCTCTGCGTCGGCGAGGCGGTCTGGGTGACGCTGCTGGTGGCGCAACCGGCGGCCAGCATGATCAGTAGCGACAGGGCGGAGATCCTTGCAACACGCTTGTTCATTTCAGATCCATTGGACAGGGGCCGCCAGGGCGGTCCGTTGAAAACCGCTACGATTCTACCCTTTGCCCTACGGAATACCGTCGATGACGTCCCCTGGAACCCTGCACGTGATCGCCACGCCGATCGGCAACCTGGCCGACCTGTCGCCGCGCGCGCAGGAGGTGTTGCGTGGCGTGGCCGCGATCTGCGCCGAAGACACCCGCCACACCCGCCAGTTGCTCAGCCATTTCGGCATCGATCGCCCGCTGCTGGCCCTGCACGACCATAACGAAGAGGCCATGTCCGAACGCATTGTGGCGCGCCTGCGCGATGGCGAGTCGCTGGCCATCGTCAGCGACGCCGGCACCCCGCTGGTCAGCGACCCCGGCTTCAAGCTGGTGCGTGCCGCCCGCGCGGCCGGCATCAAGGTCAGCCCCGTACCCGGCGCCTGTGCGGCGATTGCCGCGCTCAGCGTGGCCGGCCTGCCCAGCGACCGCTTCGGCTTCGAAGGCTTCCTGCCGGCCAAGAGTGCTGCCCGCCGCGAGCGCCTGGCGCGACTGGCCGGCGAAACCCGCACCCTGGTGTTCTACGAATCGGCGCACCGCATCGTCGAGTCGCTGGCCGACCTGCGCCTGGCATTCGGCGACGACCGCCCGGCGGTGATCGCCCGCGAACTCACCAAACTGTTCGAAACCGTGCTCGACGGCAGCCTGGCGCAGCTGCAGGCCCAGGTCGAAGCCGACGACAACCAGCGCAAGGGCGAGTTCGTGGTGATGGTGCAGGGCGCCGCGGACGCCGCCGACGGCCAGCTGGCCGAAGGTCGCCGCGTCTACGCCAAGCTCGCCGAGCACCTCCCGCCGTCCACCGCCGCCAAGCTGGCCGCCGAGCTGACCGGTGCGCCGCGCAAGGCGTTGTATGGCGGCTAGGTCTGACATCGCCGGAGCGCGTTCGGCTGTGGCCGTGATTTCTCGGCAAGGCCTCTTCGCGCCCGGGTGCGCTCCTACCGCGCAATCGCAGGCTGGATGCGCTGCGCCGTGCTGCATGGCGGCGATAGCGTAGAATGCGCCCTGGCGGAGTCGGCCAGACAGTCGCGTCACTCGCAAGAGTGCCGAGGAAAGTCCGGGCTCCATAGGGCAAGGTGCCAGGTAACGCCTGGGCGGCGCAAGCCGACGGACAGTGCAACAGAAAGATACCGCCTACGTTCCTTTCGGGGAGCCGGTAAGGGTGAAATGGTGCGGTAAGAGCGCACCGCGAGTCCGGTAACGGACCGGCACGGCAAACCCCACCTGGAGCAAGACCAGATAGGGATCCATTGGCGTGGCCCGCGCTGGATCCGGGTAGGTTGCTTGAGCGCTGCGGTGACGTAGCGCCTAGACGAATGACTGTCCACGACAGAACCCGGCTTATCGGCCGGCTCCGCCGCCTTCTTTGGGCGTTCGCCCTCAGAAGGCGCCCACGCTTTGTACCGCCGCAGGCGGCACAAAACGCGGGTCCCGCTCCGGGCATGCCACAACCCCCGCGGCTGTCGCCGCGCCCCCTTGACTCAAGGGGGGGCTTGCAGGTAGTTGGTTGGTCGAGGGGCTCTCGCTACGCGATCAACTCCCTTCCACCGCTTGCGGGGGAAGGTGCCCGAAGGGCGGATGGGGGCGAGCTTTTAGCTCTGGCCGTCCTGGCGGCAAATCGGGCGTCACGCGCTGCGATCCTGATCAGCGGATGCTTTAGTGTGCGCAACCTGCCGCGATCTGCGTCATGGGCGTCTCGCTCACGCTGCAGTTGCCAGCGTGCTGCCTAACCAAACGAGCGAGTGAACAGCTCGTCCAGGGCATCGACGATGCGCTGTCCTTCGTCCTTCAGTGAGCCAGCCGGCTGGGTGAGTACCGCGAGCGGGACCGAGGTCATTTCCAGCGGTTGCAGGACGACGCGGTGGCCGGCAACCACGAATTCGGGGGTGAAGCGGGATGGCGTTGGGGAGTGCGCGGATGTGCTGACCAATGGCACGACGACGCGGCGCGGTGAGGCATCGAAGATCTTCGACTGCACGACCACCACATAAGGAATGTTCTTGTTGCGTCCGACGTTGGCATAGACATCGAACTGGTCGGTCATAACGTGGAGAACTCGTCGGCAAAGGAGCCGTGCGCGTCGGTGAAGGTCTTCCATTCGCTCGCGGCGCGCTGCAACTCCATCGCCCTGGCGCTGTGGGTGTCGCGCTCCCTGGTCACGTACTCGGCCAGCAGTTCCTCCACCTTGGCCGACAGGTTGCCGGTCATCGCGCGGGCCTGGGAGGCCAGGTCGGCATTGATGGTCAGGTTCAGCGGCTTCTTCTGTGCAGAAGCATCGTAATAGCGGTTCATGCGTTGGCTCCTAGGTCATGCGCACGCTATGCGCATGATCGTGGGTTGTCAACGTGTTCGGGAATGTCCAGCCGTGTTTCGCCCTGGAAGATGCCATCCGGGCCGAAGCGGCGCTCGTGGATGAAACCGCCGCCGTGCTGGTCCACCGCCACGATGGTGCTGGCGCGGGTGCCGTAGCGGGGGCCGGCAATGAAGGCGGCCGAGAGCAGGCGTTCGGTGGACAGGTCCACGCCGGTGCTCGGGAGGGTGTGGTCGGGCGCGGTGGCGGGGTTGCCCAGCGCGTCCCACAGCGGTTGCAGGTCGTCGCTGCCGTGGGCGCACCAGTCGTGCAGGGCACCGGTCAATGCGCGCGTCTTTGGCCACGGCATGTCCAGCGGGCCATTGGACATGCCGTGGATGCCCGGCTCCAGCTGGCGTGCCAGCGGCGGGTGGTTGCTCAGGTGCTCGCAGCGATCTGCGTCGCACAGCAGCAGATTGAACGGCGGGAACGCGTGCCCGGCGCCTGCCAGGTCGTGGGCATAGCCGGCGGCGTCCAGGCTGCCGGACAGGTAGTCCGCAATCAGATGCCCACGCGAGCGACCCGAGGCGGTGACGAGCGGATCGCGCACGTTGGCCACCACGGCAACGCGGCCGTCGCTGCCCAGCCCGACCCAGCTGCCGCCCGAGCGCAGGTCGCGTCCCGCCAGCACGCTGTCGGCAGGCGCCGCCCAGCGCGCCAGTGGGGCGGTCGGCCGCTCATGGAGTTCGTCGCGGTTGCCGGCCAGCAGTAGGCGCCAGCGCGGGTGGGTTCTCCAGGCAAGAGCGATCAGGCACATACCCTCGATTGTCGCCGATTTGCGCAATTGCGATGTGCAGCTGGCGCAGCGTGAAGTGAGACCGGGGTGGGGTTTACATGGTCTTCACGGCCCTGAATTTTCGTTCAATCTCAAAATATGAGACGAAACAGCAACTTGTGGATAAGCTTTGAACAAGTCTCTAAAGAGTGCTGCAACTCATTGATGTGGCTGGCGATTTGGGGTCGTCGAAGTTGTTGACAACCTTTGACGCGCTGCTAAGGTGGACATCGGAGGGAAAACCAGGTGTTTTGTGGTTTTTCGTGGTTCAATGATCCACCAGCGGGTATTCGAGGTTGCATTCGGTGTTTCAGGGCGAGACTGCCATCACGGTGGACGACAAAGGGCGCATGGCGGTACCTACCGCATACCGCGACCTTGTTGCGCGCGTGAGCGGTAACCGCCTTGTGCTCACCTACAACCCGTTCGAAGCCGGCTGTTTGTGGCTGTATGCGGAAAAGGAGTGGGAGCGGGTGCGCGACGATGTGATGTCCAAACCCAACACCCAGCGCGTGGTCCGCACGCTGCAACAGAAGCTGGTGGGTTCATCCGCCGTGCTGGAGCTGGACGCCAATGGCCGTCTGAGCATTCCGGCCAGCCACCGCAATGCGGTTGGCATCGAAAAAAAGGCCGTGCTGCTGGGCATGGGCGACAAGTTCGAACTCTGGAGCGAGCAGGCACATCGCGCACTGATCCAGCAGACATTGTCTGACGGGGATCTGGGCGATGAATTGCTCGATCTCAGGTTGTGAGCCGGGGTGCCCGGATGCGCGGTGAAGCGCAGCCCGGTCACCCGGTGTCGCAGCCGCCGGCGGCACATGTGCCGGTGCTGTACACGCAGGTGTTGGACGGCCTGCAGGTGACCGACAACGGAACGTATCTCGATGGCACGTTCGGGCGTGGCGGACACGCACGTGGCGTGCTGGAACACCTTGGACCGGGAGGTCGACTGTTGGTGATGGACAAGGATCCTGAAGCGATCGCGGTGGCCGAACAGACGTTCGGTGGCGATGCGCGCGTGTCCATCCATCGCGGCAGTTTCGCCACGCTTGGCCAGGTGGTCGCGGCCGCAACGGTGGACGGCATCCTGCTGGACCTGGGCGTGTCTTCGCCGCAGCTGGATGTGGCCGGGCGCGGTTTCAGCTTCGGCAAGGACGGCCCGCTGGACATGCGCATGGATCCGGACAGCGGCCAGAGCGCGGCGCAGTGGCTGGCGCAGGCGACCGATGGCGAGATCGCCGATGTGCTGTGGACCTATGGCGAAGAACGCCAGAGCCGGCGCATCGCGCGGGCCATCGTGGCGCGTCGCGCCGAACAGCCGCTGCTGCGCACCGCCCAGCTGGCCGATCTGATCGCATCGGTGATGCCGCGCGGCGACAGCAAGACGCATCCGGCCACGCGCAGCTTCCAGGCCATCCGCATCCACATCAACCGCGAGTTGGCCGATCTGGAAGCCGGGCTGGACGCTGCGCTGGACGCGCTCAAGCCGGGCGGCCGACTGGCAGTGATCAGCTTCCACTCGCTGGAAGACCGCATCGTCAAGCAATTCATGGCCCGCTACGCCAAGGCCCCGCCGAGCAACCGTCGCCTGCCCGAAGCGCAGCCGTTCGTGCCGACGCTGCAGCTGATCAGCGGCGCGATCAAGGCCGACGACGCCGAATTGAACATCAACCCGCGCGCCCGCAGCGCGGTGTTGCGGGTGGCTGAAAAGCTGGGATTCGGGAGTAGGGATTCGGGATTGGAAAAGCGCTCTGAGCGAATCCCGAATCCCGAATCCCGAATCCCGGCGTCTCAAGGAGACGCCCAATGAGCCGCCTGCTGCTCATCGTGCTGCTGGCCTGCAGCATCGCCTCGGCGATCGGGGTGGTGTACATGCGCCACATGCATCGCAAGTTGTTCGTGCAGTTGTCCAAGCTCGAACACACGCGCGATGAATTGAATATCGAGTTCGGCCGGCTGCAGCTGGAGCAGGCCACCTGGGCCGAAAGCAACCGGGTCGATCAGGTCGCGCGCGCGCGCATCGGGATGAAGTTCCCGGAGACCAACGACATCGTGGTCGTGCGCCCATGACACATCTGCAGGACAGCCGTTTTGCACGGCCAAGCTGCCTGCCGGGAGATGTGCGGTGAAGGCCGGCCGCAACCGTCCCCGCAGCAACTTCAACCTGCGCGGCCGCCTGACCCTGGTCGGCGTGGCGCTGGGCCTGTGCTCGGTCACCCTGATCGGCCGGGCGGCGTACGTGCAGCTGATCAACCGCGATTTTTACCAGCGCCAGGGCGAAGCGCGTTACCTGCGCGAGCTGCCCATCGCCACCTCGCGCGGCATGATCACCGACCGCAACGGCGAGCCGCTGGCGGTGTCCACGCCGGTGGAATCGATCTGGGTCAATCCGCAGGAACTGCTGCGCAACCCGGACCGCATCCCCGAGCTCGCCACTGCGCTCGGCCAGCCGCTGGACGAGTTGAATGCCAGGCTGGCGCAGAAGGCCAGCAAGGAATTCATGTACCTGCAGCGCCGGATCAATCCGGACAAGGCGCATGCGATCGTGGACCTGAAGATTCCCGGCGTGTTCTCGCAGCGCGAGTTCCGCCGCTTCTATCCGCAGGGCGAGGCGATGGCCCACGTGCTGGGCTTCACCAACATCGACGACCGCGGCCAGGAAGGACTGGAACTGGCCTTCGACGAATGGTTGCGCGGCAAGCCGGGCTCCAAGAAGGTGGTGCGCGATGCGCGCGGCGCCATCGTGGAGAGCGTGGACCTGGTGCGTCCGGCGCAGCCGGGCAAGGACCTGACCCTGAGCATTGACCGCCGCATCCAGTTCCTGGCCTACAAGGAACTGCGCAACGCGCTGGTCGAAAACAACGCCGCGGGCGGGTCGATAGTGGTGATGGACGTGGCCACCGGCGAAGTGCTGGCGATGGTCAACCTGCCGACCTACAACCCCAATTCGGTGACCGGCATCAACCCGTCGGCGCGCCGCAACCGCGCGGTCACCGATCTGGTGGAGCCGGGTTCGACGATGAAACCGCTGACCGTGGCCACCGCGCTGACTGCCGGGGTGGTGACCAAGGACACCGTCATCGACACCAACCCCGGCTACATGTCGGTGGGGCGCTTCACCATTCGCGATGTGCCGCGCAACAACGGTGTCCTCAACGTCACCGGGGTGATCACCCGCAGCTCCAACATCGGCGCGGCCAAGATCGCGGCCAAGGTGCCGGACCAGACCTTCTACCAGTCGATCCGCAACTTTGGTTACGGCAGCGCGCCGCATAGCGGATTTCCGGGCGAATCGTCCGGCGTGGTACTGCAGCCGCAGCGGTGGAGCGGCTCGTCCAAGACCACCATGTCCTACGGCTACGGCCTGTCGGTGACGCCGCTGCAGATTGCGCAGGCCTATGCCACGTTGGGCAATGGCGGCAAGCTGACACCACCGACCTTCGTGCGTGGCCAACATAACGAGTCGCGCCAGGTGGTCACGCCGGAAGTGGCGCGCGAAGTCATCGACATGATGGAAACCGTGGTCACCCAGGGCGGCGCCAAGGGCGCAGCGATCCTGGGCTATCACGTGGCCGGCAAGACCGGCACCGCGCGCAAGAACGGCGCCGGCGGCTACGAACGCGGCCACTACAACGCGCTGTTTGCCGGCCTGGTGCCGGCCAGTCGCCCGCGCTTTGCCACCGTCATCGTGATCAACGATCCGCAGGGCAAGGTGTACTACGGCGGGCTGGTATCGGCGCCGGTGTTCCACAAGGTGATGGAAGGCGCGCTGCGCCTGATGGACGTGCCGCCGGACGACATCCAGTCGTGGCTGGCTGCGCAGGCGGCCGGCAAGACCGGTCAGCCGGTGGTCAAGCCGCAGCCGGCCGAGCCGGATCCGGCGCTGGTGCCCGATCCGGTAGACGAAGTGTCTGCGGGCATTCCGACTGCGATCGCACCGCCGGCCGCGCCCGCGCAGCCGGCACCGTTGCAGGAGACCCGCCAGTGAGCCGCAGCATGCCGCTGTCGCAGCTATTGCCGGACCTGACGCTCGCGCGCGATGTGCAGGTCTCCGGCTTGGTGATGGACAGCCGTGCGGTGCGCCCGGGCGATGCCTTCGTGGCGATCGCCGGCTTCGGTGCGCATGGGCTGGGCTTTGTCGAGCAGGCGCGCGCCAATGGTGCGGCAGCGGTGTTGTTCGAACCGCCGGCGCCGGCCGAACTGCCGGCACCTGCCGATGCGATCGCGGTGCCCGGCCTGCGTGCACGGCTGGGTGCGATGGCCGATCAGTTCCATGGTCACCCGTCGCGCGCGCTGCGCATGGCTGGCGTCACCGGGACCAACGGCAAGACCTCCACCGTGCAACTGCTGGCGCAGGCGCTGACCTTGCTCGGCACACCGACCGGCACGCTGGGCACGCTGGGCGTGGGCTTGTACGGCGCGGCCGTGCCGACCGGATTCACCACGCCGCTGGTGCTGCCCATGCACGCGTTGCTGGCGCAGCTGCGCGATGAAGGCGCGCAGGCGGTGGCGATGGAAGTCAGCTCGCACGCACTCGATCAGGGCCGCGTGGATGCGGTGCATTTCGACGTGGCGGTGTTCACCAATCTCACCCGCGACCATCTCGATTACCACGGCGACATGGCGCAGTACGGCGCGGCCAAGGCCAAGCTGTTCTCTCGCGCCGGATTGAAGGCGGCGGTGGTGAATCTGGACGATGCGTTCGGCCGCAGCCTGTTCGCCTCGCTCGATCCGGCACTGCGCGCGGTCGGCGTGAGTTCGCGCGGGCAGGCCCAGGCTGGTGTGCGCGCGCAAGCCCTGCAGCTGGACCATAACGGCATTGGTTTCGCGCTGCATCTTGCTGGCGCAGTGCACCCGGTGCGCTCGTCGCTGCTGGGCCGCTTCAACGTAGACAATCTCTTGGCGGTGGCCGGCGCGCTGCATGCGCTGAATTACGCCCCGGCGCAGATCGCGCAGGTGCTGGGCCAGCTGCAGCCGATCCACGGCCGCATGAATCGCCTTGGCGGCGCGCACGGCGCACCGCTGGTGGTGGTCGACTACGCGCACACCCCCGATGCGCTGGAACAGGCACTGACCAGCCTGCGCTCGCATGCGCAGGACCGGTTGATCTGCGTGTTCGGCTGCGGCGGTGAGCGCGATACCGGCAAGCGCCCGCAGATGGCGGCCATTGCCGAACTCAATGCCGACGTGGCGATCGTCACCGACGACAACCCGCGCGGCGAAGACGGCGATGCGATCGTCGCTGACATCCTGCGCGGCTTTGCGCGCCCGGATGCGGCCATCGTGCAACGCGACCGCGCCGCGGCCATCCTCCAGGCCATCGGCATGGCAGGCGCTTCGGACATCGTGCTGATCGCCGGCAAGGGCCACGAGCCCTACCAGGAAGTGGCAGGCGTGCGGCATGCCTTCGACGACGCGGCAGTGGCGGCGCAGGCCTTGCTGCCGCGCACCGTGCTGGGAGTGCGCGCATGAAGCTCACTCCGCTGTCGCTGATCGCGCATTTTGCCGGCGGCGAACTGCATGGCGACGACGCCATGATCGATGCGGTCGGCAACGATACCCGCACGCTCGGCAGCGGCAGCCTATACGTGGCGCTGCGTGGCGAGCGTTTTGACGGGCACGATTTTGCGGCCGACGCGGTAGCGCGTGGTGCCAGCGGTGTGCTGGTCGAGCGCCTGCTGCCGACGCTGGGCGTGTCGCAGGTTCTGGTGGCCAACACCGAACTGGCCCTGGCGCGCATCGCTGCCGGCCTGCAGCGCGACCGTGCCAGCCGCGTGATCGCACTGACCGGCTCCAACGGCAAGACCAGCGTCAAGGCGCTGCTGCTGGCCATCCTGACCGAAGCCGGGCGTGTCGACGGCACCACCGTCTATGCCACGCCGGGCAATCGCAACAATGAAATCGGCCTGCCGCTGGCGGTGATCGCCGCGCCGGACGATGCGGATATCGCGGTGTACGAAATGGGGGCCGGCAAGCCCGGCGACATTGCCTATCTCACCGAGATCGCGCGGCCGCACGTGGCCCTGGTCAACAACATCGCACCGGCCCATCTGGAGCGCCTGGGCAGCCTGCTCGGGGTTGCACAGACCAAGGGCGCCATCTACACCGCGCTGCCGGCCGATGGCGTGGCGGTGATCAATGCCGACGACGCCTTCGGTGCCTGGTTCGAGCAGCACATGCTGGCGCAGCCGGTGCAGGGCCGTCGCGTGTTGCGGTACGGCCTGCAGGCCAGCGCCGAGATCACCGCGCGCGGGCTGCGGCTGCATGCCGAGGGCGCGCAGTTCACGCTGGTGACGCCGCAGGGCGAGGCGCAGATTGCGCTGCCGCTGCCGGGTCGCCACAACGTGCTCAATGCGCTGGCCGCCACCGGCCTGGCGTTGGGTGCGGGCATCGCATTGGCGGTGATTGCCGCCGGCCTGGCGCAGGCGCGCCCGGTGGCTGGCCGGCAGATCGCCCACCGTCTGCCAGGCGGGGCGGTACTGATCGACGACAGCTACAACGCCAACCCCGGGTCGCTGGATGCCGCCATCGATGCACTGGCCGCCGCGCCTGGCGCTGGCTGGCTGGTGTTGGGCGATATGCGCGAACTCGGCCCGGAAGGCGCCGCATTGCACGCCGCTGCCGGACGTCGCGCCCGCGCGGCCAAGCTGCAGCGGCTGTACGCGCTGGGCGAGCTCAGCACCGCCGCGGCGCAGGCATTCGGCGAGGGCGGCCGTGTGTTCGCCACCCATGCGGAGCTGGCGGCGGCATTGCAGGCGGATCTCTTGGAAGTCGCGGCCCGGGACCCGGGACCCGGGGAGGAGCAACAGCAGGTATCGGGAAGTACGCAGGAACACGCTTTGATTCAACAACACCAATCGCAATTCGCAGATGCTCTTACGAGTCCCGGGTCCCGGGTCCCGGGTCCCGGTTTTACGCCTTCCGGCTCCATCACCCTGCTGATCAAGGGCTCCCGCGGCAGCGCCATGGACCGCATCGTCGCCGCGTTGCTCGCACCTGTGGAGGACGCCTCCCATGCTGCTTGAGCTGGCGCGTTGGCTGCAGCAACTGGAGAGCCTGTTCGGGCTGTTCAACTATCTGACCTTCCGCGGCATCCTGGCCGCGCTGACCGCGCTGTTCCTGTCGCTGTGGATGGGCCCGGCGGTGATCCGCAAGCTGGCCCAGTTCAAGGGTGGCCAGCCGATCCGGCAGGACGGTCCGCAGACGCATTTCTCCAAGGCCGGCACCCCGACCATGGGCGGCTCGCTGATCCTGCTCACCGTCACCCTGTCGGTGCTGCTGTGGGGCGACTTGCGCAACCGTTATGTGTGGCTGGTGCTGGCGGTGATGATCTGCTTCGGCGCGATCGGCTGGTACGACGACTGGATCAAGATCGTGCGTCGCGATCCCAACGGCCTGAAGTCGCGCTGGAAGTACCTGCTGCAGTCGATCTTCGGCCTGGCCGCCGGCCTGTTCCTGTACTACACCGCCGACGTGCCGGCCGCGATCACCTTCTACATTCCGATGTTCAAGTCGATCGCGCTGCCGCTGGCCGGCGTGAGCTTCGTGGTGATCGCCTATTTCTGGATCGTGGGCTTCTCCAATGCGGTGAACCTCACCGACGGCCTGGATGGCCTGGCGATCATGCCGACCGTGCTGGTGGCCTGCGCGCTGGGCGTGTTCGCCTACGCCTCGGGCAACGTGGTGTTTGCCGACTACCTGAAGATCCCGCTGATTCCCGGGGCCGGCGAGCTGATCATCATCTGTTCGGCGATCGCCGGGGCAGGGCTGGGCTTTCTGTGGTTCAACACCTACCCGGCGATGGTGTTCATGGGCGACATCGGCGCGCTGTCGTTGGGCGCGGTGCTGGGCACCATCGCGGTGATCGTGCGCCAGGAAATGGTGCTGGTGATCATGGGCGGCGTGTTCGTGATCGAAACGCTGTCGGTGATGATCCAGGTGGCCAGCTTCAAGCTGACCGGCAAGCGCGTGTTCCGCATGGCGCCGATCCACCACCACTTCGAACTCAAGGGTTGGCCGGAGCCGCGGGTGATCGTGCGCTTCTGGATCATTTCGGTGGTGCTGGTGCTGATCGGCCTGGCCACGTTGAAGGTGCGCTGATGAACGACATGTCCCGCCAGGCCACGCGACTGGACGCCATCGGCGGCCGCTACGATCCGTGGCTGCTCGGGGCCGCGGTCACGCTCGCCTCGCTGGGCGTGGTGATGGTGGCTTCCAGCTCGATCGAGCTGGAGGCAAGCCCGTTCTATTACCTGACCCGCCACCTGCTGTTCCTGGGCGTCGGCATCGGGCTGGCCTTCTGGGCCATGCGTACCGAGCTCAAGACCATCGAGCAGCACAACCAGATGCTGCTGCTGGGCTGCTTTGTCATGCTCATCATGGTGTTCGTGCCTGGCCTGGGCAGCACCGTCAACGGCGCCAAGCGCTGGATCAATCTGGGCGTGTCCAGATTCCAGGTGGTCGAGTCGGTCAAGGTGCTCTACATCATCTGGCTGGCCAGTTACCTGGTGCGCTTTCGCGACGAGGTCAACGCGACCTGGCAGGCCATGCTCAAGCCGGTGTTCGTGGTCGGTTTCCTGGTGGCCCTGCTGTTGCTGCAGCCGGACTTCGGTTCGTCGATGCTGCTGTTGAGCGTCACCGCCTGCATGCTGGTGCTGGGCGGAGCGCCGATCGGGCGCATCATCCTGCCGATCCTGCTGCTGCTGCCGGCGCTGGTGGCGCTGGTGATCTTCGAGCCGTACCGCATGCGGCGCGTCACGTCCTTCATGGATCCGTGGGTCGATCAGCTCGGCTCGGGCTACCAGCTGTCCAACGCACTCATGGCCATCGGCCGTGGCCAGTGGATGGGCGTGGGCCTGGGCGCGTCGGTGCAGAAGCTCAACTACCTGCCCGAATCGCATACCGACTTCATCTTTTCGGTGATCGCCGAAGAACTGGGATTCATCGGCGTCTGCGGCGTAGTGGCCCTGTATGCACTGCTGGTCGGCCGGGCGTTCTGGCTGGGCATGCGCTGTGTGGAAATGAAGCGCCATTTCTCCGGCTACGTCGCCTTCGGTATCGGCCTGTGGGTGGCGATGCAGAGCTTCGTGTCGATCGGAGTGAACCTGGGGATTCTGCCAACCAAGGGCCTGACCCTGCCGCTGATTTCCTCCGGCGGTTCGTCGGTGCTGATGACCTGTGTGGCGATGGGCCTGCTGCTGCGGGTGTCCTATGAAATGGACCGCGCCGAGCGCCTGCGCAGCAAGTTGTCGCCACAGGGCGCGGGCGCTGCATCCGCCGAGCCGTCCGAACCCGCCGGCGAGCCGGAGCCACCCGCGCACGCGCCGCCGCCGCGCACACCGCAACGCGACACCGCTGCCGCCGCACCTGCTGCATCGGCGCCGGTCGCACCAGCGTCGGCGATCCTGCGCGGTACCAGCCGGATGCAGCCGCGCGTGGAACCGACCTTCGGGAGGATTGCATGAGCGTCTATGCGAATCCCGCGCAACAGCCCGCACATTCATGTGCGGAGACTCAACCTGTGATGATTCTGGCTGGCGGTACCGGTGGACATATTTTCCCGGGCCTGGCCGTGGCCAAGGTGCTGCGCGCGCGCGGCGTGCCAGTGACCTGGCTGGGTGCCGACGGGGCGATGGAGACGCGACTGGTACCGCAGCACGCGATCCAGATCGACACGCTGGCCATCAGTGGCCTGCGTGGCAAGGGCGTGATCAAGTTGCTTGGCGCACCGGTGCGGGTGATGCGCGCCGTGCGCGCCGCCGGTTTCGTGCTGCGCGAGCGCCAGCCGCGTGCGGTGATCAGTTTTGGTGGCTTTGCGGCTGGACCCGGTGGTCTGGCCGCGCGCCTGCTCGGCGTACCCTTGCTGGTGCACGAACAGAATCGCGCGCCCGGCATGACCAACAAGGTGCTGTCGCGCTTCGCGCGCCGCGTGCTGACCGGTTTTCCGGGCAGCTTCGCTGGCGAAGAAGCAGTGGGTAACCCGGTGCGCGCGGAAATCGCCGCGCTGCCGGATCCGGCGGTGCGTCTGGTGGGCCGCGGCGGCCCGGTGCGGGTGCTGGTGCTGGGCGGCAGCCAGGGCGCACGCGTACTCAATCAAGCCGTGCCGTCGGCGTTGGCCGCGCTCGGTCACCCGGACGTGCAGGTACGCCACCAGTGCGGTGAAAAGCTGCGCGGCGAAGCCGATGCGGCGTATGCGCAGGCCGGCGTCGATGCCAGCGTCGAACCCTTCATTGCCGACATGGCCGACGCCTATGCCTGGGCCGATCTGGTGGTGTGCCGTGCAGGCGCCTCCACGCTGGCCGAGCTATGCGCTGCCGGTGTCGGCAGCGTGCTGGTGCCCTTTGCCGCCGCCGTGGACGATCACCAGACCCGCAATGCCCAATACCTGGTCGGCGCGGACGCCGCCGTGTTGCTCAAGCAGGACGACAGCCTGCCGGTGCGCCTGCAGCAGGTCCTGCAGACCCTGCTCGCCGACCCCGCACGCCGCCTGTCGATGGCCCAAGCCGCCCGCACCCTGGCCAAGCCGGACGCTGCCGAGCGCATTGCCGACATCATTCTTCAAGAAGCCGGCAGTGGGGATTCGGGATTGGGGATTCGTAACAAGCAAACGCACAAGCAGGACAGCATGCAGACATCCGTAAATGGCGACCGTTCGGCGCAGTTGATCGCCACCAATCCCCAATCCCGAATTCCCAATCCCGGCACCTCAGCAGGAGGTGCTCAGTGATCCGCCGTCTGCAGGACAGTGGCGACCTGGTGCGTGCGTTCCCGCGCGTGCATTTCGTCGGTATCGGCGGCACAGGCATGAGCGGCATTGCCGAGGTCATGCTGACGCTGGGCTACGAAGTCTCCGGTTCGGACAATGCCGATAACGCGGCCACGCGACGGCTGGCCAGGCTCGGTGCGCGCGTGATGCGCGGCCACTCGGCCGCCAACGTGCTCGGCACCGATTGCGTGGTGGTCTCCAGCGCGATTCGCGAAGACAACCCCGAGCTGATGGAAGCGCGCAGCCAGCGCATTCCGATCATGCCGCGTGCGGCGATGCTGGCCGAGCTGATGCGCTTCCGTCGCGGCATCGCGGTGGCCGGCACGCACGGCAAGACCACCACCACCAGTCTGGCCGCGGCGGTACTGAGCGAAGGCGGCCTGGATCCGACCTTCGTCATCGGTGGCCAGCTGCTGGCCGCCGGTGCCAACGCCAAGCTCGGCGGTGGCCAGTGGCTGGTGGCCGAAGCCGACGAAAGCGACGGCAGCTTCCTGCGGCTGAATCCGTTGATGGCGGTGATCACCAATATCGATTCGGATCACCTGGAAAACTACGGCAACGATTTCGCCCGCGTGCAGGCCGCGTTTGCCGAATTCCTGCAGCGCCTGCCGTTCTATGGCCTGGCACTGCTGTGCATCGATGATCCGGAGGTGGCCGCGCTGGCCGGCAAGACGCCGCGTCACGTGATGAGCTACGGCATGAGCGAAAACGCCGACGTGCGCGCCGAAGATGTGGTGCAGGACGGCCCGCGCATGCGCTTCACCCTGCGCCTGCCCGAAGGCACCACCACGGCGGTGTCGCTGGCGTTGCCGGGCCGTCACAATGTACTCAACGCATTGGCCGCTGCCGCGATCGGTTGGCAGCTCGGCGTGGAGCCGCAGACCATTGCGCGCGCGCTGGAAAACTTCGCCGGTATCGGCCGCCGTTTCAACGATCTGGGCGAAGTCACCACCAGCAACGGCGCACGCGTGCGGGTGGTCGACGATTACGGCCATCACCCACGCGAGCTGGAAGCGGTGTTCGCCGCCGCCCGTGGCGGCTGGCCGGACAAGCGCTTGGTGGTGGCTTTTCAGCCTCACCGCTACAGCCGCACCCGCGATCAGTTCGACGCGTTTGCCGCGGTGCTCAGCACCGTGGATGCGCTGGTGCTGAGCGAAGTCTATCCCGCTGGCGAAGCACCGATTCCCGGTGCCGACTCGCGCGCACTGGCGCGTGCCATCCGTGCGCGCGGCCGTAGCGAACCGGTGGTGGTCGGGCAGATTGCCGGCCTGGCCGAAGTGCTGCCGGACGTGCTGCAGGACGGCGATCTGTTGCTGATGATGGGTGCTGGCGACATCGGCTATGTGGCGCAGCACATCATCAACAACGGATTTGTTGGAGAACAGGCATGAGTGCTGTCATCGCCAATGCCCGCACCGGCGACCCGGCCGCATTCGGCCGCGTTGCGGTGCTGCTCGGTGGCACCTCGTCCGAGCGTGAAGTCTCGTTGAACTCCGGCAGCAATGTGCTGGAAGCGCTGCGCGCACGCGGTGTTGATGCACAGCCGGTCGATGGCATTCCGGCATTGGCCCAGGCATTGGTCGCACAGCAGTTCGATCGGGTCTTCAACGTGCTGCACGGCCATGACGGCGGCGGCGAAGACGGCATCGTGCAGGGCTTGATGGAAGCCTTCGGCATCCCGTACACCGGCTCGGACGTGTTGGGTTCGGCCTTGAGCATGGACAAGATCCGCACCAAGCAGGTGTGGCTGTCGCTGGGCCTGAGCACGCCGCGCTATGCGCGCCTGGCTGCCGGTGCCAGCGCCAACGACATTCACGCTGCCGCCCGGCAGATCGGCTTGCCGGTGATCGTCAAGCCGGCCAACGAAGGGTCCAGCGTCGGCGTCAGCCGCGTGTTCGACCAGGCACAGCTCGAAGAAGCGGTGACCCTGGCTGCGCGCTACGACGGCGCGCTGTTGATGGAGCAGCTGATCGAGGGCGATGAACTCACCGTGGCCGTGCTCGGCGACACCGCGCTGCCATCGATCCGCATCGTGCCCAAGGGGCAGTGGTACGACTACAACGCCAAATACATCGCCGAGGACACGCAGTATCTGTGCCCCGGCCTGGAAGGCGAGGCCGAGGCGCAGATCCGCCAGCTCGCCCTCGACGCCTTCCGTGCTGCCGGCTGCCGCGGCTGGGGCCGCGTGGACGTGATGCGCGATGGCAGCAGCGGCCAGCTGTATCTGCTCGAAGTGAACACCGCCCCGGGCATGACCAGCCACTCGCTGGTGCCCAAGGCCGCCCGCCAGCTCGGCATCGAGTTCGAAGAGCTGGTCTGGCGCGTGCTGGAGCAGACGCTATGACGCGGGGATTGGGGATTGGGGATTCGGGATTGGTGAACAGCGGCGCCATGCGCGCCTTTGCTGTTGCTGCTGCCGTGACGAATCTCCAATCCCCAATGCCGAATCCCGCGCGCGGAGCGCGCCAATGAACGCCACCCTGCGCATCCTGGCCTGGTTGCTCGCGGTGGCGCTGGTTGCGCTGCCGGTGGTGGCTGTGCTCAACGGCTGGGTCGGTGCCGAGCGCTGGCCGTTGGCGAAGTTGCGGGTGTCCGGCGACTTCAAGCGGGTGCCGGCCGAGGAGTTGCGCGCAGTGGTGCTGCCGTATGCGCGCGCAGGCTTTTTTGCGGTGAAGCTGCAGAACGCGCAGGACGCCATCGCGCGCCTGCCGTGGGTGGAAAGCGCGCAGGTGCGCAAGCGCTGGCCGGACGTGCTGGAAGTGCGCGTGACCGAGCATAAACCGTTCGCGCGCTGGGGCACCGACCGCATGTTGTCCGAGCAGGGCCGGTTGTTCCGCAGCCCGCCGTTGCTCAAGGATTTCAAGTTGCCGCAACTCGGCGGCCCTGACAGCAAGACCCAGGACGTGGTGGCGCTCTACAACGAGTCGCGCGCGCTGTTCGCGCCGACCGGGCTGGATGTGGAGCGCCTGGAAATGGACGCGCGCGGCAGCTGGTCGCTGGGCCTGAGCAACGGCGTGCAGATCGTGATCGGCCGCGACGATGCGCGCTCCCGCCTGCAGCGCTTCGCCCACGTGCTGCCGCAACTGGCCGACCCGCAGCGCCCGATCATACGCGCCGACCTGCGCTATACCAATGGATTTACCGTTGAACGGCAGCGATTGGAGAGTGGGGATTCGGGATTGGAAAAAGCGCAGCCCCGGCATCGCGCAGCACCTTCCGCACCTCCCGTCGCCCTGGCACTTCCGCGTTTTTCCAATCCCGTATCCCGAATCTCGAATCCCGGCTTTAAGACATGAACCGCAAAGGCGACAAATCCCTCATCGTTGGACTGGACATCGGCACCTCCAAGGTCGTCGCGCTGGTCGGCGAATACTCGCCCGGCAATCCGATCGAAGTGATCGGCATCGGTTCGCATGAATCGCGCGGTCTCAAGCGCGGCGTGGTGGTGGACATCGAGTCCACCGTGCAGTCGATCCAGCGCGCGGTGGAAGAGGCCGAGCTGATGGCCGGTTGCGAGATCCGCTCGGTGTACGCGTCGATTTCCGGCAACCACGTGCAGTGCAAGAACTCGCCCGGCATCGTGCCGATTCGCGATGGCGAAGTGACCTGGAGCGATCTGGAGCGTGTGCTCGATGCGGCCAAGGCCGTGGCCATTCCGGCCGACCAGCGCATCCTGCATGCGATCCCGCGCGAGTACGTGCTGGACGATTCGCAGGAAGGCATCCGCAATCCGGTCGGCATGACCGGCGTGCGCCTGGAGGTGCATGCGCACCTGGTGGTGTGCGCGCAGTCGGCCGCCGCCAATATCACCAAGTGCGTGCAGAAGTGCGGCCTGCAGGTCGACGATCTGGTGCTGTCGTCGCTGGCATCGTCAGTCGCAGTGCTGACTGCCGACGAACGCGAGCTGGGCGTGGTGCTGGTGGACATCGGCGCCGGCACCACCGATCTGGCGGTGTATGTGCAGGGCGCGATCTGCCACACCGCTTCGTTGCCGATCGCCGGCGACCATGTCACCAACGACATCGCGCACATGCTGCGCACGCCCACGCCGGAAGCCGAGCAGATCAAGGTCCGCTACGCCTGCGCGCTGGCGCAGCTGGCGACGGCCGAAGAGAGCATCCAGGTGCCATCGGTGGGCGACCGCCCGCCGCGCCGCATGCCGCGCCACGCGCTCGCGCAGGCGGTGCAGGGCCGTTATGAAGAAATCTTCGAAATGGTGCAGGCCGAACTGCGCCGCTCCGGCTTCGAAGAAATGGTGCGCGCCGGCATGGTGCTCACCGGCGGCGCCTCGAAGATGGAAGGCGTGGTGGAACTGGCCGAAGAAATGCTGCAGATGCCGGTGCGCGTGGGCATCCCCCAGCACGTCACCGGCCTGGGCGAAGTCGTCGGCAACCCGGTACACGCCTCCGGCGTGGGCCTGCTGCTGATGGGCAGTCAGATCGAACATCCGCGCCGCCCGTCGATCCCGACCGGACGCGCGGGCAGCTTGTTCAAGAAATTGAAGAACTGGTATCGCGGGGAATTCTGAGGGGCTGGGATTCGGGAGTTGGGATTCGGGATTGGCAAGAGCAAGAACAAGAGCGAAAGGCAAAGCGGCGGCGGTTGCGAAGATTAAGTAGAGAGCGGCGAGCAGGTAGGCGGTAAAATTATTTGCAGGCATTGCGTCGAGGAGTAGGTGACACGAGCCGTGGAGCGCAACAGCGAATCTACGGCCCCGGCACACGAATCCCGACTTTCAAACAACAACACTCGCCGTGATGCGGAGTAGGGCAGGGGCCAGCGCTTTTACGAATCCCCAATCCCCACTCCCCAATCCCGGCTCAAGAGGACACTGACATGGCACATTTCGAACTGATTGAAAAAATGGCTCCCAACGCGGTCATCAAGGTCGTTGGCGTGGGCGGCGGTGGCGGTAATGCCGTCGCGCACATGGTCAACACCAATGTCGATGGCGTGGAATTCATCACCGCCAACACCGACTCGCAGGCGATCAAGAACTGCGGCGCCAAGCTGCAGCTGCAGCTCGGCACCAACGTCACCAAGGGCCTGGGCGCAGGCGCGAATCCGGAAGTCGGCCGTCAGGCGGCGCTGGAAGATCGCGAGCGCATCATGGACGCGCTGCAGGGTGCGGACATGGTGTTCATCACCGCCGGCATGGGCGGCGGCACCGGTACCGGTGCTGCACCGGTCGTTGCGCAGCTGGCCAAGGAAATGGGCATCCTGACCGTGGCCGTGGTCACCAAGCCGTTCCCGTTCGAAGGCCGTCGCCGCATGCAGGTCGCGCTCAAGGGCATCGAGGAACTGAGCCAGCATTGCGACTCGCTGATCACCATTCCCAATGAAAAGCTGATCACCGTGCTGGGCCGCAACGCCACCATGATCCAGGCGTTCCGCGCCGCCAACGACGTGCTGCAGGGCGCGGTGCAGGGCATCGCCGACCTGATCGTGCGTCCGGGCCTGATCAACGTCGACTTCGCCGACGTGCGCACCGTGATGTCGGAAATGGGCCTGGCCATGATGGGCACCGGGTCGGCACGCGGCGACGATCGCGCGCAGGCCGCCGCCGAAGCCGCCATCCAGAACCCGCTGCTGGACGATGTGAATCTGGCCGGCGCCAACGGCATCCTGGTCAACATCACCGCCGGCCCGGACTTCACCATGTCCGAGTTCGACGAGATCGGCCGCACCATCGAAGCGTTCGCCTCGGAAGACGCGACCGTGGTCGTCGGCACCGTGTTGGACCCGGACATGCAGGACGAAGTGCGCGTGACCGTAGTCGCCACCGGCCTGAACCGTGCGGTCGCCCGTCAGACCCAGCGTCCGGACCAGCGCGCGCCGATTAAGCTGGTGCGCAATGCCACCACCGGCCAGCCGGAATTCGGCGACTTCGACACCAGCAACGGCGACGCGGTGTCCAAGGCGGTCGGCGGCAGCATGGGCCTGGGCCTGCGTCGTCCGAGCAGCGATTCGGTCGGCAGCAGCGCTGGCAACCAAAACAGCGGCGGTGCTTCGGCGCCGGCAGCCGATCTGCCCAACGACTACCTGGATATCCCGGCGTTCCTGCGCCGCCAGGCCGACTGACGGGCGCCGGCTGCGTCGCCACGGTGGCGCAGCCCGTCCAGCCCGGCGATTGCGTCGGGTCTGCCATGCCATGTCCTTTCTGCCGGATCGGTCGCGATCCGGCAGCTTTTGCAGTGGCGTGACCGCTGGGTTTCGCCTCGTCACGCGTAACTTGTTAAAATTCGGCTAACCTCACCGAATTAGACAGCCTGTTCAGCGTCTGTCTGCATTGCTCCCCCAGACTTCGTCCTATGACCCAGCAACGCACTCTCAAGAACACCATTCGCGCCACCGGCGTCGGCCTGCACAGTGGCGACAAGGTGTACATGACGCTACGACCGGCCCCGGTCGATCATGGCGTGGTGTTCCGGCGCGTGGACCTGGAGCCGGTGGTCGAAGTCCCCGCCGATGCCGAGCTGGTCACCGAGACCACGCTGTGCACCGGCCTGACCTGTAACGGCGCCAAGATCCAGACGGTCGAGCACCTGATGTCGGCGCTGGCCGGGTTGGGTGTGGACAACGTCATCGTCGAGCTGTCCTCGGCCGAGTTGCCGATCATGGACGGCTCGTCCGGCCCATTCGTGTTCCTGCTGCAGTCGGCAGGCATCGTCGAGCAGAACAAGGCCAAGCGCTTCATCCGCATCAAGCAGCCGGTGGAAGTGCGCGAGGGCGACAAGATCGCGCGCTTCGAGCCGTACGAGGGCTACAAGCTCGGCTTCACCATCGAATTCAATCACCCGATGATCCCGGCCAAGCAGTCGCGCCAGGAAATCGAGTTCTCCACCTCGGCCTACGTCAAGGAAATCTCGCGCGCGCGCACCTTCGGTTTCATGCGCGATCTGGAGTACATGCGCGAGCGCAACCTGGGCCTGGGCGGCTCGATGGACAATGCCATCGTGCTGGACGAGTTCCGCGTGCTCAACGAGGACGGCCTGCGCTATACCAACGAATTCGTCCGCCACAAGATCCTGGACGCCATCGGCGACCTGTATCTGGCTGGCGGTGCCATCCTGGGTGCCTATGAAGGCTTCAAATCCGGGCATGCGCTCAACAACAAGCTGGTGCGCGCGCTGCTGGCGGACCAGAGCGCCTGGGAATGGGTCAGCTTTGCCGAGGGCGCCGAGCCGCCACCGGTCACCTACGCCAGCCCCGTCTACGCCTGATGTCGGGGAATGCCGCAGTCGGCGTTCGAAGTGTGAACTGCGTCGGATTACCGGCCCGTTCTTAACTTTTATTTAAGACTTCTCTAACTCCTGCGTGGCTGAGGCCCGCTAGGATGCGTCGGGTCGTGCGCGGTCTTCGCAATTCTTTCACGCTGCGGCGGCCGCTTCGCACCAGCGGCGCGGTGCTCACCGTTTGGTGGGTGGAACATCCTGCAGGGAGGCCAGCGCATCGCGCAGACCTCTGTGCGTGGCCTCCGAGACGGGGCGCGGACGCTCGCGATTCTGCTGCATTGGGGAATGCAGCGGGGTGGTAGTGGTCTTGATGGTCACTGCGGTGGCCTTCAGTCCGATGGATCGGGCGGCATCCAGTAATTGGGTCTCGGCAAGTCGCAATTTGGCATGCCAGACAGGTGAATCAACCAGAAAAACGAGCTGTTCGTCTCTGACATTGGCCAGCCGGCAACGGGTGGCCAGATGAGGCGGTAACAGGGGGCGCAACTGTCGGTCCAGCGCATCGAGCCACAACGCTCGGCGCAAGGGGTCGCCAGCCTTTTCACCCAACGCGGCCTCGATGGCCGGTTGTGGGACGGAAGGGTTGCGTGCGTTGGACTTGGGCTTGGACATGACACTCATATGGCGTTGAAAAAAGTTGTAATCAAATCTCGGCAGACCCGGGCCCAGCGTGTGGCCCGACAGTTCCAGGGCTTTGCAGCAGATCGGCCGATGGTGGTGCTTGGGGCCGTGCTTGGCCTGGGCATGCTGATCGGCGTCGGTGCCAGCACCGCCACCGGCATGGTGACCAATTCCGCGCTGCAGGCCAAGGTCGCGCAGCAGCAGACCGAGCTTGCGCAGGCGCAGCGCGCGTCGCAGGCGCAGGTCAACGCCCTGGCTGCCCGGCTGGGTGAGCTGCAGGCACAGGCTACCCGCCTCAATGCCCTGGGCGAGCGCCTGACCGAAATGGGCAAGTTGAAGGACGGCGAGTTCGACTTCGACGCGCCGGTCGGCGTCGGTGGCGGCGACGAGCCGGTCAGCGACATGCCGGTGAAAGACCTCAAGCAGACGCTAGGGCAAGTCGAGCAGCAGTTCTCCGCCTCCGGGCAGCAATTGAACGTGCTGGCCTCGCTGATGTTCGATCACCAGCTCGAGCAGAATTCGGTGCCCTCGCGCATGCCGATCCGCAATACCTACATCACCTCCGGCTTCGGTGGCCGTGCCGACCCGTTCGATGGTGGCTCGGCCTTCCACAAGGGCGTGGACTTCCATGCCAACGTGGGCGACCCGGTGCTGTCGGTGGCCGATGGAGTGGTCAGCTACGCCGGTGTGCGTGGTGGCTACGGCAACGTGGTCGAAGTGGACCACGGCAACGGTTACGTCACCCGCTACGCGCACAACTCGCGGCTGGTGGTGAAGGTGGGCGATCTGGTACGTGCCGGGCAGCAGGTGGCCAGGGCCGGCTCCAGTGGCCGCTCCACCGGTGCGCACGTGCACTTCGAGGTGTGGGCGGACGGGCACGTGGTCAATCCACGCAAGTTCCTGGGCGACACCAATACCCCGGTGGGCCGGCGCGGGCGCGGCTGACGCGGCAATGGAGCGGATGAGACGCCGCAATGGCGGTGCTTGATTCGTGAGGGCTCGCCCCAAGCTACAATAGGGTGTTGCCATCGACAGGGCGCAGTGCGCCCTGTTTCGTTTACGGCGGTCGGGTCTTGGGGACCGGCGTCGGTCAAACCGTTCCTTTTCAACCGGTTTTTTCAATGATCAACAGTCTGCTTACCCGTGTCTTTGGCAGTCGTAACGAACGCCAGCTGCGCCAGCTCACCCGCCTCGTCACCCAGATCAATGCGCTGGAGCCGACGATCGAGAAGCTCTCCGACGCCGAGCTGCAAGCCAAGACCCCGGAGTTCAAGCAGCGACTTGCCGCCGGGCAGTCCCTGGACAAGATTCTTCCCGAAGCCTTTGCGGTGTGCCGCGAGGCCAGCCGCCGCGTGCTGGGCATGCGCCATTACGATGTGCAGCTGATCGGCGGCATGGTGCTGCACCTGGGCAAGATCGCCGAAATGCGTACCGGCGAAGGCAAGACCCTGGTCGCCACGCTGCCGGTGTACCTCAACGCATTGCAGGGCGAAGGCGTGCACGTGGTCACCGTCAACGACTACCTGGCGCGCCGCGACGCCGCGCAGATGGGCAAGTTGTACAACTGGCTGGGCCTGAGCGTGGGCGTGGTGTATCCGGGCATGCCGCACAGCGACAAGCATGCCGCCTACGCCGCCGACATCACCTACGGCACCAACAACGAGTTCGGCTTCGACTACCTGCGCGACAACATGGCGCTGTCGCGCGCCGACCGCTACCAGCGCAATCTGCATTACGCCATCGTCGACGAAGTGGACTCGATCCTGATCGACGAAGCGCGCACCCCGCTGATCATTTCCGGCCCGGCCGACGAATCGCCGGAGCTGTACATCCGCGTCAACCGCATCGTGCCGCAGCTGACCAAGCAGGAAAGCGAAGAGGGCGAGGGCGACTTCTGGATCGACGAGAAGGGCAAGCAGGTGCATCTGTCCGAGGCGGGCATGGGCCACGCCGAAGAACTGCTACTGCAGGCCGGCATCCTGGAAAACGCCGAAGACGGCCTGTACGCCGCGCAGAACCTGAGCGTGGTGCATCACCTCAACGCTGCGCTGCGCGCGCATGCGATCTACCAGCGCGACGTGGACTACATCGTGCGCGATGGCGAAGTGGTGATCGTGGACGAATTCACCGGCCGCACGCTGACCGGGCGTCGCTGGTCCGACGGCTTGCACCAGGCGGTCGAAGCGAAGGAAGGCGTGCCGGTCCAGCGCGAGAACCAGACCCTGGCCAGCATCACCTTTCAGAACCTGTTCCGCATGTACAAGAAGCTGTCCGGCATGACCGGTACGGCCGACACCGAAGCCTACGAATTCCAGAGCATCTACGGCCTGGAAGTGGTGGTGATCCCGACCAACCGCCCGACCGTGCGCAAGGACCATCCGGACCAGGTGTTCCTCAACCGCAAGGGCAAGTTCAATGCGGTGCTGGCCGACATCGAAGACTGCGCCAAGCGCGGCCAGCCGGTGCTGGTGGGTACCACCTCGATCGAGACCTCGGAGATGCTGTCCGAGCATCTGCGCAAGGCCGGAGTGAAGCACGAAGTGCTCAACGCCAAGCAGCACGAGCGCGAAGCCACCATCGTGGCCAACGCGGGCCAGCCGGGCGCGGTGACCATCGCCACCAACATGGCCGGTCGCGGTACCGATATCGTGCTGGGCGGCTCGTTGGAATCGGAGTATCACGCCCTCGGCGAAGACGCCAGCGAAGACGCGCGCTTCCAGATCAAGACCGAATGGCAGCGTCGTCATGACGCGGTCAAGGCGGCCGGCGGCCTGCACATCATCGGTACCGAGCGCCACGAATCACGGCGCATCGACAATCAGCTGCGCGGCCGGGCCGGTCGTCAGGGCGACCCGGGTTCCTCGCGCTTCTATCTGTCGCTGGAAGACAACCTGATGCGCATCTTCGCCTCGGACTGGGTCCAGAAGGCGATGCGCATGATGGGCATGAAGGAAGACGACGTCATCGAGGATCGCCTGGTCAGCCGGCAGATCGAAAAGGCGCAGCGCAAGGTGGAAGCGCACAACTTCGACATCCGCAAGAACCTGCTGGACTTCGACGACGTCAACAACGACCAGCGCAAGGTAATCTATGCCCAGCGCGACGAGTTGCTGGACGCCGAATCGGTCAAGGACAACGTCGATGGCATTCGCGGCGATGTGATCTACGACCTGGTCGCGCGCTTCGTGCCGCCCAATTCGGTGGACGAGCAGTGGGACCTGCAGGGCCTGGAAGCCACGCTGGAATCGGAGCTTGGCATGCCGCTGGCGCTGCGCGAGATGGCGCGCACGCAGGAGGAGCTGGACGCCGAACAGATTGCCGCCAAGGTGCAGGCCGCGGTGGATGCGCACTTTGCCCAGAAGGAAGCGGCGGTGGGCAACGACACCATGCGCGCACTGGAAAAGCACGTGATGCTGACCGTGCTGGACCAGGGCTGGAAGGAGCATCTGGCCAAGATGGATTACCTGCGCCAGGGCATCTACCTGCGCGGTTACGCGCAGAAGCAGCCCAAGCAGGAATACAAGAAGGAAGCCTTCGAGCTGTTCTCCGAGATGCTGGAGAGCGTCAAGCGCGAGGTGATCAACCTGCTGGCGCGCGTGCGCATCCGCAGCGAGGAAGAAGTGGCCGAACTGGAAGAGCAGGAACGCCGCCAGGCCGAAGCTCGCCAATTCCAGCATCAGGATGCCGGCGGTTACGGCGCCGACGAGGAAGTGGAACAGATGCAGGGCGGCAACGCGCCGGTGCCGGTGTCGCAGGTCACCCGCGACGAGCCCAAGGTCGGCCGTAACGATCCCTGCCCGTGCGGTAGCGGCAAGAAGTACAAGCACTGCCACGGTCAGCTCAGCTGATGCTGAGCTGACCGCTGGGTGCACGGGTCCTCGCTTCCGATCCCCCGCGCCTTCGGCGCGCCCCCCTTACCAAGGGGGGCGTTGCATTTTGGGGGATTCGTTGGAGCTGCTGCTGCTCGCTGTGCCCGCGCACCCAGGCTTGTCCGCCTGCGCCACTGCGGGGCGTATGCGCGATCCACGTCCCGCGTGAGTGCCTCATGTCGCAGCTGTCGAGCCAGCAACTGAAGGTGTTCGTGCCTGCACACGACTATGCGCTGTCGCAGCAGTTCTACCGTGCGCTGCGGTTCGTGCAGGAAGACGAGGTCGGCAATGTGACCTGCTTTCGGCACGGTGCGCACTGTGCGTTTCTGCTGCAGGATTTCTATGTGCGCGAGCCGGCCGAAAACCTGATGCTGCATCTGTGGATGGACGATGCCGATGTCTGGTGCCAGCACATGCATGACATCGGACTGGACGAGCAATTCGGCGTGAATGTCAGCGCGCCGGAAGACCGGCCCTGGAGCGCGCGCGATTTCACCTTGCACGATCCCAGCGGGGTGCTCTGGCGCATCGGGCATCCGCTGTAGGCCGGGATTGGAGATTCGGGAATCGGGATTGGCAAAAGCACGCATGCCCCGCTTTGACGAATCCCCAATCACTAATCCCAGCCCCCAAGCGATTGCGCTGGACCGCTCACTCGCGGCACTCTTATTGCATGCCCGATTCCCTCAGATCCATTCACGTCGTTGCCGGCGTGATCACCGACCCCCGCGGCCGCATCCTGCTGACCCGCCGTACCGAAACCCGCGATATGCCCGGCCTCTGGGAGTTCCCTGGTGGCAAGCGCGAGCCCGGCGAAACCTCCGAGCAGGCGCTGGTGCGCGAGCTCAATGAAGAACTGGGCATCGAGGCACAGGTGGGCGATTGGGTGATGGAAGTACCGCAGCTCTACCCGGATAAGCGCCTGCGCCTGGAAGTGCGTCACATCAGCGGTTGGAAGGGCAGTCCACGTGGGCGCGAAGGCCAGGCGATGACCTGGGTAGCGGCCGACAAACTGGCGCGCTATTCGATGCCGCCGGCGGATGTGCCGGTGGTGGGCGTGCTGCGCCAGCCCGACTGCTACCTGATCACTCCCGAGCCCGACGACGAGGCGCACTGGCTGGACGGCCTGGAGCGTGCGTTGCAGGCGGGCGTGACGCGCCTGCAGTTGCGTGCGCGGCAGTGCGAGCCGGCCCGTTGGCAGGCCCTGCTGCAGAAGGTGATGCGCCTGCGTGGCCGTCACCGTGCGCAGTTGCTGCTCAATCGCGATATCGCCCTGGCCACCGAGCTGGGCATTGGCGTGCACCTGGGTGCCGAGCAACTGGCCGGCCTGCAGGAGCGCCCGTTGCCGGCCGAGCACCTGGTGGCCGCGTCCTGTCACGGGGTGGAAGACCTGCGCCATGCCCAGCGGCTCGGCTGCGATGTCGCCGTGCTGGGACCGGTGCAGGCCACCGCGTCGCATCCGGGCGCCACGCCGCTGGGGTGGGACGGCTTCGAGCGCCTGCGCGAGCAGGTATCGCTGCCGATCTACGCGCTCGGCGGCATGGGTGTCGACGATCTACGCAAGGCGCGTTCGCACGGGGCGCAGGGCATCGCGGCGATTCGGGGCCTGTGGCCGGCCTGACGGCGACGCTGACGCCGTGGTGTTGCCTCTGGCGATGCGATCGACAGCCGGATTGTCGGATCGCGCTGGGGGCTCGGCGGTCGGCGATACGTCGGATCGACGCAGCAAAGGCGCTTTGCGATCGCTCAACGTTGCCGGTGCGATCCGCTGCTGTTGACGCAATGCGTAGAGCGCGCGCAGAACCTGGTCGGCAGGCACCTCGCGCATCGCCCGATGCAGCTAGAACGTCACCCAGAAACAGTTGTACTGCCGGCGCAGCCGCAACACGCTGCGCGCGGGTGTGCCGCTGGCCAGATTCTGTTCCAGGCGCAGGCCCCAGGGGCGCGGACGCGTGGGAGCCGGTAGCGGTGCATCGATCGGGCTGCCATCGAGCGAAGGCGTTGCCGCTGCGCCGCCATTCTCCCAGGTGGGCGTGTCGGTCTGTGGGTACATCGGCACGATGTCGAGCAGCGGGCGTTGCACGATGGCTTCCAGCCGGCTCAGCACCTGATTCGCAGCGGCATCGGACTGGCCGCTCCACAGGTACAGGCTGGACAGGCGGTTGACGTCGCGGCTGTCCACCGCCAGTTGCAGCAGCGACACCAGTTCGCTCAGCCGACGTGGGCAGCCGTAACGGTACAGACCGGTATTGGCCTGGCTGCGCACCACCGGTGGCGCGCGGGTGGCGGCGCCTACGTCTTCGCAGCGGCGGTCGGTGAACATGGTCCGCCCATCCGGCGTCACGCAGCGGCGAATCTCCTGCGCCTGCACGCGCATGATGGGGCACAGGCAGAGCAGCAAGGCGAGCAAGGGCAAGAAGAGGCGAGGCATCGGCGCAGCGTAGCCGGGCACGCGTGAGCTGGCGAGGAAGAAGCGGGCCGTGTGTGCGGTGCTGGCATTCGCGTCCCCGATGATTGGGCAGGAGCGGGTGTTGCCGGCTGCGTTCAACGTCCGAGCAGCTGCAGCACCTGGGTGGTCGGCTTGGCCAGATTGAGGGTGTAGAAGTGCAGTGCCGGTGCGCCACCGGCGATCAGGCGTTCGCACAGGGCGGCGACCACTTCGGCACCGAAGGCGCGGACCGCATCGGCATCGTCGCCGTAGGCCTGCATCTTCCTGCCGATCCAGCGCGGAATCTCGGCGCCGCATTGCTCGGAAAAGCGGCGCAGTTGCGAGAAGTTGGAGATCGGCATGATGCCGGGAATGATCGGTACCGCCACGCCCAGGCGCTCCACCGCATCGCGAAAATGGAAGTAGGCGTCGGCGTTGTAGAAATACTGGGTGATCGCCGCGTCCGCGCCGGCATCGACCTTGGCCTTGAAATAGCGCAGGTCGCTGAGCGCATCTGCCGCCTGCGGGTGGGTTTCCGGATAGGCACCCACTTCGATGCGGAAGGCATCGCCGTGTTCGGCGCGAATGAAGGCAATCAGATCCGAGGCGTACCGCAGGTCGCCGGGGTGGCCCATGCCCGAGGGCAGGTCGCCGCGCAGCGCCACGATGCGGGTACAGCCGATGGCGCGGTACAGCTCGAGCAACTCGCGGATCTCCTGGCGGCTGCCACCGACGCAGGACAGATGCGGCGCCGCTTCGAAGCCATGCTTCTGCTTGAGATGACGCACGGTTTCGGAGGTGTAGCTGAGCGTGGAGCCGCCGGCGCCGAAGGTGCACGACACGTATTCCGGCGCATAGCCCTTCAACTTGGCTGCAGTGCGGTCCAGCTGCGCGCGCTGGTCGTCTGTCTTCGGGGGGTAGAACTCGAAACTGAGATGCGTCATCGCAGCGGATCCGGCAGAGCGTGTCGGTATAATATCGCTCCATCGCGATGAATGCATATTTGGTTGCGGATGTCCCGGTTCGCTGTGGTCGCCTTGGCTGAAGGCAGGCGCTCGGGGCTGCTTGGGCGGTGTGGGTCGCTGCCACCCGCGACGAGCGCATGCGCAAGACGATGGACGACCATTGCACTGGAGGCGTGTCCCGCCATTCCGCGTCCCGGCGCAAGCGTCGGGAACGGAGAAGGACGTCATCGCCAAAGCGTGGTGTCGCATCCGGGGGACGTCGGCGATCTTGCGCTTGCGCAGGCAGCCGGGCGTGGATGGCGCCAAGTTGCCGAGCGACCTTGCGGCGCGGTTGCCATGGGGCAAGGACGCGCGCGCATCCACGCTAGTCGAAACGTCCCGCCGACAGCGATCAGGGCGCTGCTCCCGGCAGAGCGACCTGTCTGCAACGCGCGTCTGTCGCTGTCCGGCGCGCGTCAGTGACGGTCTACGCCTCGCACGCACCCGCTGCGCCAGACATCACACCCGCATGCCTACACTGGACGCTTTCTCACCGGAGCGTTCGCATGAGCGACACCACCATGACCGCCATCGCCATCCGCGATGGCAAGGGCGACGCCGACGCGTTGTACCCGACCGAGCAACCGCGCCCGTGTCCTGCGCCGGGTCAGGTGTTGATCCGCGTGCACGCCGCCGGCATCAACCGCCCGGACCTGCTGCAACGCGCCGGGCACTACCCGCCGCCCCCAGGTGCGCCGGAGACGCTGGGTCTGGAAGTGGCCGGCGAGATCGTGGAGCCGGCCGGTCGCTGGAACGTGGGCGACCGCGTCTGCGCGCTGCTCGGCGGCGGTGGCTATGCGCAGTACGTGGCGGTCGACGCGCGTCATGTATTGCCGATTCCGGCCGGCATGGATCTTGTCCACGCCGCAGCGCTGCCCGAAACCATGTTCACCGCCTACACCAACCTGTTCGCGCACGGCCAGCTCGCTGCCGGCGAATGGTTGCTGCTGCATGGCGCCACGTCCGGCATCGGGGTGACCGCGATCCAGATGGCCAAGGCCGCCGGCGCGCACGTGCTGGCCACCGCCCGTTCTGCCGGCAAGGCTGCGCAGGCGCGTGAGCTGGGCGCCGATGTGGCGATCGACTCCACCGCCGAGTCGTTCGTCGCAGTGGCCAAGGTGCACGGCGGGGTGGATGTGGCGCTGGACATGGTGGGCGCTGCGGTGTTCGCCGACACGCTGGAAGCGCTCAACCCGCGTGGACGCATCGTCTATATCGCGTCCCAAGCCGGTGCCACCCTCCAGGTGCCGATTCCGCACCTGATGCGCAAGCAGGCCATCCTCACCGGGTCCACCCTGCGTCCACGCAATGCTGACGAAAAAGCCCGGCTGGCCGCACAGGTGGAGCGTGTGGTGTGGCCGTGGATCGAGCAGGGCAAGATCCGCGTGCTGCTGGACAAGCGCTTTGCGCTTGCCGATGCGGCCGCAGCGCATCGGTATCTGGAACAGGGCAGCCATCTGGGCAAGGTGGTGCTGGAGATGTAGGTGTCTGCGTTGGCCTTGTCGACGACGCGTCTGAGGCCGTGCGGCGATCCGCACGCAATCTCGCGCGTTGCGTGGCGCTGAGCGACACTCAAGCCGCGCGCTCGACCACCGCTTCGATCCGGTGCCCATCCGGGTCGATGACGAACGCGGCGTAGTAGGCATCGCCATAGTCCGGTCGCGGGCCGGGCGCGCCGTTGCAGCGCCCACCGTGCTGCAACGCGGCCAGGTGGAAGGCCTTCGCTGCCGCCGCGTCGCGGGCGGCAAATGCCAGATGGAAGCCGGCGCCGGGAGCGCACTGCGCGGCCTGCTGTTGCTTCAGGGCCAGGCAGTCCTCGCCTCCCGGCCTGCCATAGCCAACGGCCTGATCAAGCGTGCCCGGCTCCAGGTCCGACCACACGCGCACATAGCCCAGCGCACCGAGGACGGCATCGTAGAACGCGGCCGATGTCTCGATCGTGCGAACCCCCAGCGAAACGTGATGCAGCATCGGTGCGGCTCTGTGTAGCGGCACGCCCGCGTGCCGGAAGCGCAAGTGTGCCGCGTCGCGGGTGCGCGCCAATCGGAAGGCCGGTGCAGCTGCGCGTGCCCGGCGTGCGGACTTCGCGGGCAGCCGCAATGTCGCCGGTCATCATCGGGCTGCCCGCTGCCGGCGAGCCGATCACCCAGCAGCCCCGCATGGCCGCGTGCAGGTATAGCAAAACAAGCAGGAGCGATGTCTCGCGGCCGGCCAGCGGGGCGCCGTACACTGCGATCCCACCGGCCGTGGTTGCCTCCGGGTCGCGGCTGCGGTGGCATCGCAGGCCCGGCAGATTGCAGCCGCACCGGCGTGGGCACGCTCACTTCACTCATCAGCACGAAGGTTTCGATGAAGCATCCAGACGCATTGCGCATTGCCCTTGTCGGTATCGGCAAGATCGCCCGCGACCAGCATGTGCCCACGATTGCCGCGCGCGCCGATGTGCAGCTGGTCGCCACCGTCAGCCGGCATGGCACTGTCGACGGGGTGCCGGCGTATCAGACGCTGGAGGACGCATTTGCCGCGCATCCGGAGCTGGAAGCAGTGGCCCTGTGCACGCCACCGGTTGGACGGCATGCGTTGGCGCAGACGGCGCTGAGCGCCGGCCGTCATGTCTTCCTGGAAAAGCCGCCAACTGCCACGCTCGCCGAGATCAACGACCTGCGCGAGGTGGCACGCACGGCGCAACGCAGCCTGTTCACCAGCTGGCATTCGCGCTGCGCCGCTGGCGTGGAGCCCGCGCGCGCGTGGCTGGCGGACAAGCAGATCCTGCGCGCGCACATCACCTGGAAGGAAGACATTCGCCACTGGCACCCGGGCCAGGACTGGATTCTGGAGCCGGGCGGCATGGGGGTGTTCGATCCCGGCATCAATGCGCTTTCCATCGCCACCTACATGTTGCCGCGCGCGTTCGCCTTGCGCGAGGCCGAGCTGCACACGCCGGAAAATCGCCAGGCACCGCTGTACGCCAGGTTGGCCTTTGTCGATACCGTCGGCGTGCCGGTGACGGCCGAATTCGACTTTTTGCAGACCGGCCACCAGCGCTGGAACATCGAGGTGGACACCACCCGGGGGCAGCTGGTGCTCAGCGAAGGCGGTGCCAAACTGCATATCGATGGGCACGCGCAGGCGGTGCCGGCATCCAGCGAATACGACGGGTTGTATCAGCGCTTCGTGCAACTGGTGCGGGCCGGCGAGTCGGAAGTGGATGTCGCGCCGTTCGTGCATGTGGCCGACGCGTTCCTGCTGGGCGCACGCAAAATCACCGCGCCGTTTGCCTGGTAAGAGCGGCAAACAAAGCGGCTGCGCCGCCAGGCGCACGCAGCCGCTGCTCGGACCCATCGGTTAGCGTGCCTGCACTCCAGTTGCGAGTGTGCCGTCCACATCCGCTCGATGGGCGCTCGCTACGCTGTGCGAGTTGCTCCAAGTAGCACGCATCGCTGCTGCTGCGATGGTGCATGGGTGGGAGTACGCAGTGCGCGGTTCTTTCAGGTGAGGTCTTGATGACCCGATGAATGCAATGGCATCAGACGCATCCAGCGATGCGCCCGGTGCCGCGCGGCTTACCTGCTGTCCAGCGCCACCTTGCCAGGCGGTCTGGCGCCCGTATCCAACGGCTTGGCCGGCATTGCCACGCGCGCAGCGTGCTGCCGCAGTGCTGGCGTGATCTGTGCACGGAAGCGCCGCACCACCCATGTCTCGTCCAGTAGCGCGAAGGCGAAAAAGCCCAGCAGCGTGCCGGCTACCAGCGTTGGCGCATGTGCGAACGTGCCAGGCAGCAGCAGGCTCAGCCACAGGAAGATATTCGGCGAGGTCTGCAGCAGGTGGATGTCCGACACGATCGCCGCGGGAATGGGCTTGCCGGTCACGCGCTGATGGACGGCGAGATACACCACGCTTGCCAGGCGACAGGCCAGCAGTAGCGCAAATGGCAACACCAAGGCAGCCCATGCCTGCCATCGGCCATGCATCAATGCGTCTGCCAACGACGTCCCTCCGGCGCGCAGTGCCACCAGCAAGGCCGTCGGCACCAGCGTCAGTGCGCCCACCCAGCCCCAATTGGTGGCCAGTTTTCCGGCTGCGATCGGGCGCGCACGCCGCCAGCCCTGTGCGAGCAGCGACGGTAACGCCAACGCGAGCAGCAACACCACGAAGAAGCGTTCCAGTGCGTGCGCGCCCAGTACATCGCGGTGATCCAGGAACAACAACAGCAATGCCACCGGCAGCAGGATCGACAGCACCAGGGTGTAGCGTGCCGCAAAGAAGTAATCGCCGCCGCGCGCCAGCGAAAAGGTCGGTACCGACAGCGCAGGCGGCACGATCAGCAGCAAGCCAAGGACATGCACCCATTCGTTGTGAGATTGCGTGAGCAGCAGCATGGCCAGTCCGGCGCGTGCAATGCTGAGCATGCTCAGCGCACGGTTTTCCGGTCCGCGGGTCAAGCGCAACGCGCCGGGTTCGATGCGCACCGACAGGAAGAACGCATTGACTGCCAGCAGCGCCACGATGGCGGTGGAGCCAAGGCCATGCGGCACTGCCAGGCCAAGGCAGGACAACGCAAAGCCTGCCATAGCGGCGATCAGCATCCATTGCAGCAGATGGATTTCGCTCTGCTCGCCCAGGTAGTTCAGACGCGAGGAACTGCGCGCGGTCATGCGCTTGAGTTCCTCCCATGACAATGGGCGCGAATTGGGCAGGCGGAAATCGATGTACTCGGCCGGTGGCAGGCCCGAGGCGATCAAGGCGAACACCTCGACGATGTATTTGTGTGCCACCACCAGGATCTGCTTGCCCTGGCGGTCCAGCGGCGCCAGTACCGTGTCGTAGTACTGCGTGCAGCGCGCGTACATGTCCATCCAGTGCTCGCCGTCGGGCGGCGCGCCACTGGCGTCGTGGAAACAGGCGTCGAAGAGCCGATGGCCGATCGACTTCTTGATCAGGGTCTTGTTCTTGCCTGCAAAGATGCCGAAGTCGCGTTCCTTCAATGCGTCGCTGTAGATCACCGGCGGTGCATCGGAGACGCCTTCGAGGATGATGGCCGCCGTGGCGCGTGCGCGTTCGAGCGTGGAGACATGCACTTCGTCGAAGCGTAGTGCGCGTTGCCGGACGAAATCGGCAGCCTGCCTGGCCTGCCGACGCCCCAGTGGCGTCAATGGCGAGTTCTGTGCACCGGCAAAATAGTTCTGCTCGTTGGCGAGCGACTCGCCATGACGGACGAAGTACAAAGGCATCGGGCTGCTCCGGTTGCTCGATTGGTGGACGATCGAGAGCGTTGCCGGCTTGCGTGGCAACGCCGTTTACTGCGCTCAGCCCGCCCGCAGGCCGGTAGCAGGGCATGCAGGTGGCTGCCACGTAGGTCCGGGGTGCAGCAAGATGTGTTGCATCAACAGATTGTCGTTCTCTGATTATTCAGTGTGTGTCCAACTTTGTATTGATAGCCACTGGATACAGTAGCAGCCGCTATACGGCGCAATGGCGCTATCGCCACACGCGGATGCGCGCCTGCATGTAGGAGGCCTCCGCACGCTTGCCGCGGCGGAGGCCTCCTGTCGAACAAGTGATGGCTTGGTGCAACACAGGGACGCAGGCGCTTACCTGCGCGGTCGAACGCCATCTGCGTACAAGCGATTCAACTGCTCATGGCGATTGCTCAGCGACGCCACATGCGCGCGCCACGTGCCGGCAGCGTGAAGGTGTACGCGCTGCTGGTGATGCGGACCACATTCCCGGAGCCCAGTGCATCGGTGTAATCGGCATTCCAGTACAACACGCTGTTGTTCATGCCCACCGTGGTGGTGACCGGATTGCCGCACTTGTTGATGCCGACGATGCCCAGGCTACCGCGGCGGAACAGGATATGGCAGGAGCTGGACGACAGGACCTGCATGTCGGTGCCCTGCACGCCGTTGTGGAAACCGATCATGCGACGCAGATCGTCGCGTTGGTACGCGTTGACCCAGCGGTTGTCGCCGCTTTCGTTGTTGTCGGTGTAGATCATCGGCATGCCGCCATTGCGTCCGATCACATACGCATAGGCCAGTGTTTCATCGACCGGGTCGAGAATGGCGTAGCGGAAGCCGGTATTGTTGGGGATGTCGTGGGTGACGGCGAAGGTCACCGCACGGTTGCCCGGCAACGCCTGCCCGGACGCGGCCGGGTCCACCAGCTGCTGCAGGCTGGCGCCGATGGCAAACGCGTTGCGCACCGCGTTGAACAGCGGAAAGTCGTAGGCCGCATGCGGGGTGGATTGCAGGTATGGCGCCAGGAACTGGTCGTAATCGCCATTGCCGGTACCCCCGCCGGTGATGACTTCGCCGAACACGTACACGCCGGAGCGGACGCCGGCATCGAACACGCGGTTGAGGTGGTCGAAGGTTATGTGCTTGGCCGCGTCCACGCGGAAGCCGGTCACGCCCATGCCCTTGAGCGCCTGCAGGTAGGCGCGCTGTTGTTGCACCACCCAATCGTTGCCGACCAGATCGGGCAGGCCCGGGTCGCTGCCACCGCCACAGATGCGGTAATTGCGGACCTGGAAGGCGTCGTTGTAGTTGCTGATGCACTGGCCCGGGCCGAAATCGCTGGCGCCGAGGAAGTTCGATTGCAAGGTGCCGAACAGGCGTAGCGAATCGTACCTGCCTGGGTTGGCGGCGTACTGTGCCAGCACGGCGCTGCCGGGATAGTTGAGGTCCGGGCGCGTGGCCGCTTCGTTGGCCATGTGGTTGAACACGATGTCGGCGTAGGTTTCCACGCCGTTGTTGGCCAGCGCCTGCACCATGCGCCTGAACGCGATGGTGTCACCGAGTGGATTGTCGATCAGTCGGATGTCCTGCGGCTGGTAGCGCGCCCACCAGGCACTGCCTTCGGAACGGTACGCAGGCGCAACCAGCACCTTGCGATAGCCGGCATCGGCGATCTGTTTGGCGCGTGCTTCCACGGTGGCATACGGCCAGTTGAACGCGTGCAGGATGACATCGGCCTGTACGCTGGCCGTCACCAGCAGCAATGCCAGCGCCGTGAGCAATGCGCGGGCGCCGCGCTGCAGGACTGAGGGGGGAGCGTGTGCAAGTGTGGTGCGCATCGAGTGGTTCTCCAGTGGTAGGCACAGGCTTGGCGTGTGCATCACGCTGCCCGCAGCAAGGCCTCCGGCCCCTGTTCCGGAAAGCGCGCGCACGGCGTGCAGCGCGCGGCGATGCTAAGCGCCCATCGCGGCGCAGCATCGGTGTTGTGCATACGTATTCAATGCAGCGCGCCGTTGAAGTGCGCGCGGCTCGGCGGCAATAGCGTGGCCGCTCGCACACTGCGATGGGCAGTGCGGATGTCGTCGGGTGCGTTGGGCGGTCTTTCAGCGATGGCCCCGTACGCACAGATGGCGCGTGGAGATCGCGGATGGGGCTGGCACCAGCACGTGGCGTCGCGTGGCAGCGCAGGCCCCTGCAAAAGCAGGTGATCTACAGGATGGCAAGCTCGCATCCGGCCGATAGCGACCGGCGCGTGGCTGAAGGCTTACGCAGTGAAACCGACGTGCGGGGCATTGCCCGTGGCATGCGCCGCCGCCCAGGTCGTCGGTGCAGCGTTCGCTGTACCGGCAACAGCGCAGTGCTCAGCGATAGACGTGGCGGAGCTCATTGCTTGCGTGCAGGGACTGCAGTTTGGACAGCGGTATCTCGACGTGATCGTCGGTGCAATACGTCGGCTGCCTGGTACTGCTGCCGCCCGCATCGCGCTCGGCGCCTTTCCACTTGTCGTAGCCCTTCCTCGGTAGCGCCAGGGTAATGGTCTGCCCGCTGACGCTATCGACCCGCACCACGCCGTACGCATGTCCTTCATAGGCTCCGGGTGCCACGGTCTGCAGATCGACGGTGTATCGGTCGCCCTGTGCCGGCTGGGCCAGCAAGGCGTCATCGCGCTTGGATGTCTACGAGTCGCTGTAGACACCGAAAGCAACCACGGCCGCGATCAGGCCCAGCAGGACCAGCCCACCGAAACGGCGATAGGCCGGGATGGGAGGCTTGCCGCGCGATTGTTCGAAGGTCTTGGTGTCCAGCGGAGCAGCCTGATTGCAGCCGTCGCAGACGCGCAGGTACTGCTTCTTGGTTACCCAGCTGAAGACGTACCACAGGTGCGCATAGCGGTAATGCAGCACATGCCGGAAGCTGCGCTGCTGCGCGCACTGGTTGCAATGTGCGCCGTCTGCTGGCCAAGCGCGATCGCGTCGCTGCCTGATCTCCAGATGATCATCCTTCGTCCTTGAGTGGTTGTGAGCGCCGCATGATAGTGGGTGTTCAGGCATTTGGGCAGAATCCTGGCCGGCTTGACGACGAACGGTGTGCGCTTGCGGCTGGTTGCCCGGCGGCGCCGGCCCGGCGCGCTAAACTAGCGGCCAGTTCATTGCCGACCCTTTCCATGCGTAATCCATTGCAAGAACAGCTGCTCAAGGCCGGGCTGGTCAAGAAGGCCCAGGTGGACAAGGTGGCGCGTGAGCAGGTCAAGCAGCGCCATGCCAAGGGCGGGGCGGCTGTGCCGGCCGATACCGACAGGGTGGATGCGGCGCGTTTGCAGGCTGAGCGCGCCGAGCGCGATCGCGCGCTGGCCGAAGAGCGCAATGCGCAGCTGCGCAAGCAGGAAGTGCTGGCCCAGGTGCGGCAGATTGTGGAGACCAGCAAGATCAAGTGCGAAGGCGAGATCGACTACCGTTTCAACGATGGCAGCGTCATTCGCAGCGTGCTGGTCAATCCCACCTTGCGTAGCCAGCTGGCCAGTGGCGCGCTGGTGATCGTGCGGCATGGCGACGGTTTCGAGCTGATTCCACGTGCGGCGGCCGAGAAGGTCTACAGCCGCGATGCTGATACCGTTGTGCTTGATCACGGGCGCAACAGCGCGCCGGCCGCGGCCGATAGCGATGACGACTACTACAGCCAGTTCAAGGTACCGGACGATCTGATCTGGTAGCGCTGACGGGCTACTGCAGATAGGGGTCTCCCCGCATCGTGTTCGCGTCTTCGCTGCGTGGTGCGTCCCTGCACGTTAGCGGCGAGCGTTCTGCGACGGCCGAAAATCGATTCCGAATACCTGTTGGTGCCTGCTTGCCCGCCGCGCATTGGCTGAGTTGTCGCGCAACGTAGTCGCAGTCCAGCCTGCGCGCTACCCTGATGCTCTTTGTCGCCGCGCAGCCCACTTATGTCGATCGTCCTGACCCAGTTCGCCCGCACCCGCCTGTTCCCGCGCGATGGCCGTCGCAATGCCATCCAGGACTGCACGCCCGAGCAGTTCATCCAGCGGCTCAACGACGAGGCGCCGCTCCGCGTGATCCAGGGCTACGCGCCGTTTTGCCAGCTCCATGTGCACCGCAACTGGACCTCCACCCGCTGCCTCACTGTTCCCATCATCGATGACAACCGGCAGCTGCTGCGTTCCGGCTACGAGGCGCGCAGTTCGCAGGAATTGCCCGTGCTGGTACGTTGGTTCGAAGGTGTCGAGCCGCCGGTGGCCGCGTATCTACTGCCCATCCTCTACAGCCGCGATCAGCTGGCCAAGGAAGGTACGCCGATCGATGCAGACTGGGGTGTGGTGGGGTGTCTGTATACCGCAGAGCCGGATGAGATTCCGATGGCGCCAATCACCATGTTGCGCAATGCCTTGGGCGTGGAAGAAGGCGGCTCCGGCACGCCGCTGGACCGCGATGCGTACCGGTGCAGCGTGGCGTTTTGGGAAGCGAATGCGAACTGGCGGCCCTGACGCATTTGGCGACACTGCAATGGCAGATTGCCACAGGCCACGCGTGTGATTCACGACCAGCCGCATGCCTTCAGCGCAGTTGCCGGAGACGTGATGCGTACCGTCCGCTCGCTGTTTGCGGGGTAGGGCGCGGCGTTCGGCGTGGCATGATCCACGCACCCCAAAGCGGTTATGGGCCGGTCGGCGGCAGGAAGGCCTCTTCTGCGAGCCGTTCCAGGTAGTCGCGCATGCAGTGTTCGATCAGTGCCGGTTCCGTCGGAAGCCGACGCGCCGGTGCGCCACCGATGCCACGGGCATGGACGCGCGGATAGGGGAGCGCCGGCACTGGCAGCGCTAGGAATGCGCACAGGCGTTCCCAGTGCGATTCGGCGTCGGCATCGAGCACCAAGAGGCGCGGCGCCGGTACACGCGCGATCACTGATTGGTTCCAGCGGCGGAAGTAGTCGGTCATGAAGGCGCGATCACCGAGATTCGCCTCCAGATCGCGACGCAAGAAGCGGCTCACGCGTTGACCATGAGCGCCAAACAGAGATGGCACGCTGCCGTCGCCGGAGAAGATCGTCGCGCTGACCGAGTCGAACCACGCATCGGGGTCGCGCACGGTCAGGATCACCTTGGCGCGCGGAAAGTGCGCGGACAACTCCTCCCAGAAACAGCAGCCGGGGTAGTCGGTCGTCGCCGCATAGCCAGCGAACAGTGCGTCCCAATCCGGGTGCCCGTCGATCGCCGCCTCCCAGCGCGGCAAGTCGTGACGCAGATTCGCTGCCAATTCCATCGCGTGATAGCAGCGGCCCCACCGAGCCGCTCAAGCGCCAGCTTCAGGGAGAGGGTGCCAGTGCGGCCCAGGCCGGCGCCAATGAGTTGGAGACTCACGCCGGTCGCGCCTGGCCGTGGGCCAGCCACTGTGCTGCGTCTAAGCCGAGTTCCGCATGTGCGCGTTGAACATATGCGTGATTGAGTGCATCCGGCAGGGCAGTGCGCCAGCGGCCACTGCGGCCCTGGTTGAAGAACGCTTTGCCGCCTTCGCGCCATAGTCCGGACCCCTGCGGCACGTAGCGCGCTGCATGCTGTCGCATGTAGTCGAAGCTGCAGTGCGCCACGATCGTGTCCCATTTGCCGGGCGGGATCGGGATGTCGAGAAAGGCGGCGATGCGGCGGATTTGGCCGGGCAGGTCGTCGAGCAAGTCGTTGTAGTGAAGTTGCAGCACGTTCGCATCCGCGCGCCGCTCCCACCACGAACGGACGCCTTCCCACAACGGTCAGAAGGGCGCCCCATCCTGCTCCAGCCACTGCGCCACATAGGCATCGCGCGTCAGGCGCGGCGGTGGCAGCACGCGTAGCTTGCCGGGTTCGGCAGCGCCAACGTCCAGACCTGCCTGCGCATCCTGGCGCAACGCGCATTGATGGTCATACAGACTCAGCGCACTGTCGCGTCCATCGCGGCCAATGTATAGATACTTGACGAGTGCGCTGGTGACCAGTGCATCGGCTGGCAAGTGCGTCTTCATGAAGCGTCGGTGGCTCTGCGCGTCCAGCAGCGCGAGCTTGGTGGCCTTGTCCGGATAGACGCCGTCGACCCAGGGAGAAATGGCCGAGACGTCGATCTCCGCGTCGCCGCGGAAGATCAGCTGCGCCACGATCTGCTGCAGCCAGGTCGTGCCGGCCTTGGCATAACTGGCGATCACGATATCTCCTTCGCGCAGAGCCAGATCGTTCCACACGCTGGAGTCGAAGAATCGGTTTGGATATTCCCTGCTTTTTCTGCGAACGTGTGGATGATTCATGTGATGGTGCCCAAGCGAGATGCGATGTCGGGTCGTGGCCGCAGTGCGATGCGCACATCCAGTGGCCGCAGCACGAGCGCGGGGAACGGCGTGGGGCGAGCGTCGGCAGCCAGATGCAGGCTGCGCGCACGCAACACGGTGGCGATGACCGCGGTCATCTGGGTGAGGGCCAGCATGCTGCCGATGCAGCTGCGTGGGCCGCCGCCGAATGGGAAGTAGCTGTAGCGCGTCAGCGCGTGGGTGGCGGTCTCGTCCAGCCAGCGTTCGGGCAGGAAAGCCGCGGGATCGGAAAAATGACGCTCGTCGCGGTGCACGACCCACGGACTGATCAGCAGTTGGGTGCCGCAGGGGACATGGAAGCCGTCCAGGGTGGTGTCGCGTTGCGCGATCCTCGCGGTCATCCAGGCCGGCGGATACAGGCGCATCGCCTCTTTCACGCAGGCCCGCGCGTGCGGCAAGCGGTCGAGCAACCCGGTGCCGGCTGCGGCGTCAGCATCGTCCAGTCCGGCTGCTTCCTGCGCAACTCGCTGCGCCACGTGCGGATGCTGCGCCAGTAGCAGCAAGGTCCAGGTCAGTGCTGCCGCCATCGGTTCCAGTGCGGACATCAGCATCGCTGCCGCTTCGTCGCGGCACCAGTCGCTGCCGCCTCGCGTAGCGTCGGCCATTAATAGCGCTAGGACCGATGCTGCATGCGGGGGCTGCTGCGTACTGCGCGCCAAAATGCGTTCCAGCGCCATGTCGAGATCCGCGCGTGCGCGGCGCAGGCGATACCGATGCGCCGATGGCCACCACGTCGGCGTCAGGGATTGATGGCGCGTCTGCTGCAGGATCGCATCGACCATCGGCAACATGCGCAGCAGGTCCGGTGCATGTGCCGGATTCCCCAGCAGAACGCCGGCGCCCAATTGCGCGCATAGCGCAGTCATCAGCGTGCGCATGTCCTGTGCAACGATGGACTCGCCCTGTTCGCGTAGAAGCGACAGGGTGACAGCCGCTCCCTGTGCTGCGGAGTTGCGCACCAAGGCTGCACGAAACGCAGGCTGCAGCGTCTGCCGCTTGTGCCGCCAGGCTGCGCCAGTGCTGTTCATCACCGAAGCGGGAAACGCCGCGCGCCGCGCGCTCGGGTCAGGATCAGTCTTGCCGTAAAGCGTCCCGTCATCACCCAGCACCGTCCCGATCGTGGCCGGTGCAGCGAGCAGATACGTACGTTCTGCGACCCTGGACACGTCGCCGTGCACACGCGCGCAGGATTGTAGGAAGGCCAAGGGATCATCAGAGAACTGCCGATGGTTGCCGAATGCCCAATGACCGGCTGGGCCAGGCGGGATAGCGTGCCTGCGACCTGAGTTCATACGCGTTTGGGACGTCATCTGCGGCCAAGTAGGCGGCGCATTATCGACGCGGAGCGGATTGGCGGCCGTGCCACGTGGTGTCGCGAGAGGATGTCTCCCCTCCCGCGACAGCGCGGATGGTCATGGTCAGTAGGTGTAGATGTAGCCGAGCTTGCGGCCACCGAAGACCTGGAGCCAGCGTGAAAAAGTATAAAAAAGACGTGTCATAACGATTTCCTTATAAAGGCTGAAGCTAACAGCAGGTTGATTTTGGAGGGATTTGTTCAGCTATGAAGATGATCTGAACATCTTTAAGGGAACCTCTAAAAACCCCAGTATCCTGTCATCATTGACGTAATGCGATGCTAGCGGAGGGTGCTACAGATGATCAGTTTGTTCGCCGGTGAAGAACGTGANGAGAGCTTGGCCGACCATGTCAGAGTGCTGATGTTTCCAAGCATCGTCACCTCCATGCATGCGCCACATCGACTCCGGCATGGTTATTCGAGGTGCCCTTAATAGAATAGGGATGACTTGAATTGGTCAAACTGGATTGCGCAAATCTGTCGCGGCAGACGTAGTTGTTCTATTCGTTGTCTCTGTCGCGAAGGCGCCCAGCTGCATCGCCGCGTACTATTGCCGAACTGTTTTGAACGCGAGCGCGATGCATGACCGGCAATGCTCACTACGATCGGATGGCTGCGTCCTACGACAGCTTCCATGATCGTTGGCCGACGCAGGTACTGCAGCGCTGCGTGCAGACCCTGGCCGACCTCGCCGGTGGCCGTGCATCGCTGGAGTTGGGCATTGGCAGCGGGCGCATTGCACTGCCGTTGTCCCAATGCGGCGTGCCAGTGACCGGCATCGACAATGCGCGCGCAATGCTCGATGCATTGCGCGCCAAACCCGGCAGCGATCAGCTTCAGGGCACCTCCAATAACCATGCCGGAGTCGATGTGGCGCATGCATGGAGGTGACGATGCTTGGAAACATCGAGGTGACGATGCTTGGAAACATCGCTGACATGGTCGGCCAAGCTCTCAGCTCGCCGACGCAGCGCGCGAGGCGTTCTTCTGGCCTGCGGCATTCATACCGGCCGCATCCCGGCCTGCTGCAATCGTGCCAGACGCAGCAGGTTATGGCNTCACCGGCGAACAAACTGATCATCTGTAGCACCCTCCGCTAGCATCGCATTACGTCAATGATGACAGGATGCTGGGGTTTTTAGAGGTTCCCTTCAACTGATCTGCGCCGATTTGCCGACATGCCGTTGAGCGGGCCGTTTGGTCTGATCTACGCGGTGAACGCGTTTGGCTACCTGCTTACTCAGTCCGAGCAGTTGCGCTGCGTCGTCAATGCCGCGCAATGCCTGGCGCCCGATGGCATGCTGGTGATCCAGACAGCGGTGCCCGGTGCTGAAGTGTTCGACGGCAGCAGAAAGATAAGCCAGGTGCTCGACATGCCGGAGACGCAGAGCGAGGGCGCCGCCGTCATGTTGGTGTGCTCGCAACCCGATCCGGTGAAACAGCGAATCGATCAGCGGGTGGTCGTTCTGAGCGAGGACGGCACGCGCATCTTTTCCGAGCGTCGACGTTACGTTTGGCCGTCGGAACTCGACCTCATGGCGCAGATCGCCAGTTTGCGACTGCACGCGCGATGGGGAGGCTGGGGCCGCGAGCCGTATGACGCGCGCAGCCGTATCCAGATCTCGGTGTACGTGCTGGCGGATACCGTCATGGAGTGAGTTAGCTACTTGGCGGTTTCAATCGCAGGCTGGCGAAAAGTGTAACGGACGCCTTGCGACGTCTGTTATGCCAAGGTTGGTGCACGTGCTACCGGCGCCGCCGACATCAGTAGCAGTGCATCTAGTGAAAGAAGGACTGCTATTAAAGAGGGCTCATACGTGTTTGGGTGCATGCGCAGCATCTCGCTCAAAGAGATACCGATAGCGCCGATGATGATGCTGCGTAATTCGTATGGGGTGGGTGGTTAGACCATATCAGGGGCTGCGATGCATACCAGCGCAGCGGGGCGTTTTGGGAAGCGAATGTGAATTGGCGGCCGTGATATTGATTGTGCCGCCCGCGTTGTATGCGTCTGCCAATCAGCGGAACAAGTGCGCCTGGATCCCGACGAATGCATTGCGGATGTCAGCAACGCTGCCAAGCATTCGCTTGGCAGCGTTGACCCCGCCGTAGCGGATCCGCAGGACGTCGCCGATCCGGCTGCTGGCCAGCTCACCGGTACCGTTGCGCGCGTAGTTGCCCAGGACGTAGTCCAGGAACGAGCGCATCTCACTCTCGTGCCCGCTCAGGCCGGTGGACATGGCCGACTGCATCCGCTGCGTCCGCGACAGCGGCGCCAGGGTGAAGCGCACGTAGGCCAGCACATCGAAGATGTCGCTGTGCGGGGCATCGATCAGGCGCCGCATGTCGTCCAGGCGCTCGTTGTCGTAACCCAGGTCCGTGGAAAGGCCTCGCGCCGGTCCGGATCGCTCCAGATGGCGCGCAGTTGGTCCTCAGCGCTCACGCCAGTCGTTACCGTCGGGAAAGCCGCGCAGCCAGGGTTGCTCCGGCGTCGGGAACGGCAAGGCGATGTCGCCCTCGACGCCACTGTTCATGTCGATGCCACACCAGCCGATCCCGTTGGTGGTATATGCGAACCGCGCCTGCAGCCGCGCCGCATAGTCCTCGGCCTGGCGACGCCGGCGGTGTGGCCTAGTCCTGCACGCTTGGCCTCGATCACCGCCAGTCTGCGACCGCGATAACTCAGCACGTAATCCGCCGACAGCGCGGTGCCGCGCTGGCCGCCGCCGAGGATGCGGCCAGGGCAAATCAGTTCGCGATGGACCTGCGCGCCCTCCATTGCGCCCCAGCCGGCATCGCGCAGCACCGGGTCGATGCGGTTGGCGCGGGTGTCGGCCTCGGTTTCATGCCTCGCGTGCATAGCCGGTCTCGCGTTGCGCGCGGATCGCCAGGACAAATACGGTGTCCAGCGCCATTACGTACTGGTAGAGGGCAATGTATCCGCGGGCGCCTTGGCCAATGACCAATTCACGCAGATCGTTATGCGTCAGGCGCCCGATCAGCGGATTGTTCGTGAGCACATCAGATGCGCTCACGATCTCGCCAAGACGCTCTTGGATGTGCGCCGCCTCGTTCTGTTCCAGGTGGCCGATGATACGCCGCAGGTCCTCGTTGAGAGAGGGTAGGAACTCGACGCGCGCCATGTTATTTCGCGAACTTGCGGGGGACGGGAAGTGGAGTGTCCGTGCCCTGAATGCGCCCCATCAGATAGCGACGCATCTCGTCCCAGGGGATGCTCTCGCCGGTATCGAGGAATTCGGCCCAACGGCGTTCGGCCTCTGCATGGAAGTCGGCGCGCCGTTCGGCCAACTCGGCCTTCTCTGCGATGGCTTCCAGGATGAAGTTGTGCGAGGTAGTGCCGGCCGCTTGCGCGGCCTTGGCGATGCGGGCCTTGAGCGCGTCCGGCAGGCGGATGGTGGTGGTGCTCATGCTGCCTCCCAACGATGTGTCGCAGGCACTGTAGCACAGTTGTGGTACGGGTGGCCGGACTAAGCAAGAACGTCAGGTCAGCTGGCCGGAAAAGGCCGCTCGTCCAGCCCAGTGCACTCCCCAACGTGCCGTTGCCTGCAGAGCCAGCCAGCACCTCCATGGCCTGCATAAATCGTTCGGCTTGGGTCTCCAGCGACATCGGGCAAGGGGAGCAGGTTCGGATCGGGCGGGCACTGTCGCAGCGAGCGGGCCGTCGGCATCCTCAGCTGATGGGGCAGTGCCGGTGGCAGAACATTTCAGGCGCGCCTGGTCCACTGATCACACAAAAAACGGACGCCTTGCGGCGCCCGTTCTTGTCTGCATGGCGATGTTTTGCCAAAGACTCAGTAGCGGTAATGATCCGGCTTGAACGGGCCTTCCACCGGCACGCCGAGGTAGTCGGCCTGGTCCTTGGTCAGGGTGGTCAGCTTGACGCCGATCTTTTCCAGGTGCAGACGTGCGACTTCTTCGTCCAGGTGCTTGGGCAGGATGTAGACCTTCTTTTCGTAGCTGTCGCGCTTTTCCCACAGATCGATCTGCGCCAGGGTCTGGTTGGCGAACGAGTTGGACATCACGAAGCTCGGGTGGCCGGTGGCGCAGCCCAGGTTCACCAGGCGGCCGTCGGCGAGCAGAAAGATCGCATTGCCGTTGTCGAACACGTACTTGTCGACCTGCGGCTTGATGTTGATTTTCTCCACGCCCTTGAGCGCGTTCAACGCATCGACCTGGATCTCGTTGTCGAAGTGGCCGATGTTGCAGACGATGGCCTGGTCCTTCATCGCCTGCAGGTGCTCGACGGTGATGATGTCCTTGTTGCCGGTGGTGGTGACATAGATGTCGCCGCGGCCCAGGGTGGATTCGATGGTATTGACTTCGAAGCCTTCCATCGACGCCTGCAGGGCGCAGATCGGGTCGATTTCGGTGACCACCACGCGGGCACCATAAGCACGCAGCGAGGCGGCGCTGCCCTTACCCACGTCGCCGTAGCCGCAGACCACGGCGACCTTGCCGGCCAGCATCACGTCCATCGCGCGCTTGAGGCCATCGGCCAGCGATTCGCGGCAGCCGTAGAGGTTGTCGAACTTGCTCTTGGTGACCGAGTCGTTGACGTTGATGGCCGGGATCAGCAGCTTGCCGGCTTCGGCGATCTGGTACAGGCGGTGCACGCCGGTGGTGGTCTCTTCGGAGACGCCCTTCCAGTCCTTGACCACGCGGGTCCAGTAACCCGGACGCTCGACGGCCACGCGCTTGAGCAGCGCCTTGATCACGCCTTCTTCGTGCGAGGAGGCCGGCTCGTCGACCCAGGTGCTGCCGTTTTCGAGCTCATAGCCCTTGTGGATCAGCAGGGTGACGTCGCCGCCGTCGTCCACCACCAGCTCCGGGCCGGTCTGGGTGCCGTCGGGCAGGGTAAAGGTCAGCGCGTCCAGGGTGCAGTCCCAGTACTCTTCCAGCGTCTCGCCCTTCCAGGCGAACACGGGGGTGCCGGTGGCGGCGATCGCCGCAGCGGCGTGGTCCTGGGTGGAGAAGATGTTGCACGAGGCCCAGCGCACGTCGGCGCCGATGTCCTTGAGCGTTTCGATCAGCACCGCGGTCTGGATGGTCATGTGCAGCGAGCCGGTGACGCGTACGTCCTTCAGCGGCTTGGTCTGCGCATGCTTGCGGCGGATCGACATCAGGCCCGGCATTTCGTGCTCGGCGATGTCCAGCTCCTTGCGGCCCCAATCGGCCAGGGAGATGTCGGCGATCTTGTAATCGGTATGCGGGTCGATCTTGGTCACAGCGTTCATGCGATAGCTCCGGTAGCAGGCGTTGTCTGCAGTTCCGGGCGCCGTTGAACGGTGAATGCTGGTCGAGCCTGGCCGTATGCCCCGCACCTGGTGGTGCAGATGGCGGATCAGTCCGCCTTACCGGTCGCAGCGCCCCTCGACAAGAGCGCCGATTATATCGGCAGCACCCTCCTCCGGCATGAATTGGCCTGCTTGATTGGCATGTCCTTCAACCAACGGCAGGAGAGCGGGCAGCGGGCGGCTGCTATGGTCCGGGCTCGATCCAGAACAGGGAAGCGGCAATGCAGGCGAAACGCAACGCGCATCACAGATGGCAGCACGGAACTGGATCCCCAAACCTTCGCCAGCAGCCGGTGTTCCTTCGCCGGCAAGCTGTGGTTGCAATGGATCAGAGGCGGTAGCGAGCGGCAGATTGCCGGGCTGCCTGCTCCGTTGTCGCTGGTGAAAGGCCTGCGCACCGGCAACGATGCGGTGCCGACCGGTGTGTGCGACATCACCTGGCGGCACGATGCGCCGGCCACGCTGGTCTGGGTTGAAGCGCAGGATGGTGGCGACCCGGCGCGTGAGAGCAAGATCCGCCGCGCCTGTTCAAGGCCGGCATCGCGCGCAGCGGCGCCTACAATCGCACGCTGACGCCGTTCGGTTTCCAGGCCGAAGAACGCAACTACTGGCAGGCACAGTCGGTCTACCAGGCGATGTCGCCATTCAACCATGCCGACAAGATCAAGGTCCCGCTGCTGCTGATCCACGGCCAGGACGACAACAACACCGGCACCTTCCCGATCCAGAGCGAACGCATGTTCGCTGCGATCAAGGGGCTGGGTGGCACCGCGCGGCTGGTACTGCTGCCCAACGAATCGCAGGCCTGCCGTGCGCGGCAATCGATCCTGCAGATGCTGGCCGAGAGCGAGCAATGGTTGAAGACGCATGTCGGCGATCCCGCTGCACAGGCTGCAGCGCCATCCAAGCGATGAGCGTCGTCGCACGCAATGGTGTGGGAAAGCGTGTCGGATCAGCGCGTCGCAGGTAGGAGCGCCCCCGGGCGCGATGGAGCTTTGCCGGTAACCTTGGCGCGCCCGGGCGCGCTCCTACGCATTGATGCTGGCGTCGGGCGACGGATTTCAGTGGCGGATACGAGCGCGAGTGGGACTGGCGCAGGATGGTTCGCTCTGAAACCGTCTTGCGCAACGAAACCCTCTAATCCTTTTGGGTTAGTCTTCGACGACTTTGCGCTTGAAGAGGGTGTGCGTTTCCGATGAACGAGTACCGCAGCAGTCTTGTGTTCGCTACTCCCGATCTGCCCTTGCGCGACGATGTTCGCCGGCTTGGTGCGCTGGTCGGCGACTTGCTCGCCGAGCAGGTGTCTGCGGAATTCCTCGACGAAATCGAACGCGTCCGTACCACCGCCATTTCGCGTCGCGAGAGCGATGCGCCGCCTTCCACGCTGAGCGAACAACTCACCGGGCGCGCGCCGCGCGATGCCGAGGCGCTGGTGCGCGCCTTCAGCACCTATTTCCAGGTGGTCAACATCGCCGAGCGCGTGCACCGCATCCGCCGCCGGCGCGATTACCAGCGCAGCGGTACCGATACGCCGCAGCCCGACGGCCTGCACGATGCCTTGCGCCGGCTCAAGGCGCAGGGCGTGACCCTGGACGAACTCAGCGACTGGCTGCCGCGCATCGACGTGGAGCCGGTGTTCACCGCGCATCCCACCGAGGCGGTGCGCCGCGCGCTGCTGGAAAAAGAGCAGTTGATGGTCGCCAGCCTGGTCGACAACCTGGACGGCATGCGCACGCCCAACGAGCGCGCCAGCGATGCGGCACGCTTCCGCATGGCCTTGACCGCCTCCTGGCAGACCGCCGATTCCTCGCCGGTGCGGCCCACCGTGGACGACGAGCGCGAGCACGTGGGCTTCTATCTCACCCAGGTGCTCTATCGCGTCATCCCGGTGATGTACGAAACCCTGGAACACGCCATCGAAGAAGCCTACGGCAGCGTGCCGCCGCTGCCGCGCCTGCTGCGCTTCGGCACCTGGGTGGGCGGAGACATGGACGGCAATCCCAATGTGGATGCCGCCACCATCGCCGGCACACTGGATGCGCAGCGCCGCGCAGTGCTGGACCGTTACCAGAAGGAACTCTGGCAACTGGCCAGTCTGCTCAGCCAGTCGACCACGCTGGTGCCGGTCAGCCCCGAGCTCGCTGTGCAGCTGGAACGCTACCGTGCGCTGCTGCCGGAGGCCGCCGCCCGTTCGCGCCCGCGCCACGGCGACATGCCGTACCGGCTGCTCAACGACCTGATGCGTGCACGCCTGCAGGCCACGCTGGACGATGCCGACGGCGCCTACGCCGCACCGTCCGAACTCGAACACGATCTGCAGCTGATCCTGGATAGCCTGCAGGCCAACAAGGGTCTGCATGCCGGCTGGTTTGCAGTGCGCCGGTTGTTGTGGCGCGTGCGCAGTTTCGGGTTTCATCTGGCGCGGCTGGATGTGCGCCAGGAATCGAGCGTGCATGCCCGCGCGGTTGCCGATGCGCTGGGCCAGGGCGACTGGGAAGGCCAGGATGCGACACAGCGCGCCGCCGTGCTCGGCCCGTATGCTGCCGGCGAACAGGCGCTGCCGCGGGTGGACGAGGATGGCAATACGCGGCTGGACGCGGTGTTCGCCGCGCTCGCCGATGCCCGCACGCGCCACGGCGCCGATGTGCTGGGCAGCTACATCATCTCGATGGCGCACAACCGCGCCGACGTGCTCACCGTCCTGGCGCTGGCGCGCCGCGGCGGGCTGGTCGACGCCGCCGGTGCGGTGCCGCTGGACATCGTGCCGCTGTTCGAAACCGTGGACGATCTGCGTGGCGGTACCGGCACCGTGCAGGACCTGCTGGCCGACCCGGTGTATCGCCAGCATCTGGCCGCGCGCGGCGACACTCAGATGGTGATGCTGGGCTATTCGGACAGCGGCAAGGATGGTGGCATTGCCGCCTCGCGCTGGGGCCTGCAACGCGCGCAGGTGGAGCTGCTGGAAGCCGCTGACGAGTTGGGCGTGCGGCTGACGTTTTTCCATGGTCGCGGCGGTTCGATCGCCCGCGGCGGCGGCAAGACCAGCCGCGCACTGGATGCGGCCCCGCGCGGCAGCGTGGATGGCCGCCTGCGCGTCACCGAGCAGGGCGAGGTGATCCACCGCAAGTACGGCATCCGTGCATTGGCGCTGCGCTCGCTGGAACAGATGACCGGCGCGGTGCTGTTGTCCAGCCTGCGCCCGCGTGCGCCCGAGCCGCGCGAGGATCGCTGGCGCCCGGTGATGGATCTGGTCGCCGAGCGCAGCACGGTCGCCTACCGCGCCTTTGTCGGTGCGCCGGACTTCATGCAGTACTTCCGCCTGGCCACGCCGATCGATGTGATCGAACGCATGACGCTGGGCTCGCGGCCCTCGCGCCGGCTGGGCCAGGATGCCGCGCTGTCGAACCTGCGCGCGATTCCGTGGGTGTTCGCGTGGAGCCAGGCGCGTGCGGTGATTCCGGGCTGGTATGGCGTGGGCAGCGGGCTGCAGGCCGCGGTGGATGCCGGGCACGAAGACAGCTTGCGCGAGATGGCGCAGGACTGGCCGTTCTTCCGCACCTTCCTGGACGATGTGGCGATGGTGCTGTCCAAGGGCGACCTCACCATTGCCGAGCTGTTCTCGCGGCTGTCGGGCGACCTGCACGAGCGGTTTTTCCCGCAGATCCGCGACGAACTGGCACTGACCAAGGGCTGGGTCAAGGCGCTGCTGCAGCAACAGTCGCTGTTGCAGCACGACCCACGGCTGGCCTTGTCGATCCGCCTGCGCAACCCGTACATCGACCCGATCAGCGTGCTGCAGGTGGACCTGCTGCAGCGCTGGCGGGCCAGCGAGGGCGAAGACGAGGAATTGCTGCGCGCGCTGGTCGCCTGCGTCAACGGCGTCTCGCAAGGGGTGCAGAACACCGGATGATCCTACCGTTGGTCGGCACGGACGCAGAATCGGCAAGCGGGCGCTGGCATGAGCGGACAAATCTGTCCGATAATACCGGCATGATGACCTCCCGCCCTGATGCCACGCTGCGCCGCCGGCAGATTCTCGATGCTGCCGACGAAGTGTTCAGCGAACACGGCGTCAATGCCCCGTTGGAGCTGGTGGTGGAGCGCGCCGGCCTGGGCCGCGCCACCTTGTACCGGAACTTCCCGGACCGGGTGGCGTTGATGACCGCTCTGATGGCGCGCGGGCTGGATGGCCTGGAGCGGCTGGCCGCCGACCTGGCCGGCCGTCCAGACGGGCTGGCCGTGCTGCTGCACGACGTGGCCGAGCACATCGCCCAGTCGGCGCCGCTGGTGGACTTCTGGCGCTCGATCGAACGCGCACACCCGGCGGTGGAAGCCGCCGACCGGCGCGTGGTGGCGATCTTCCTGCCGTTCGTTCACCGCGCCCGCGATGCCGGCCTGTGCCGGGCCGACGTCGACGACGAACAACTGCTGCTGGTGATCGACATGCTGGGCAGTTGCCTGCGCGGCAGCGATGAGTCCGAACGCAAGCGCCTCGCCCATCGCTCGGCCGATCTGCTGATGCATGCGCTGGGCATGCAGGTGCCCGAAGGCGGCACGCGATGACACCGGCCACCCGTGCGGTCATCGGCCGCTGGGCATTGCGCGTGGCGCTGGTGCTGGCCGCGACCTGGGGCGCATTGGCGATCTATTTCGCGCTCACCGGCAATGCGCTGGTGCGCATCGGCTGGGTGGCATCGTGGTGCGCGATGGCGTTGGCCGCAGTGTGGGGCTTGCGCCGTGGCCGCGAGAACTGGGCCCTGGTGGGTATCTTCGGTGCGGCGTTCGTGGTGCTCGCGGTGTCGTGGGGGCTCATGCAGCCCAGCCAGGACCGCGACTGGGCCGACGATGTCGCCCAGCGTCTGCGCCCGGAGGTGCACGGCAACAGCGTGACCCTGCACAACGTGCGCAATTTCGACTGGCATAGCGAAACCAAGCACGTTCCGCGCTGGGAAACCCGCCAGTACGATCTGGATCGGCTGGTCAGCGCCGATCTGGCCTTGTCGTACTGGATGGGCCCGGCGATCGCGCACACGCTGGTGTCGTTCGGTTTCGACGACGGCTCGCACGTGGTGTTTTCGCTGGAAATCCGCAAGGAGCGCGGCGAGTCGTTCTCGGCCGTGGGCGGCTTCTTCCGCAGTTTCGAAGAGACCCTGGTGGCAGCCGACGAGCGCGACATCCTGCGCGTGCGCACCAACGTGCGCGGCGAGGACATGTACCTGTATCGCCTGGCGATTCCCAAGGCCGGCCTGCGCCGCATGTTCATGGGTTATGTCGGGCTGGCCCACGATCTGAATCGCAAGCCGGCGTTCTACAACACGCTGACCAGCAACTGCACCACGGTCGTGTTCGCCCTGGTACGCCAGCTGCGGCCCACCCTGCCGCTGGATCACCGCCTGCTGCTGTCCGGATATGCCGACCAATACGCCTACGATCACCAGGGCCTGATGCCCGGCTACGATTTCGCCACGCTGAAGCAGCGCGGCCATTTCACTGCGCGTGCGATCGCCGCCGATACTGCCGCGGATTTTTCCGGGCGCATCCGCGCCGGCATGCCGCAGGCACCCGCACCCGGTGCCTCGGCGAGCGCGGCGCAGTGATTCCGTACGCACGCCTGCGCGGCCGCGCTGCGCTGCTGGCGGCCGCGCTGCTGGGAGCGTGGCTGAGCGGCTGTGCGATGGTCACGGTGCAATCGCGCAGCAGCGGCGACTACATCGCGCAGACGCGCGGCGATGTGCTCAGCACCGGTGCACTCAGTCAATCCGGCAGCGAGACCCTGCAGGTGGCCTGCCTGCAACCCGAGGCCTGCCGCAAGCAGCCGCTGCCCTGCGTGCAGCAACTGGCCACGGTGGCGGGCATCGGCGACGAGCGCCGCCTGGCCACGCAAGCCGAGCTGTGGACAGCGCATGCGATCGACCTGGGCGGCCGCAACCCGGCGCAGATGAGCGATACGGCGATGCAAGCCTGGCTGGAAGCCGCGCGGCATGCCTATGCCTACCTGTTTTTCACTGCACGTGCGCCCGGTGCGCGCGCCTTCGAAAACCGCCAGACCCAGGTGCGCGACTACTACAACTACGCCGTGCAACAGGTGGTCGAGCGCCTGTTCGCGCGTGCGCAACAAGCCGGCCAGATCACCCCGACACCGACCGCCGTCGGCGGTTGGCAGGTCGCCATCGACACGTCTGCGTATCGGCTGCCGGGCGGCGGCAACGCGCCGCGCGCGATCTTTGCGGCCTCGGCATTACGCTTTGACGGATTGCGCAGCACGTATCGACGCGACGGCTTCGGCGCCGAACTGGTGGCCGAAGTGGACCCGCAGGTGGTCGGCGACCCGGCTGGCCTTGCCGTGCAGCAGGCTGCGGCCGCCAGCACCGCGGCCGGGCGCCCGCTACCGAACTTCAGCGAAATGCCGTATGCACCGGCAACGCTGCTGTTGCGCTTCGAGGGAGACAGCCTGGATGCGGTGCTGCGCACCGATCTGGTGACGGTGGTGCCGTACGACCCGTATCGCCAGAACGAAGTGGTGCTGCACGGCCAGCGCGTGCCGCTGGCGGCCAACTTCACTGCGGCCTACGGGCTGTGGCTGGCCAAGTCGGGTTTTGCCGCGCAGTCGTTGCGGTCCATGCTGGGCAGCGCACGCGGTATCGATCGCGCGCACCTGTATCTGATGCAGCCCTATGACCCCAACCGACGTGTGCTGCTGATGCTGCACGGGCTGGCCAGCAGCCCGGAGGCCTGGGTCAATGTGGCCAACGAGGTGATGGGCGATGAAACCCTGCGCCAGCACTATCAGATCTGGCAGGTGTATTACCCGACCAACGCGCCGATTGCGGTCAATCGCGCCGAAATCCAGGCGCTGGTGGAGCGCAGCCTGCGGCACTTCGACCCGGCCGGCACCGCACCCGCCTCGCACGGCATGGTGTTGATCGGCCACAGCATGGGCGGGGTGATCGGACGCCTGCTGGTCTCTTCGTCCGGTGAGCAGATCTGGAATGCACTGCTGCAGGACTATCGGCTGGAAGGCGAACGCGGTGCGCGCGTGCGCGCCAAGCTGTCGCCCTTGCTGCATTTTTCGCCGATGCCGCAGATCGACCGCGCCATCTTCATCGCTGCGCCGCATCGCGGCACGCCGCTGGCCGAGGGCGGGTTGGGGCGTTTCGTCGGCCGCATGGTACGCCTGCCGATCGCCTTGCTGGACCGGTTCAGCGATGTGCTGCAGGACCTCGCCAACAGCGAACGCGAAGGGCAGGGCGGGCCGCCGCGTCGCAAGAGCCCTCTGTTGCCACCGACCAGCATCGACAACCTGCGCGATACCGACCCGTTCGTGCGCGCCACGATGGACCTGCCGATCTCGCCGCAGGTGCGCTACCACACCATCGTGGGCCGCGAAAAACCGCAGGTACCGCTGGCCGACTCCGACGATGGCCTGGTGCCGTACCGCAGCGCGCATCTGGACGGCGCCGCGTCCGAACTGGTGGTGACCTCCTGGCACAGCGTGCAGGAAACGCCGCAGGCCATCCTGGAGATCCGCCGCATCCTGCATGCGCAGTTGCAGGCCGAAGCTGGCGCGGTGCCTGCACCGATGCACTCGCCGCAGCCTGCGCCCGCGTCTGTGCCCGCGAGCCTGTGAGTCGACCCTGCGGCCAGGGCCGGTACATGTCCGGCACTGTCAGCGCCGTGTTTACCCCGCTCGTGGTATCAGGCCATCTCTCGAATAGGCTCGAACAAGGAAGATGCGATGCGCACGCTGTCGGCAGTGCTGTGGGTTCCGGTGTTGTTGGTCGGTTGCGGTCGTGGCGAAGCGCCAAAGGATGCAGGTGCTGCCGGCACCGCAGCTTCCGCACCGCAGGCGGCGATGCACGCGGCGGAGGCGCCTGCAGCGGCGGCTGACGCGGTGCCGGAATTTCCGGCCATTCCCACCATCGTGGTGCCCGACATCGTTGGCGTGACCCCGGCGCAACGCGCGCTGGAAGCCTCGCTGCAGAAAGTGCTCGACCCGGTCGAGGGCATCAGTGTGGCGCCGGCCCGCTGTGGCACGGGCGGCGCGCTGGTCAACGATGCCGGCATCACCAGCATCGATGCCAACGGCAACCTGCTGCGCAATGGCGAGAGAGGTCTGTTCAATCTCAAGGCCGACGGCAGCGGCACCGCCAACCTCGACGGTGGCCTGATCAGCGTCAACGCCGATGGCAGCGGCACCATCAATGCCACCGGACAGAATGGCGACGATGCGCTGATCGATGTGCAGTCCAACGGTGGCGGTACCTACAACGGCCCGGCTGGGCTGATCAGCCTGGATGGCAAGGGCGCCGGCACCTGGAATAGCGACAAGAGCGGGCTGATCGACAATCGCGGCGATGGCAGCGGCACCTGGAATGGACCGCGCGGTCTGGTCACCATCAATGCCGACGGCTCGGGCACCTGGAACAGCCCCGATGGCCTGGTGCAGAACCGTGGCGATGGTACCGGCACGGTGGGCACCCCGCCACGCGAGGTGCGCATGCCGCCGCTGCCCAAGGTGCCGCCGGCCGGCCGCTTCCCGCCACTGCAGAAATTCGCTCCTCCCGGTGCGCCCTGCGGCTATCTGATCACCTTGAACGACCGCATCCTGTTCGACTTCGACAAGTCCGATATCCGTCCCGATGCCGCACGCGTGCTCGACACGCTGGCTGCGGCGCTTGGCAGCGTGACCGCCAGGGAGATGGAAGTGCGTGGGCACACCGATGCCAAGGGCGAGAATGCCTACAATCAGGCGCTGTCCGAACGCCGTGCCACTGAGGTGCTGGCAGCGCTGCGCACGCGCGGCACCGCGCAGGCTGCTGGCGCCAAGGGCTACGGAGAAACGCAGCCGGTTGCCCCCAATACCGTCAACGGGCAGGACAACCCCGGCGGGCGACAACTCAATCGACGTGTCGAGATCTTTCTTCGGACCTGAGCACGCGTTGGTTGTCGGTGCGGTGTAGCCGCTGACCGGCGGCTGGGCAGCATCGCGTTGATGGGTGTGCATGTCGCAAAGATCAGGAGCGCCTGGCGGGCGTGGAGGCACGTGGACTCATGCCGCGCTTTGGGAGTGGTGGGGCCACGAAAGCGTCATATCGTGCCGCTCCCTGCAGGATGCAGCTTGTCTCGCTCGTCATCTCTGGCCGCCCGTGTGCGATGGGCACTGGCGTGCTTTGCGCCTCATCCTCATCCAGAGTCGCCTTTTCCCGCACAAAGTAAAGATAAAGCAACGTTGCCAGGGATCTGGCTGGCAGTTGCTCGTGACAGTCGCAGCGCCACTGCGCCGCAGGATGGGCAGCAAGACTGCAGTGACGCCCTGCGTAGAGAAGCGCGCATTTGAACAACGGTGTGCATGCAGGTGCGCACGACGGGCCAACGCTGGTCGTCTGCGCAGCCCGGTCGTGATTCCGGTTTCCATGCTTCAGCGACTGTGCCGACTTATGCGTCCTGCGCATGCAGATATCGGGGATTGCGGTGGCGTCACCGAATTGCAACAACCGCTCACCACCATGCGCGGCAAGCCGGCTTGCAGGTGTGATGCGGTGTCGCTGCATTGCTTTCTCGTTGCTCGCAGTGGTGCTGTCGCAGCCTCCGCGAACGGAGTGCCGCACTTTGGATGACGCGTGATCGATCGGTGTTGGCTGCTGCACCACTGGCAGAGCTGTTCTGGCCACTTGCAAGCGGGGTGTGGCGCCGTCCTGCGCGTGTATCGCCTGGGGAGCGTAGCGGGGCGCAAGCGCGGTGATGTGGGGCAGGGTGCATGGCGACAGGCGGCGTTCGTTGGTGGACGGGAATCGCCGCGGTCAGCGACTGCTCGAAGCAGCGGGCGCGATGCGATGGGGATCGCGTTGCGCCCGCTCTCCCGCACGGGCCGCCCCGGGCAGCCAGCGAACAGGGCAGCGCCGGACCTGCGCGCGCCGTATTTCCGCGCGCACGCGATGTTCGCCACCAGCGCGTTGTGCATGCTGATGTTTGCGGTCTTGCTGTTGGGTGGTTGCGCATCATCGGCGCGGAGTGCATCGCGCACGCCGTCGGAGGCGCACACGCATGCAAGCGCTGTTGCCGCACCGTTGTCCGCTGCACCGGCAGCGCAGCTGGAGCGCGTGGTGGTGATCTTCCGACACGGCGTGCGCGCGCCGCTGCAGGGCGAAGCCGCCGCGGCGCGCTATGCCGACCAAGCCTGGCCGCAGTGGTCCACGCCAGCCAGCCTGCTTACCCCGCGCGGTCGCAAGGCGGTGCGATTGAGTGGCGACTACCTGCGTCAGTGGCTGACGCAGCAGGGCGTATTGCCGGCGGCGGGATGCCCGGCACCGGGTGCAGTGGCGGTCTGGGCCAATACCGACCAACGCACCATCGACAGCGGCGCACTGTTGGCCGATGCGCTGGCGCCAGGCTGCGGCATCGTTGCCGGACACCGTGAGCCAGGCAGTAACGATCCGCTGTTCCGGCCGATCGAAGCCGGCGCTGTGCCATTCGATGCCGCAGCAGCGGTGGCCGCCATCGCGCAGCAAATCGGTGGCCCCGACGCGCTCTTGCAAGGCCATGCCGCCGAGCTGCAGGCCATGCAGCAGATCCTGGGCTGCACCCGGACGCTGTGCGACTTTGCGCGGATGACCTCCACACTGGCGCCGTCGGCCAACGGGCGTGGCCTGGCCTTGAGCGGGCCGATCGATCTGACCTCCGGTACCGGCGAAGTGCTGCTGCTGCAGTACGCCGATGGCTTGCCGTTGTCACAGGTCGGCTGGGGCCGCGCCACACCGGAGCGCCTGGCGCAGGTCTCGCGCCTGCACGCGCTGCTGTTCGATATCTATGCACGGCCGCACTACATGGCGCAGCGCTCAGGCGCGCCGCTGGCACGCCAGGTCATGCAGCGCTTCGGCGATGCGCAGGCGCCGAAGGTCTCGTTGTTTGTTGGCAGCGATACGCACATCGCTGCATTGAGCGGGCTGCTGGGCGTGCATTTCCACCTGCCCGGCTACGGTGCCGATGATCCGCCGCCGGGTGGTGCATTGGTGCTCGGCTTGTGGCGCGAGCCAGACGGCACGAAGGTTGTGCGCGCCCTCTACCTGGCGCAATCGTTGGATCAACTTCGCACGCTGGCACCGCTGGATCTTGCCCATCCGCCGCTGCAGCAGGAGCTGTCGCTGGGGGTCTGCGCTCCGGAGCAACGCATGGCCTGCGCATTGGCGGGTTTTGCCCTGGCGCTCGAACAGCAGTTGCAGCTCGATCGGTAGTATCGCGATCGCGACAACTGTCCTGCGGTGGTCCGCATGGCATGTGGCTTCGCCCCGTACCCTCACCCCAACTCCTCTCCCGCAGGAGAGGGGCTTGAGCAGCGGTTGGCGTCGTTGTCCCTTCTCCCGCAAGGCGGGAGAAGGTGCCCCGTAGGGGCGGATGAGGGTACGTGCGCAGCCACGTGCTATTCGGCAGGTGAGTGGTTTCGCCGGTACCCTCACCCCAACCCTCTCCCGCAGGAGAGGGGTTTTATTTCGTCACGCCCGTCCGCGTGCGGGGCCGCGGTAAGCCGGAGCCTTCGCAATCTGCCACTTCCTGGAGTTGGGCAACCCACCGACAGACCCCGAAACGAAACCGGGCCGCATCAGCGGCCCGGTCGTTGCGCATCGCGCTCGCTCCTGCAGGAGCGGCGTGCTTACTTCAGCTTTGCATCGGTGCGCAGGGCGTCGGCGCGGTCGGTCTTCTCCCACGAGAACGAGGTGGCGGAATGCTGCGCGCCGGCACCGTCGGTGTAGGTGAAGTCCTTCGGCTTGCGGCCGAAGTGACCGTAGGACGCGGTCTGCTGGTACATCGGGTGGATCAGGTCGAGCATCTGGATGATGCCAAACGGACGCAAGTCGAAGTGCGTGCGGATCAGCTTCTCGATCTGCTCGTCGGCGATCTTGCCGGTGCCGAAGGTGGTGACCGAAATCGAGGTCGGCTCGGCCACGCCGATGGCATAGGAGACCTGCACTTCGCAACGGTCGGCCAGACCCGCAGCCACCACGTTCTTGGCCACATAGCGCGCGGCATAGGCGGCCGAACGGTCGACCTTGGACGGATCCTTGCCCGAGAATGCGCCGCCACCGTGACGGGCCCAGCCGCCGTAGGTGTCGACGATGATCTTGCGACCGGTCAGGCCGCAATCGCCCACCGGGCCGCCGATCACGAACTTGCCGGTCGGGTTGATGTGGAACTTGGTGCCCTTGTGCAGCCACTTGGCCGGCAGCACCGGCTTGAGGATTTCCTCGCGCACCGCTTCGATCAGGTCCTTCTGCTTGATGCCCGGATCGTGCTGGGTCGACAGCACCACTGCGTCGATCGCAGTCGCCACGCCGCCTTCATAGCGCAGGGTGACCTGCGACTTGGCATCCGGACGCAGCCAGGACAGTGCCGAGTTTTTCTTCTTGCGGATCTTGGCCTGCTGCTCGACCAGGCGGTGCGAGAGGTGGATCGCCGCCGGCATGTAGCTGTCGGTCTCGTTGGTGGCATAGCCGAACATCAGGCCCTGGTCGCCAGCGCCCTGTTCTTCGGGCTTCTTGCGGTCCACGCCCTGGTTGATGTCCGGCGACTGCTTGCCGATCAGGTTGAGCACGCCGCAGGTCTCGCCGTCGAAGCCGACCTCGGAACTGTTGTAGCCGATGTCCAGGATCACCTTGCGGGTCAGCGCTTCCAGGTCGATCCAGGCGCTGGTGGTCACTTCGCCGGCCACGATCGCCACGCCGGTCTTGACCATCGTCTCGCAGGCCACGCGGGCGCGCTTGTCCTGGGCCAGGATGGCATCCAGGACGGCATCGGAAATCTGGTCGGCAATCTTGTCCGGATGGCCTTCGGAGACCGATTCGGAGGTGAACAGGTAGCTGGACATCAGGCTTATATCCCTTGATTCGGATGAAAAGATGGGTGCGGATGATACACGCCCGCGGTGACCCTTGCATTGTGCGCCTGAACGCGGCGCCGTGGGGTTAAGACGCCAGGGATGCAGGCAGCGGACACCGCCCCTGTGTGCTGTGGGCCGAAGCCGGTGCATGGGAGGGGCTCCGTACCTGGCAGGTGGAACGGCCGCGGCCGTCGCGCTGCGCCGTCGGCCGGCGGTTGCCTAGGCTCGCGCTGAAGCCATCGCGCAGTCGCGCGCCTCGCAAGGACTCGCAAGGAGTCGCAAGGAGTCGCAAGGAGTCGCAAGGAGTCGCAAGGAGTCGCAAGGAGTCGCAGCATCCCTTGTACACCGTGCATGGAACACGAATGCACGCGCAGCTGTGTGCCAACTTAAACGCTCACCACCTTGGTCCGATGGATGTGTGTCCAGCCTGCTAGCATCGGGCGATGGATTCCCTGACCCAGATCGTTCTTGGCGGTGCCATCGCTGCCGCCATCGCGCCGCCCGGACAGCGGCGTGCCGCCTTGCTCGCCGGCGCGGCACTGGGCACCTTGCCCGACCTCGACTCACTGGCCTTGCTGCCATTGACCGACGACCCGGTCACCCTGATGACGGTGCACCGCAGCGTCAGCCATTCGCTGTTCGTGCTACCACTGTTGGGGTGGCTGATCTGGTGGCTGTTCCGCCGCTACGGCAATGGACGCGTGGCTGGCGCGCCCATGCGCTGGTTCTGGGCGATACAGCTGGCCCTGATCACCCACCCGCTGCTGGACGCCTTCACCGTCTACGGCACCCAGCTGTGGTGGCCGCTGCAACCGCATCCGACCATGTGGTCCAGCGTCTTCATCATCGACCCGGCCTATACGCTGTGGCTGCTGCTGGCCTGCGCCATCGCCTGGTTCGCACGCGAGCGCCCGCTGGCGCAGCGTGTGCTGGTGATCGGCCTGGTGGCCAGTTCTGCGTATCTGGGCTGGTCGCTGATCGCCAAGCATCTGGTCGATCAGCAGGCTGATCGCGCCCTGGCCGCCATGGGGCTGGCCGACGCGCCGCGTTTCTCGGTGCCGATGCCCTTCAATACGCTGCTCTGGCGCGTGGTGGCAATGACGCCCAGCGGCTATGTCATCGGCGAACGCTCGCTGGTGGCCGATAGCGGCCCGATGCAGTTCCGCGGGTTTTCCAGCAACGCCCAGGCGCTGGGCGAGGTGGCCGCGTTCGACTCGGTGCGCCGGCTGACCTGGTTCAACCGCGGCTTCATGCGCGCGCGGCTGGTGGACGACGACCTGATGCTCAGCGACCTGCGGATGGGCCTGGAACCGGACTACAACTTCAACTTCGTGGTCGCCCATCGCGACGACGGTGACTGGCAGCCGATCGTGCCGCGGCAGGTCCAGGCGGCATACCGCGCCCCGGTGGCCCGCGACCAGATCTGGGCGGTGCTGGCGCAGATGTGGCACCGCATCTGGAACGCGCCCAGCGGCAAGGCGCTGACCGGCGATCTGGAACACGACAGCACGCCGGCAAGCGCACCGGCGTCGGCCTCGGTGCCTCGGTAGACCGTGGCGCGCGCCTGCAAGTAAGGAATAGAAGAACGCCGCATCCGGGTCGCTTTGCACCTGCGCCAGTTTGCGGCGCATGCCGTCCACCGTATCGGCGTCCACCGCGCCGGCATGCAGCAGCTGCTCGGCCGCCGACAGCAGCACTTCTTCCCAGAACCCGATCATGGTCTTGCACCGGCCCGGCTCGCGGTTGTCCAGGTGCGGCGTCTTGATCTGGGTCTGCACATCGCCAAAGCTGCCGGCCAGCAGCAGGTTGGCGAGCTTGGCGCCCACGAAGGGATCGCCGCCCTGGTCGTGCTGGAAAGAGCGTGGCTTCCAGTCACCGCGCCTGCTTGAGCAGGCGGGCCTGTTCGGTGGCCGAGAAACCGTGCAGAGAAGTCGGAGTGTCGCCCGGTGCGCTCATGCGTGCCGCTCCAGCAAACAGAAAAACCTCAGGCGGCGTTCGGCAGCGACGGCGCCACGCCGGCGATCAGCGCATCGAAATAGTCGCCGGTCAGCGCCAGCTGCGCCTCTGGCGTGTCGGCGCGGTTGACCACCGCGCGGAAGTCCGCGCCTTGCGGATGATCCTTGGCGTACCAGCCCAGGTGCTTGCGTGCGATGCGCACGCCCTGCGGCTGTCCGTAGAACGCATGCAGCGCCTGCAGATGGTCCAGCAAGGTGTCGCGTACGACCGCCAGCGACGGCGGCGGCAACGCCTCGCCGGTGGCCAGGTAATGCGCCACCTCGCCGAAGATCCATGGCCGCCCCTGCGCGGCACGGCCGATCATCACCGCATCCACGCCGGTCTCGCGCAGCACCTGTGCGGCCTTGTGCGGCGAATCGATATCGCCGTTGGCAATCACTGGAATCTGCAGCGCGGCCTTGATTTGCGCGATGGTGGCGTACTCGGCGCTGCCGGTGTAGTGCTGGTCGCGGGTGCGCCCGTGCACCGCCAGCGCGGCGATGCCGCAGTCCTGGGCAATGCGTGCAATCACCGGGCCGTTGCGGTGGTCGCAATCCCAGCCGGTGCGGATCTTCAAGGTCACCGGTACCTCCACCGCCTGCACCACCGCACGCAGGATGCGCGCCACCAGCGCCTCATCACGCATCAGCGCCGAGCCGGCCCAGGCGTTGCAGACCTTCTTGGCCGGGCAGCCCATGTTGATGTCGATCAGCTGTGCACCGTGATCGACGTTGTAGCGCGCCGCCTCGGCCAGCTGCTGCGGCTCGGTGCCGGCGATCTGCACGCTGACCGGGTCAGGCTCGCCGGCGTGATCCATGCGGTGCAGCGACTTGCGCGTGCCCCAGAAGCGCGGATCGGAAATAGTCATCTCCGACACCGCCAGCCCGGCGCCCAGCCGCTTGCACAGCAGCCGGAACGGTTTGTCGGTGACGCCGGCCATCGGGGCGAGGATCACCTTGGGGGCGATGGTGTAAGGGCCGATCTGCATGCGGGCATTGTAGCTGGGGTGGGGAATCGGGAATCGGGAATCGGAAGAGCGTTTCCGGCCTTCGGTGCCGCGCGATGGCTGTGCGGGTCGCGCCACTGGATAGAACGGGGGCGGCGGAGCAGCGTCTAGTCCTTCTCCCGTCGGGAGAAGGTGGCGCGTCAGCGCCGGATGAGGGCACGGGCGCCCGACGCTGCATCACGTCTCCTTTTCGTATCCCAGTGATTTCCGAGAAGGCGACAGAAGCTCCGGCAGCAGCAGAGCTCGCAGCGTCCTTCGGCAGTCAAGCTCCAACATGCGGTCCGCGGCGCAAACAGTCTCTGACGAGCAGGCCAAGGCCCTCATGCAGAAGGCGACCGCATCGGTGCGGTCGCCTTCATTGGTCGTTCGACGCGTGCGACTTACACAGCCACATCGGGCAGCAGCCGCGGCATGGAGTTGGCAGCGCCTTCCACTTCGGTGGAGCGTGCCGCGTAGCGGGTGGCAAAGCGAATGTGGGTGATGAAGCTTGCGCCAGGCGACTGCGCCAGGGAGGCCACCAGTGCGCCGTTGAAGGCATCGCCGGCGCCGGTGGTGTCCACCGTCTGCGCGCTTTCCGCGCCCACGCGGTAATGCGCGGCCGTGTCGCCGCGCAGCTGTTCCTCCGCATGCGAGATGAAGGCGCCCACCGATCCCAGTGTCACCACCACGGTACCGCCCGGCAGCAGCTTGCGGCACAGCGAATGCAGCGTGTTGCCGTCCAGCGCCGCCACATCGTCGGCATTGATGCGTTCGCCGACATGGCGGCCGAGCAGGGCGGCAAATTCGGTTTCGTTGGGCGTCAGCACGTCCGACAGCTTGAGCAGGCCGATCGAGGTCGGCGCATTGGCCGGTGCGGCGTTGAGCACGGTCAGCACGCCGCATTCGCGTGCCAGCGCCAGCGCCGATTCGATCGTCTCCGCCGGCGATTCCAGCTGCGCCAGCAGCACGCCGGATGAGGCCACCAGCGCGCGCTGGTTGTCCACGAACGCTGCGCTCAGCACCGAGTTGGCGCCGGCCCCGATCACGATGGTGTTGCGGCCGTGCGCGTCGACATAGATCCCGCCGGTGCCGGTCGGCTCATTGCTGGGCTCGGCGATCAACGCAAAGCCGTCGTGCGCAGCCAGAGAGCGCGCCAGCGCGCCGCCGGCATCGTCGCCCAGCGCGCACAGGAAGTGCGTCCTGGCACCGGCACGCGCGGCCGCGACCGCCTGGTTGAAGCCCTTGCCACCCGGGCCGGTGCTGTAGCGGCCGGCGATGGTGGCGCCCGGCGCCGGCAGCACGTCGCACCGCCACACGTGATCGACATTGAAGGACCCGACAACGACGACCGAACTCATAAATACCTGCTTGCTTGAATGACGAAGATGACACGTGGCGTACAGCCATTAGAACGGCACGCCGATGAACCAGTCCCGCCTCAACCGAAATGCGAGAGCACGCCGGCAATGGTAGCGGTCATGAACGTGGCGATCGAACCGCCGAGCACTGCGCGTAGGCCGAACTTGGCCAGATCGTGACGACGTTCCGGTGCCAGCCCGCCAATGCCGCCGATCTGGATCGCAATCGAGCTGAAGTTGGCAAAGCCGCACAGAGCATACGTGGCAATCAGGCGGCCTTCTTCGCTCAGGCTCACGCCGGCAACCTGGCCCTTCACGATCTGCGACAACTCGGTGTAGGCGACGAATTCGTTGATCACCACCTTCTGCCCGATCAGCGAGCCGACCGTGGTCGCGTCCGCCCACGGCGTGCCGATCACCCAGGCCACCGGGGCCAGCACGTAGCCGAAGATCGTGGACAGGTTGGTCGGCCTGCCCAGCGCCGCCGCCGCACCGGTCACTTCGCCCAGCCAGGTCAGCGGTGCATTGATCAGCGCGATCAGCGCGATGAAGGCCAGCAGCATCGCGCCGATGTTCAGTGCCAGGCGCAGGCCGTCGCCGGCACCGGCCGCGGCCGCATCGATGATGTTGCTGGTGGTCTTCTCCACCTCCATCTTGACCGTGCCGCGGGTCAGCGGCGTACCGGTTTCCGGCACCAGCAGCTTGGCGACCACCAGGGTGGCCGGCGCCGCCATGATGCTGGCGGCGAGCAGATGCTTGGCGTAGAAAGCCTGCTGCGCCGGGTCGCTGCCACCGAGCATGCCGACGTAGGCGGCGAGCACGCCGCCGGCGATATGCGCCATGCCGCCGATCATCATCGTCAGCAATTCGGACTGGGTCATCTTGGGAATGTACGGACGCACCGTCAGCGGCGCTTCGGTCTGGCCGATGAACACGCTGGCGCAGACGCTGGTGGTTTCCGCACCGGACACGCGCATCACCTTGGTGATCGCCCAGGCCATCGCACGCACCACCAGCTGCATCACTCCCAGGTGGTAGAGCACGCCCATCAGCGCCGAGAAGAAGATGATGGTGGGCAGCACCTGGAACGCGAAGATGAAGCCGTAGCTTTCGATGTTCATCAGGCTGCCGAAAATGAAGGTGGAGCCTTCATTGACGAAGCTCAGCACCTTCACAAAGCCCTTGCCCAGCGAGTCGAACACGTCGCGCCCGCCCGGCACCAGCAGCACCAGCGAAGCGAACGAGATCTGCAGCAACAGGCCGGTGCCGACCAGCTTCCAGTCGATCGCGCGGCGGTTGGCCGAAAACAGCCAGGTGATGCCGATGAGCACCGCCAGACCGACCAGGCCGAAACCGATCCTTCCCAAACCTTCGACCATTCCAATCCCCGGGCTGCTGACGGCAAAACGAGAAGCCTAGAGCAGGGGGTGTCGGCGGGCAAGGCGAGCGGCATTCAGACGGCCGGCACTGGTTCGCCCCGGCGCCCCGGCCGCTAAACTGCGCAATCCGGTCCGGGGCAGGTGCCCTGGAGGGTGCAGGAGTATTCCATGCGTTACCGTCGTCTGGGTTCCACCGGGCTGCAGCTGTCGGCCGTGTCGTTCGGGGCCTGGGTCACTTTCGGCAAGCAGATCGGCCGCAGCGAGGCGCGCAACCTGATCGCTGCGGCCTGGGACAACGGCATCAACTTCTTCGACAACGCCGAGGTCTACGCCCGTGGCCGCGCCGAAGAGGTGATGGGCGATGTGATCGCCGACCTGCGCCTGCCGCGCGACGGCTACTGCGTGTCCAGCAAGGTGTTCTTCGGTGCGGTGGACAGCCCGCGCCCGACCCAGCGCGGGCTCTCGCGCAAGCATGTCGCCGATGCCTGCCATGCCGCGCTCAAGCGCCTGCGCGTGGAGTATCTGGATCTGTATTTCTGCCACCGGCCCGACCCTGACACGCCGATCCAGGAAACCGTGCGGGCGATGGACGCGCTGATTCGCCAGGGCAAGGTGGTGTACTGGGGCACGTCGGAATGGAGCGCCGAGCAGTTGCGCGCGGCGATCGCCATCGCCGAACAGGAGCATCTGCATGCGCCGTCGATGGAACAGCCGCAGTACAACCTGCTGCACCGCCAGCGGCTGCAACACGAGTATGCGCCGCTGTGCGAGGCCGGGCTGGGCACCACCGTCTGGTCGCCGCTGGCGTCCGGCCTGTTGACCGGCAAGTACAACGTGGGGGTGGCCGCCGACAGCCGGCTGGGCCAGCCCGGCAACGCCTGGCTGCAGGACGACGTGCTGGGCACGCCGGAATCCCGCCGCCTCGAACGCGCCCGCGCGTTCTGTGCAGTGGCCGCCGAGCTGGGCCAGGTGCCGGCGCCGCTGGCGATCGCCTGGTGCCTGCGCAATCCGCACGTATCCTCGGTGATCCTGGGCGCCAGCCGGGTGGCGCAGCTGGAACAAAACCTGACCGCGCTCGCGGTGCTGGACCAGATGGATGCAGCCGGCTGGGCGCAGGTGGAAGCGGCGACACGCTAAGCGGACAGGGACCGGTAAGGACCTGCGGCGTGCACAGTGCAGGCAGTGCGCCGCGGGCGGTCTTGGATTGGAAGGCTTGCAAGGCGCGTTTGCATTGCCCCTCGATTCGGTAGCCCAGTTGCCCAGGGGATCGGAACGCGGCAGAGGGCCACCCGCCAGCTATCGAACGTGCCTGGAGCAGCTGGAGCGAGCCATCCGCTCGCGCGGCTTCCGAAAAAATCGCAATAGCGATTGATCGCATCGATCTAAAAATGCGAGGGCATACAAAGATTCCGCCATTCAGGTGAGAATGGCTCTTGATCATTTAATGAGAATGGTTATTATTTGCCTGGCCAACCGACTGGAGATCCAGATCATGACCGCTCATCCCGTGCTGCTTCGCTCCGAACCGGTCAACCTGCGCGACCGTGCCGTACCCCGCGTGGTGCCTGCCGAAGACCTCATCAGCAGCGAGGCCTTGCTCAAGGGGCGTCGCGAAGTGTTGATCCAGCATGGCGATCGCGTCTATCGCCTGCGCCACACCAGCAACGACAAGCTCATCCTGACCAAGTAATTCGCGTCCCCCACGTCATCCCAGCGAAGGGAACCGCTGCGCCCTGTTAGATCGGGCGCAGACGCCGCCACGGCAAGCCGCCGGCATCGCCGTGTGCGATGTCGGCGTGCGCTGCCCGCTGCCGGCAGGGTTCCGCAGCCATTGCACTCGCACCATCGGCGCCGCTGTGCAGGGGCACCGGCTGTTCGCCGCGGGCGTTGCCGCCGCCGTCCGCCACCCATCTCTCCACCCTCGGTTGCCGTGCGCGGCCGGTTCGCTGTGCGCGCTGCCGGGGGGTCTTCCACAAAGGTTGCTTGATGATTCGCCTGCATCCGCTGGTGGTCGCGCTGTCGCTCGCGCTGCCTGCCGCCCCGTTGTGTGCCCATGCCGCCGAATCCGATGCCGGCGGCGACGCTGCGCGGGAGGTGCACGACTTCGACCGTCTGCAGGTCACCGCCACGCGGACCCGGCGCGCGCTGGTGGATGTACCGGCCACGGTGGATGTGATCGACCGCGAACAACTGGACAACCAGCTGGTGCGCGAGCTCAAGGACCTGTTCCGCTATACGCCGGGAGTGTCGGTGACCAGCACCAGCGGACGCTTTACCGGCGCCAACGGCATCCGCATCCGCGGCCTGGATGGCAATCGCGTGGCGATCCTGGTGGACAACGTGCCGGTGTCGGACACCTTCGCGTTCGGCAGCTACCTCAATGCCAATCGCAACTTCGTCGACCTGGAAACGCTCAAGCGCGTGGAAGTGGTGCGCGGGCCGGCCAGTTCGTTGTATGGCTCCGATGCCCTGGGCGGTGTGGTGGCCTTCGTCACCAAGGATCCGGCCGATTATCTGCGCGAGGACAAGCACAGCTACGTCGGTCTGAAGTTCGGCTACGAAGGCGACTGGAATGGCCTGTTCGCCGGCGCCACCGGCGCGTTTGGCGGCGAGCGCTGGAGCGGCATGGTGGCGGTGGCGCATCGCCAGGGCCAGGAGACGCAGAACCAGGGCGACAACCGCAGCCGCGATGTCACCCGTACCGCCGCCAACCCGCAGACCTTGGACGGCCGCAGTGTGCTGACCAAACTGGTCTATGCGCCGAGCGCGCAGCAGCGCTTCAAGCTCACCGTGGAAGGCAACGAGGACTACGGCAGCATCGAGGCCTTGAGCAGTATCGATACGCGCTCGCCGACACCGTCGCTGCGGGTGTTGTCGCAGCAGGGGCGCGATCATCAGACACGTGCGCGGGTCTCGTTGCGGCACGAGCTGGATGCGCTGGACGCCGCGCTTGCCGACGACCTGCAATGGCTGCTGTATCGCCAGGAAAGCGAAAGCCTGCAGCGCACCAACGAGCTGCGCGGCAACGCGACCCGCCGCCACAACGAACACAGCTTCGACCAGCGCGTGTACGGGCTGCTGGTCAATGCGCACAAGGTCATCGCCGCCGATGCGCTGCAGCACGACATCACCTATGGGCTGGACGCTAGCTGGACCGACACCCGCGCCAAGCGCGACGGCTATTCGGTGAATCTTGCCAACGGCGCGATCAGCAACCGGGTCGGCCAGGATGTGTTTCCCGTGCGCGATTTTCCCAAAAGCCAGACCACGAAGCTGGGCCTGTACGCGCAGGACGAGATCGGCTTGCTGGATGGGCGGCTGTCGCTGACGCCGGGCGTGCGCGTGGACCATTTCCGCCTGTCGCCACAGCCAGATGGCATCTTCCGCGAGGACAATCCGGGCGTGGCGGTGGCGACCATCGACCAGACCCAGGTCTCGCCCAAGTTCGGTGCGGTGTGGCGCTTTTCCGATACCTGGTCGGCCTACGCCAATTACGCGCATGGTTTCCGCGCCCCGCCTTACAACGACGTCAATATCGGCTTCACCAACCTGCAGGCGCGCTACACCGCCATCGCCAACCCCGATCTGAAAGCGGAAACCAGCCGCGGTGGCGAATTGGGGCTGCGCTTCAACGATGCGGTGGGGTATCTCGGCCTGGCCGTGTACTACACCGATTACCGCAACTTCATCGAGTCGAACGCGCCGGCTGGTACCAACGCCGACGGCTTCCTGGTGTTTCAGTCGCGCAATGTCGACGATGTGGTGATCAAGGGGGCCGAAGCGCGCGGCGGGCTCGATCTGGGCGTGCTGGCCGGCTGGCAGGGCTGGTCGCTGAATAGCGCGGTGGCGTATTCGGAAGGCGACAACCTCACCGACACCACGCCGCTCAATTCGGTGGATCCGCTGCGCGGCACGCTGGGCGTAGCTTTCGACGGCACGCAGTGGGGCGCCGAACTGATCGGCACCTTGGTTGCGCGCAAGCGCCGCCCGCAGCTGGACAGTTATTACACGCCGGCCGGCTACGCCACGCTGGACCTGATGGGGCATTGGGAGTTCGCGCCCGGCGCCAAGCTCACCGCCGGCATCTTCAACCTGGCCGACCGTCGTTATGTGGACTGGAATGCGTTGCCCAACGGCACGCTTGCCAGCAGTAGCGTGGTCGATCGCTTCACCGCAGCCGGGCGCACCGCCTCGGTCAGCCTGGCCGTGAGCTGGTAGCGGCCATGCCCATCGCCCGCCCGCTGCCGTTGTCGTCGAACGCGCGTGTCACCCGCCGCACGCTGCCGCGCCCGGCGCAGCTGGCGGCCCTGGGCTCGGTGCTGTGCCTGTATCGCCCGGCCCTGGGCAATGAACTCGAGGGCTGGCAGCACGCGGTCGACGCAGCGGCCTGTCGGCAGCTGGACAGCGACGGCGTGCGCGAAGGCGTTTGCTTCTTTGATACCGACGGACAGTGCTGCTGGCGGCTCTACCTGCTGCCGGACAGCGATTTTCTCAGCTGGGACCGGCTGATCTGCCAGCTGCCGCCATTGGCGATGGAGAACCAGGCGCGGGGCCTGGGCGAGCGCCTGTGGCGTCGTCTGGCCGGGCGCATGCGCGGCGAGCACTGGCGGCTGAGCGCGCTGCGCCTGCAGGCCGGCGGCGACCGCGCGTCGTCGCTGGCGGCCAGCCTGGTCACCGTGTCGGCGTTGGGCGCCGAAGTCGCTGCGCGATTGGCGCACGATGAGGGCATCGACGGACGGGTGGCGGTGGATGATTGCTGTTGCGCGCGCGCCGCCGCGCTGCGGGTGGCCCCGCCTGCCGCTGCCGGTAGCGACCCGGCGGCCATGCACGCTGCCTTGCTGCGGCTGCGCCGCTGATGTTCTTGATCCCACCACCGAGAATCGAGATGAACCGAGTACTGCCATGCTGCCTTGTCGCCGCGTTGAGCCTGCTGCCGCTGTCGGCGATTGCCGCCGACGCCGCTGCCGATCCCGAACGGGATCGGCAGCGCATCCTGTCGATGCAGGGCGAATACGCGGTGGACTTCGCCTTCGACGAAACCGTGCTGCTCAAGCCCGGTTACGAGCGTGCATCGGCCATGCGCAGCCGCGCCAGCGAAGTGGTGATCGTGGTGGAGGATTCACCGCGCAAGCTGGTGTTGCAGCATCTGCTGGTCGACGAAAAGAGCAGGCATGTGACCAAGCACTGGCGGCAGGATTGGGTGTACGAGGCGCCGCAGCGTTTCGAATTCAGCGCCGATCAGACCTGGACGGTGCGTGCGCTGCCGGCATCGGCCACGCAGGGCGCATGGACGCAATGCGTCTTCGAGGTCAGCGATGCGCCGCGCTATTGCGGCACCGGTCGCTGGGACTATGCCGACGGCCATCCCACCTGGACCAGCGATCTGAGCTGGCGCCCGTTGCCGCGCCGTGAGTACACCAAGCGCAGCGACTACAACGCGCTGTCGGTGATCAACCGGCACACGCTCACGCCCAACGGCTGGACGCACGAGCAGTTCAACACCAAGGTGCTACGCAAGCCGGACGGCAGCCAGGAGCCCATCGCGCGCGAGTTCGGGTTCAACGAGTACCGCAAGACCACCGACGTGGACTTCGCTCCGGCCTATGCGTACTGGAAGGGCACGCAGGGCTATTGGGCCAAGGTACGCGCACGCTGGGCCAGGTTCCTGGACATCCCGCCTGGCCTGCATCTGAAGGCCAAGCCCGACGGCATGGCGATGATCATGCCGATGTTCGAACAGGCCGAACGCGTGCAGCAGGGCAAGCGGGTCAAGGACGCGCAGATCGATGCGGTGTTTGCGCAGTGGGTGGAAGCGGCGAACTAGCCCGCCCGGCGCCGTAGGAGCACACCTGGGCGCGACGTGGCATTCCCGATAACACCCCATTGCGCAGTGCCGCGCTTCCGCGAGGTCGCGCCCAGGTGCGCTCCTACGGGCGGGGCGGCGGCGGTCGCTCAGAAGGCCGTCATTCCTTGAACATCAAAAACGCCGCCACCAGGATCAGCCCGAACGCGGCCCAGTGATTCCACTTCAGCGACTGGCCCAGGTAGAAGGTCGAGAAGCCCGCGAACACCAGCAGTGTGATCACTTCCTGCATGCCCTTGAGCTGCGGCGCGGAATACACCGCGCTGCCCAGGCGGTTGCCCGGCACCTGCAGGCAGTATTCGAACAAGGCGATACCCCAGCTGACCAGGATGGCGATCATCAGCGGCGTGCTCTTGTACTTCAGGTGCCCGTACCAGGCGAAGGTCATGAACACATTGCTGGCGATCAGCAGCAGGACCGGGTACAGGTAGGCAGTGAAGGGGGCAGTGGGCATGACGACGGCGGCTGGAAAGGGGCCGGAAGCATAAGCCAGCCCCGTTAAGCGCACGCGACCGTGCCGATGAGCCCGGCTCCACAGTCAGGGTGCTCCAGGCCGATGCAAATGGTTGCCCGCAGAACGGCTAGGCAATTGCCTGGCCACCCATCGCCGCGACACGGTCACCCCGTTAGCGCTGCATGCCCCAGCGGCGCACGGTCAGCCGCTCGATGGCCTGGAACACCGCGCCCTCCACCAGCAGGCCCAGCACGATCACCATCGCCAGGCCGGCGAACACGCGGTCGGTATACAGCTCGTTGCGGTTCTGGAAGATGTACCAGCCCAGACCGCCCTGACCGGAGGTGGCGCCGAATACCAGCTCGGCGGCGATCAGGGTGCGCCAGGCGAAGGCCCAGCCGATCTTCAGCCCGGACAGGATCGCCGGCAGCGCGGCGGGAATCAGCAGCTGCGCCACGTAGCGCGGCCCACGCAATCCATAATTGCGCCCGGCCATGCGCAGGGTTTCCGACACCGACTGGAAGCCGGCATAGGTGGTCAGCGCCAGCGGCCACAGCACCGAGTGCACCAGCACGAACACCAGACTACCGGTGCCCAGGCCGAACCACAGCAAGGCCAGCGGTAGCAGTGCGATGGCCGGCAACGGATTGAACATGGCGGTCAGCGTGCCCAGGACATCGCGACCCCAGCGGGTGGAGGCGGCCACGGCGGTCAGCCCGAACGCCGATACCACGCCCAGCAGATAGCCCTGCGCCAGTACCCGTAGCGAGGCCCCCACCCGACGCAGCAATTCGCCCGACAGCAGGCCGTCGTAGAACGCGCGTGCGGTCTGCGCCGCGCTGGGCAGCATCAGGTCGTCGCCGACCACACGCGCAGCGATCTCCCACACCGCCGCCAGCACCACCAGCACCACGGCCTTGCGCAGCCATGCCGGCGCCTGCCAGCGGATCGGCGCGGCGGCGGTCAGCAGGACCGGATCCAGTGGCTGCAGCGCCAGTTCGTATTCCGGGCGTACCGGCGGAACCGGCGGCCGCGCGGTGGCGGGCGAGCGGCTCATGGCAGCGCCCCGCGTTGCAGCTGGGCAGGGCGACGCAGCGGCGCCACCTTGTCGTCGGCCAGCGTGTCGTCAGGCAGGTCGAACAACAGGCGATGGATGCGCTGCGCAGTCTGCTGGAAGGCCACGCTGCCGGCGCTGTGCGGGCCGAAGGCATGCGCATTGAGTTCGGCACGTACCTGGCCCGGATGCGGCGACAGCAGCAGCACGCGGTTGCCGACCACCAACGCTTCCTCGATGGAATGGGTGACGAACAGCAGGGTGAAGCGCGCCTGCTCCCACAGTTCCAGCACCTGTTCCTGCATGCGCGAGCGGGTCAACGCATCCAGTGCGGCGAACGGCTCGTCCATCAGCAACACGCGCGGACGCATCGCCAACGCACGCGCGATCGCCACGCGCTGTTTCATGCCGCCGGACAAGGTGTGCGGGTAAGCATCGGCAAACCCGCTCAGCCCGACCTGGGCCAGGCTCTCGTCTGCCCGCTCCCGGGCTTCGGCGCGGCCGAGTTTGCGCGCTGCGCGCAGCCCGAACACCACGTTCTCGCGCACGCTCTTCCAGGGCGCGAGTTGATCGAATTCCTGGAACACCACCACCCGATCCGGCCCCGGCCCGGTCACCACCTGCCCATCCAGACGAATCTGCCCCTCGCGTGGCTGTACGAAGCCGGCCACCGCCTTGAGCAGGGTGGACTTGCCGCAACCTGACGGCCCCAGCAGCACGAAGCGGTCGGCCGCGTGCACATCGAAGCGCACCCGATGGGTGGCCCGCACTACCCGCTGTGCGTTGACGTATTCCAGGCTGACGTGATCGACCTGCAGCAAGGGTGTCGCCATGCTCAGCTCCCGCCCGCAATCAGCGGGTCGTCGAAGAAGTAATCGCCCACCTTGGCCGGCGCCTGCTTGATCGCGCCGCTGCGCTGCATGAACTGACCAAGCTTCGCTGTGTTCTGCGGCGCCACGGTGAATTGCACCTTGGGATCCTTGAGGATCTGCAGAACCAGCGCACGGTCGATGCTCGACCCGTTCCGGCGCAGGAAGATATCCGCCGCCTGCTCCGGGTGCGCGGTGACGAACTTCGCTGCCTGATCCAGTGCGGCCACAAACGCGCGGTAAGTCTTGGGGTTGTCGCGGCGGAATGTTTCGGTCGCGTACAGCACCGTGGCCGACGACGGCCCACCCTCGATGTCATACGAGCTGGTGACGATATGCGCCGCCGGGTTGCGCGCCAGCTCCTGCTCCTGGAAGGGCGGGCTGGCGAAATGCGCGGTGATCTCGGTGCGGCCATGGATGATCGCCGCCGCCGCATCCGGGTGCGGCAGGGCCACCTGTAGCGGATCCAGCTGATGGGTGCCCTTGTCGCCCCAGCGCTGTTGCGAGGCATGCTGCAGAAGCCGCGATTGCACCGATACGCCGGCGGCCGGCACCGCGATGCGGTCCTTCGGGGTGAAGTCGCCGATACTCTTGATGCGCGGGTTGTTGCTGATCAGGTAGTACGGAAAGTTGCCCAGCGACGCCACCCCGCGTACGTTCTGCCGGCCACGGGTGCGGTCCCAGATGGTGAACAACGGCCCGACACCGGCCCCGGCGATATCGATCGACCCAGTGAGCAAGGCATCGTTGACCGCCGCGCCGCCGGACAGCTGCAGGAACTGCACGTCGATGTCCACGCCGGCTTTCTTGCCTTGCTGCTCGATCAGCTTCTGGTCCTGCGCCACGTCCAGCAGCAGGTAGACGATGCCAAACTGCTTGGCGATGCGCAGCTTGCCCTCGGCCTGCGCCGCGCTGCTCAGCAGCGGCAGTGCCGCCAGCAGCAGGACCGCCACGCGTCGCGAAAGACGGCGGCGCAGCAACGGTGCATGGGAAGTGACGGTCAGAGGCATGCAGCGCTCCGGTAGCGAGGGGGGCGGGGATAGCACTGCGGTCAGAACGGCGCATCGCCTTCGATGGTGGTGCGGTTGAGTCGGCGCCGCAGGTGGTCGGGCGTCCCGGCGGCCAGATGCATCACCGAGCGGTTGTCCCAGAACACCATGTCGTGCGGCTGCCAGCGGTGCCGGTACACCAGCACCGCGCGCGTGCTGTGCGCGAACAAGGTCTGCAGCAGCGCGTGGCTTTTGTCCTCGCGCAGCCCGACGATGCGGGTGGTGAAATGTTCGCTGACGAACAAGGCCTTCTGCCCGGTTTCCGGGTGTGTGCGCACCACCGGATGCTGCACCGGCGTGACCTCGGCAATCTGCTCCGGCGTCAACGCCGGGCGCCACGGATTGCGCGCGCGCAACGCCTCATATTTGGCCAGATAGCTGTGCTCTGCGCGCAGGTCCTGCACGGTGCGCTTGAGTGCATCAGGCAGGGTCTGCCAGGCCAGGTGCTGGTTGGCGAACAAGGTATCTCCGCCCTCGGCAGGCAGCTCCTGTGCATGCAGCAGCGAGCCCAGGCTAGGGGTCTGCTTGTAGGACAGGTCCGAGTGCCAGTAATGCCCGGCATCGCCCAGGCCGATCGGCTGGCCGTTTTCCTTGATGTTGGAAACCACCAGCACTTCCGGATGTCCATGCAGCTGGAAATTACGCAGCACGTGGATCTGCAGCGGGCCGAAGCGGCGGCTGAACTCGACCTGCTGCGCCGGAGTGATGCGCTGATCGCGAAACACCAGCACGTGGTACTCCAGGTGCGCGCGGTGGATGCGCGCGAAGGTATCCGCATCCAACGGCTGCGACAGATCCAGCCCGATGACGTCCGCGCCCAGCGGCGCATCGAAGGGCACGATCCGCACGCCGGCGGTGTGTCCCGTGTTGGCATCGGCGCGCGGCGGCTGCACGCGCGCTGCAGAACGAACATTGGCCACGAGCTTGCACCTCGACAACAGCAAAGGACGCCTGATACGGCGAGCTGACTGGTCACTGTAGGCAGTCGCGTTCCTGCTGCGAACGTACGATTGGCAAGGTGCTTATGCGCTGCGGGTATATGCAGCGCCTCATCGGTGGCGGCGAGCGGAGGTCCAGGATGCAGCTGCTGGTCCGCAACAGCCGGCAAGACGCTGCAAGCGCCAGCAATGAGCACCAATTGTGCGGAGAAGGCACAACATCTGTGCGGTGCAAGGCGAATCCGAAACACCGCGCACGTGCCTGAGCGTCGCACGGTGATTGTCATTCGCACTCACAGCGCACGTTGATGCTGCGTCCGTTTCGCAGGCTGCGGATTGCCGCGGGCCGACGCCTGTTTCAGGGGCCGAGGCGCAAGAAGCCAGCAGAGCCGAAGAGGTTTTCAGTTCGGGCAGTAACGCGCGTCATGGCGAATCGACCGCCCGGAATGCCGCGCGGCACTCCAGGGCGGTGGCAAGCATGTGAACGCCAACTCCAGCGCTGCCTGCTCACTCGGTACGCAGCGCCAATGCCGGCGGCGTGGACAGGATACGCCGGGTGCCGGACCAGCCGGCAAGCAGGCTCAGCGCCAATCCGAAGGCGCCGCCCTGCAGCAGGCGCGGCCAGTCCGGTGCCAGTGCGATCTCGAAGGCTTGCTGGCCCACCACTGCGCCGATCACCGCCGCCGCAGTCACCGCAAGGCCGGCTGCCAGCAGCCCCAGCGCACCGAACTCCACCAGCACCGCACCGCGCAACTGCCCGCGGCGTGCACCCAGCGTGCGCAGCACGGCGCTGTCGTAACGGCGCTCGCCGGCAGTGGCCTGCAAGGCCGCCAGCAGCACCAGCACCCCGGCCAGCAGGCTGAAGCCCATCACCAGCTGTACGGCCTGTGCCACCTGGTCGATCACCTCGCGCACCCGGCCCAGGATGGCATCGATATCCAGCACCGAGATGTTGGGGTAGTCGCGGCTCAGCGAGGCCAGCTTGGGCGCACTGCCGGGCGGCAGGTGGAAGGCGGAAATCAGGTTGTACGGCGCATCGCCCACCGCGCCTTCATTGAGCAGCAGGAAGAAGTTGACCCGGAACGAATCCCAATCGGCCTTGCGGATGCTGGTGACGGTGAAGCTGCGCTGCTGCTCGCCCAGCAGCAGGGTGATGCGGTCGCCGAGCTTGAGCTGATAGCGCTGCGCCCAGCCTTCTTCCACCGAGGCTTCGGCAGCGGTGCTGTCGGCGCTCCAGAACGTGCCCTGCAGCAGTGTATTGGCTGGCGGAAACGCATGCCGCCAGGAGAAATTGACCGGGCGGTTGTCGCCATCGCCATCGTCGGCCGGATCGCGGTCGCCGCGCACCGGCGGTTTGTCGTTGATGGCGACCAGGCGTCCGGTGGAGAACGGCTCCACCGCAGCGCCGTCGACGCCCAATCCGCGCAGCGTCTGCAGCACCGGCTCGGTCTGCTCGGGCTGGATGTTCATCAGGAAATAGTTCGGGGTATCTGCCGGCAGGCGCTCGCGCCATTGGCCGAGCAGGCCGGGGCCGACCACCGCCAGCAGCAACAGCGCGCACAGCGACAGCGACAGGCCGACCAGCTGCACCACGCTCAGGCCGCGCCGGCGGGTGAGCGAGGCCAGGCCCAGTTTCCAGGCGCCGCGCAGGCGGTGCTGGATCGGCCGCAGCAGGGCCAGCAGGCCCAGTCCGAGCAGCATCGCCACCAGCGCCAGCGCGGCCAGGCCGCCCAGCACCCAGCCCGCCAGCACCAGGTTGCCGGTGGCGTAGACGGTGAGCGCCAGGGTTGCGGCCAGCGCAGCGCCGTAGACCAGCAACGAACTCGGCGGCACCGCGGCAAAGCTGCGGTTGAGCACCCGCATCGGCGGCACGTTGCGCAGCCGCAGCAGCGGTGGCAGGCCGAAGCCCAGCAACAGAACCAGGCCGATCCCTGCGCCCGCCAGGGCCGGGGTGGCCTGCGGCAACGGCAGCCGGTTCGGTATCAGACTGCCCAGCGCCTGTACCAGGCCTTCCTGCGCCAGCATGCCCAGGCCGATGCCGACCAGGCAGGCCGGAATCGCGGTCAACAGCAATTGCAGCGACAGCATCGCCAAAATGTCGCGCTGCTTCGCGCCCAGGCAACGCAGCACCGCCACGGTGTCGATGCGCCGCAGCGCAAAGCGGTTGGCCGCCAGCGCGGTCGCCACGCCCGACAGCAGCACGGCGAGCAAGGCCGACAAGGCCAGGAAGCGCCCGGCACGGTCGAACGCCGCGCGCATGCCGCGCTGGGTGTCTTCGATACCGACCAGGCGGTATTCGCTGGCGCGCGGCTTGAGCCAGGCGCGCAGGTCGGCGATGGCATCCGGCGCACCGGCGAACATCAGCCGGTAGGAGGCGCGGCTGCCGGGCCCGAGCAGACCGGCACCTTCGATGTCGGCGCGATTGACCAGCAGCGGCGGCGACAACTGCATCAGCTCGCCGGACGCATCCGGTTCGGCGCGCAGCACGCCGGTGATGGTGAGATGGCCGGCGCCGAACTCGAGCTGTTCGCCTACCCGCAGGCCCAGCGCCTCCAGCAGGCGCGGGTCGGCATAGGCCTGTCCGGGGGGCGGCGCAGTGGCCGGCGAGCCTTCGCTCCCGCGGCCGTCCCTGGACACCAGCAGCTGCCCGCGCAGCGGATAGCCGGCGCCCACGCCACGGATATTGGCCATCTGGCTGGCGTCGTGATGGAACAGCACGCTCGGAAAGCTGACCATGCGCGTACTCTGCAGCCCGCGGCGCTGCGCTTCGGCGGCGAAGTCGGCCGGAATCTCCTGGCGTCCGGTCACGCCAAGGTCGCCACCGAGTACCTCGGCCGCGCTGGAAGTCAGCGCCAGCGTCACCCGGTCCACCAACGTGCCGACGGCAGTCATCACCGCCACGCCCAGCACCAATGCGGCGAACACGGTCAGCAGGTCGCCGGCCAGGAATTCGCGGCGTACCGCGCGCGCCGCCTGCTTAACGACGTTCATGCCGCCCCGCCGGACGCTTGCGCGTGCAGGCGGCCGCCGTCGATGCGGTAGATGTGCCGGCAGCGCTGCGCCAGGGTCATGTCGTGGGTGACCAGCACCAGGGTGGTGTCGCTGGTGGCATTGAGCGCGAACAGCAGGTCGCTGATCTGCGCGCCGGTGGCCTGGTCCAGGCTGCCGGTGGGTTCGTCCGCGAACAGGATGCGCGGGCGCGCCACGAAGGCACGCGCCAGCGCCACGCGCTGCTGCTCGCCGCCGGACAACTGGCGCGGGTAGTGCCGCGCACGCGCGCTCAGGCCCACCGCCTCCAGCACCTCGCGCACCCGCGCCGGGTCTTCGCGCCCGGCCAGCTCCAGCGGCAGTGCGATGTTCTCTTCGGCGGTCAGCGCCGGCAGCAGGTGGAAGCTCTGGAACACGAAGCCCACTTCGCGCGCGCGCAGCGCAGCGCGCGCTTCCTCGTCCAGCTGGCCCAGGTCCTGGCCGGCCAGTGCGATGCTGCCGCGGCTGGGCAGGTCCAGCCCGGCCAGCAGGCCAAGCAGGGTGGTCTTGCCGGAACCGGAGGCGCCAACAATCGCGATACTGTCGCCTTCACTGACCGTCAAGCTGATGTTGTCGAGGATGTGGAGCGTTCCCTCCGGGCCACTGACGGATTTGCCGACCTCGCGAACGTCGATGGCGGTGCGGGTGCTGGAGCGGGGGGCCAGGCTGTCGATGAGGAATCTCCGAATGCGTGAAAGAACACTGCGATATGGCGCGCTGGTCCTGTGGCTGCTGACACTCTCCCTGCTTGCGCCGGGGATTGCCTCTGCCAAAAGTCCGGCGACTGCTGCACCGATCCTGGTGGTGGGCGACAGCCTGAGCGCTGCGCACAACATCCCGGTGCAGTCCGGTTGGGTGACCCTGCTGGACCAGCGCCTGAAGCGTGACATGGCGACGCCACCGGCGGTCGTCAATGCCAGCATCAGCGGCGAGACCACGTCCGGCGCGTTGACCCGGCTGCCCGGCCTGCTGCAGAAGCACGCACCGGGCGTGGTGGTGATCGAGCTGGGCGGCAACGATGCGCTGCGCGGGCTGACTCCGGCCCAGCTGAAGGGCAATCTGGAGAAGATGATCAAGCTCAGCCAGGCGTCCGGTGCCAAGGTGCTGCTGCTGGGCATCGACGTGCCGCCCAATTACGGTCCGGCCTACCGCGAGCGCCTGAAGGCGACCTATGCAGATCTGGCCAGGCAGTACGACACGGCCCTGGTGCCGTTCTTTCTTGAAAAGGTGGCGTTGCAGCAGGGCCTGATGCAGGCCGATGGCCTGCACCCGACCGCGGCCGCCCAGCCCAAGGTGCTGGAGACGGTGTGGCCGGCACTGCGCCCGTTGCTGGGGCATTGATCGGATGAGATGAAACGTTATTCGGCCTTCACGTTACTTGCACCCGCAATCCGGCATGTTTCACAAAGCTGAAGACCGAGGAAAGTCCATGCGTCAGACCAAGGAAACGTCCGGCCTCGTGCTGGTCGTGGAAGACAACCGCAATATCTCCGAAATGATCGGCGAATACCTGGAAGGCCGTGGCTTTGAGGTCGACTACGCCCAGGACGGACTGGACGGCTACCGTCTGGCCGCCGAAAACAGTTACGACGTGGTCGTGCTGGACCTCATGCTGCCACGTCTGGACGGCATCGAAGTGTGTCGCCGCCTGCGTAACGACGCACGCAAGTCCACCCCGGTGCTGATGCTGACCGCCCGCGACACGCTGGACGACAAGCTCACCGGCCTGGGCTTCGGCGCCGACGATTACCTGACCAAGCCGTTCGCGATCCAGGAACTGGAAGCGCGTCTGCGTGCCCTGATCCGCCGCGAGCGTCGCCAGGTGGGCTCGGAAGTGCTCAAGGTCGCCGACCTGGTGCTGGACCCGGTGAGCATGCGCGCCACCCGTGCCGGCACCGAGCTGCAGCTTTCGCCGATCGGCCTGCGCCTGCTGACCATCCTGATGCGCGAATCGCCGCGCGTGGTGACACGCCAGGAAATCGAGCGCGAGATCTGGGGCAATGGCTTGCCGGATTCGGACACCCTGCGCAGCCATCTGTACAACCTGCGCAAGATCATCGACAAGCCGTTCGACCGTCCGCTGCTGCACACCGTGCAGAGTGCCGGCTACCGCATTGCCGACATCGCCCAGCCGATGACCTGATCCTCCGATGACCTGATGTTCCGGCCGGCCGCCGTCAGGTGGCCGGCCGCTCCTGCAGGCGCCCCCGCGCCGCCCGCTCTCCCGTGCCGCTGACTGGCTGCACGACGGAATCACGGAAGCGTTGGCTATAATCCGGCGCTCTCTCCTGGATGCAGCAATGCCACACGGGCTCCCGCGAAAAATACGTCTTGCCTTCCTGTTGCAGGTTGCGCTGGGAAGCCTGGCGATCGTGCTGGGCGGGTACCTGATCTCTTTTGTCATCAAGCACAGCCTGGTGCGCACCGTGCTCGCCGACGAGGCCGTGCATTTCTGGCAGTTGCACAGGAGCGCGCCGGACAACCGGCCGCCGAACACGCGCAATATCCAGGGCTATTTCTCGCCGGCCGGAACTGCGGCCGATGCGGTGCCCGCTGCGCTGCGGCGCCTGTCGCCGGGCTTCAGTGAAGTTGCCGCCGCCGATGCGCTGGTCTATGTGGACCAACGCCCGGAAGGCCGCCTGTATCTGGTGTTCCCGCGCGCGCGCGCGGCGCATCTGGCGCTGTGGTTCGGTATCGTGCCGGCCATCATCGTGCTGCTGGGAATCTACGGCGTCTCGTGGTTCACCTACCGGGTCTCCAAACGCCTGGTGTCGCCGATCAGCTGGCTGGCACGGCGCGTGTCACAGTGGGATCCGCGCAACCCGGATGTGGACGAACTGGCGCCGGAGCGCCTGCCGGCGGAGTTGCAGGGCGAAACCCGGCAGTTGGCGCTTGCGCTGCACGCGCTGGGGCAACGGGTCAGCGAACATGTGGCGCGCGAACGCAACTTCACCCGCGATGCCAGCCATGAGCTGCGCACGCCGCTGACGGTGATCCGGGTGGCCAGCGACATGACCCTGGCCGATGACGATCTGTCGCAACTTACCCAGCGCAGCCTGCGCCGGATCCAGCGCGCCGGCCGCGATATGGAAGCGGTGATCGACGCGTTCCTGATCCTGGCCCGCGAAGCGGAGATCGACCCGCAGAGCGAAACCTTCGATGTGGCCGAACTGGCCAGCGAGGAGGTCGAAAGTGCGCGCGAACTGCTGGGCGACAAGCCGGTGACGCTGCACATGGTCGGCGACCGTCGCCTGCAGATGTTCGCGCCGCCGCGGGTGATGCGGGTGGTGCTGAGCAACCTGCTGCGCAACGCCTGTGCCTATACCGACACCGGCAGCATCGAGATGGAGGTCACCCAGGACCGGATCGTGGTGCGCGATACCGGCATCGGCATGAGTGACGAAGCCCGTGCACGTGCCTTCGAACCATTCTTCCGCGCCGACCCCACACGCCCGCAGGGCACCGGGCTTGGGCTGTCGATCGTGCGCCGGCTGTGCGACCGCTTCGGCTGGCGCATCGAGTTGGAGAGCGAGGCGGGCGTGGGCACGTCGGTGGCGGTGGTGGTGGCTTGAGGCTGGCTGCTGTCGGTTGCTGCAGAGATCGGTGGGTCGCTTCGGAGCCGCACGCAACGGTGCCGCTGCCTGCCTGAATTCGGGTGATGCGTTGGCGAGTGCGTGTGTACCAGTCGCACGGTGGATGCCCATGTGCCGTGCGCGTGCGACGGCACGTACTGCACCAACGAGATTGAACGCCTCGACGCTGCCCACTGCGCAGCGAAGCGTCCTGCGCGATTTCCGCAGCGGCAGCTGCATTGGCAAGGCTGAAGACGGCCACCCAAGCGTGTCGCCGCAACCCGCGCAGCGTGGGCGATCCGGCAACGCTGCGCCGGGTCGATCCATCTGGCGCCTTGGAGCGGCTACCAAAACCGTAGCGAGCGGTCATCAGGTGGGTGCGGACGTCGCGGAGGAACCGGAAGGTACCCGTGGTACATGAGGATTTCGAACACCGGCCGCGCCCGCCTGACGGTGAGCGCAGTAGGTTTGCTGGCTGCTCTTAAGCATTCACTCCAGTAGCGGTGCCACCACCTTGCGCCACAGCGCATAACCGTCGGCGGTCATGTGCAGCATGTCCTCGCGGAACAGCTGCGGCCGTGGCTTGCCGCTGGCATCGAGCATCGGTGCATAGACATCCACGTAATCGGTTCGCGGAACCGCCGCCAGGGCATCCTTGATCAGGCGATTGGCGGCAATGACCGACGGCAGCAGTTGCGCGCGCGAGGGGCTGGGCTTGATCGACAGATAGCTGATGCGGGTGTCCGGCAAGTCGCGGCGGATGCGCGTGACGAAGGCCACCACGTCGTCGCGCACCTGCTCGGGCGTGCGTCCGCTGTTGAGATCGTTGTCGCCGGCATATAGCACCACTTGGCGCGGCGCGTAGGGAATCACGATGCGGTCGGCGTACCAGGTGCTGTCGCGCACCTCCGAGCCGCCAAAGCCACGGTTGATCACCGGCTTGCCGGGAAAGTCCCTGGCCAGCGTGTCCCAGAAGCGGATCGAAGAACTGCCGACGAACACGATGCCGTATTTGGGTGGCGGCTGGCGCGCATCGCTGGCGGCGAAGCGCTGCATGTCCTGCTCCCAGGCCGCGTTGGAAACCTGCGCAGGGATCACGGGCGCGGCGTGCGGAGCCTGGGCGATGGCCTGGCTGGAGACCAGCACAAGCGCGCACAGCAGTGCGCGTAAGCGATGTGGGAGCATAAGAATCCTGCAACGATGGAACGGGCCTGGCATGGTGCAGCAGTCCGCAAGCTGAGGGCAAACCGGGCGGTGGCTGGCGATGCGCCGCGTCACGGTGCAAGATGCGCACCTTCCCCAGCAGCGACCACGCCATGCGTTCTTCCTGTCCCCAGATCCGCCCTTGCGGCCGGACGTCCTGACGCATGGCCGATCAACTGGGGCACGTGCCGCGCGGCCCGCGCCGCATGCTCAAGGCGGCGATCTGGTCGTGGCAAGGCCTGCGCGCGGCATGGCTGCACGAATCTTCGTTCCGGCTCGAAGTCTGCCTGGCGGCGGTGATGGCGCCACTGGGCGTGTGGCTGGGACAGACGCCGCTGGAGCGCATCGCGTTGATCGCTCCGTTGTTGATCGTGCTGGCGGCCGAGCTGCTGAATTCCGCCATCGAAGCGGTGATCGAACGCTATGGCCCTGAGCATCACGTGCTGGCCGGCCGCGCCAAGGACATGGGCTCTGCAGCGGTGTTCCTGCTGTTGCTCAACGTGCTGCTGTGCTGGGGGCTGGTGCTGCTGCCGCGCGTGTTCTGAGTGGCTCGTTGTCAGTCGCCGGCGCGTGCATGCGGGCTTGACCTGGCGCGTGGCATGCTGCTGCCCTCTTTCAACGGAATCGCCTGCATGTCTGTCCTGATGCGCGCCCTGGTGTTGCTGATCCTGACCGTCGGCCTGTCCGGCTGCGGCTACAACACCATCCAGCAGAAAGAGGAGGGAGTGAAGGCGGGTTGGTCGGAAGTGCTCAACCAATATCAGCGCCGCGCCGACCTGATTCCCAACCTGGTGCGCACCGTGCAGGGATATGCGCAGCAGGAACGTCAGGTGCTGACCGAAGTGACCAACGCGCGTGCACGCGTGGGGCAGATCCGGGTCAATGCCGACGATGACGCATCGCTCAAGCAGTTCCAGCAGGCGCAGGGGGAGCTGGGCAGTGCGTTGTCGCGCTTGCTGGTGGTCAGCGAGAACTATCCGCAGCTGAAGTCCGACCAATCCTTCCGCGATCTGCAGGTGCAGCTGGAAGGTACCGAGAACCGCATTACCGTGGCGCGCGGTCGTTACATCCAGACCGTGCAGGACTACAACACCTATATCCGCTCGTTTCCGCAGGTGGTGACGGCCAAGATTTTCGGATATCAGCCCAAGCCGAATTTCAGCGTGGAAAACGAAGCGCAGATCTCGCGCGCGCCGCAGGTGGACTTCGTTAATCAGCCTGCACCGCAGCAACAGCCTGCATCGCAGCCTGCGCAGTAATCAGCAGCCCGCTCCCCTCGGGAGAGGGGTTGGGGTGAGGCTATGGCGCGAAGCTTCTGTGTTTTCCAACGGCACGTGGCTTCGCTCGCACCCTCATCCGCCTTCGGGGCACCTTCTCCCCCATGAAGGAGGACAATGTCCCGGTGGGAGAAGGGAAAGACTGAATGTCAGTACGCATCCGGTAGGAGTTGGCAATGCGGCGAACGTTGTTGGGAATGGTGTGGATGGTGGCGTTGCTGTTGCTGCCGGCGTCGCTGCTGGCGCAGGAGCTGGCGGCCATTCCGCCGCTGCGTTCGCCGGTGGTCGATGTCACCGGCACCCTGGATGCCGCGCAGATCCAGCAGCTGGAGCAACAGGCGCTGGCGTTGCAGCAGCGCAAGGGTGCGCAGTTGCAGATCCTGATCGTGCCGAGCACGCAACCGGAGACGATCGAGCAATACACCCAGCGCGTTTTCGACGCCTGGAAGATCGGGCGCAAGGGCGTCGACGATGGCGTGCTGCTGCTGGTGGCCACGGATGACCGCCGCGTGCGCATCCAGCCCGGCTACGGCCTGGAAGGTGCCATCCCCGATATCGTGGCCAATCGCGTCATCCAGGAATACCTGGCGCCGCGCTTCCGCGAGGGCGACTACGGCGGCGGTATCGGCGACGCCACTGCAACGCTGGCTGGCCTGATCGAGGGCCAAGCGCTGCCACTGCCGGTCAGCGGGCACCAGGGCGGTGCCGGTCGGGGCGCCGGCGGCGGTGGCTGGATCATGGCGCTGTTCATCGGCTTCGTGGTCGCGATGGTGGCGCGCGGCATCCTGGGCGCCTTGCCACGCCCGGTGCGCGCGGTATTGACCGCCATTGCGGCCGGTGGCGCGGCGTTGCTGTTCACGTCCCTGCTGCTGGCCAGCGCCGGTGCCGCAGTCATCGGGTTGCTGGCCGGGCTGGCCTCGGGGTCGCCGGGGCGCTTTGTCGGCGGCGGTGGTTGGGGTGGCGGTGGCTTTGGAGGATTCGGGGGCGGTGGCCGCGGTGGTTTTGGCGGCGGCGGCTGGGGCGGCGGTGGCGGATCATCGGGAGGCGGTGGCGCCTCGGGGAGCTGGTAATGCGGTGGCTCAGGCATGTCTTCGCGCCCTCGGCGCAACGCAGATTTCCAGCGTCCTGCATGGAGACGATCGCCGCAGCGGTGGCCGACAGCGAGCGCAGCCACACCGGGCAGATCATGGTGGCGGTCGAGGCGGACCTGCCGCTCGCCGCGCTGTGGCGCCGGTACAGCGCACGGCACAGCGCCGAACAGGCCTTCGCGCAGCTGCGCACCTGGGATACGGAGGCCAACAACGGCGTGCTGATCTATCTGCTGCTGGCCGACCACGCCATCGAAGTGGTGGCCGACCGTGGCCTGCGTCGCCGGGTGCCGGATGCCCAATGGGCCGAGGTGTGCCGGCGCATGCAGCAGTTCCTGCGCGAGGAGCAGTACGAGGTGGCGGTACTGGCAGGCATCGAGGCGGTGACCGAGCTGCTGGTCGCCCACTTCCCGCGCGGCGCGGACACCCCGCATGAAGACGAGCTGCCCAACCGGCCACAGCGTTTAGGCTGAGGGCGCCCGAGGTGTCAGAATAGCCGCCTCGCTCTACGTGATCCGCGGTCCGCATGATCTATCTGCACGCCATCGACCCCATCGCCTTCTCGCTTGGCCCGGTGCAGGTGCACTGGTATGGCTTGATGTACCTGGCCGCCTTCTTCTCGGCCTGGGCGCTGGGGCGCTCGCGCATCCTGCGCGGCCGCTTGCCGGGCGTGGACATGGACGGTTTCTCCGACCTGCTGTTCTACGGCATGCTCGGTGTGGTGCTGGGCGGGCGTATCGGCTACATGCTGTTCTATGCGTTCGACACCTTCCTGGCGAACCCGCTGATCCTGTTCAAGGTGTGGGAGGGCGGCATGAGCTTCCACGGTGGCCTGCTCGGCGTGCTGTTCGCCTGCTGGCTGTGGGCGCGCCGCCATTGCCTGCACTTCTTAGACGTGATGGATTTTGTCGCGCCGCTGGTTCCGCTGGGCCTCGGGTTCGGGAGGCTCGGCAATTTTGTCGGCGGCGAGCTGTGGGGCAAGTTCACCCAGGCCGGTTGGGGCGTGCTCTTTCCGCATGCACCGGAGCTGGCCGACATCGCGCCAGCACAGATCCAGGCGCAATACGCCACCGGGGCGCTGGATCGGTTCGCGCGTCATCCATCGCAGTTGTATGAAGCGGCGTTGGAAGGCGTGGTGATGTTCGTGGTGCTGTGGGCATTCTCGATGAAGCCGCGCGCCCGCTATGCGGTGTCGGGCGTGTTTGCGTTGCTGTACGGCGTGTTCCGCTTCATCGTGGAATTCGTGCGGGTGCCGGATGCGCCGATCGGCTACCTGGCCTTCAACTGGCTGACCATGGGTCAGATTCTGAGCCTGCCGCTGATCGCCGTGGGGCTGGTGCTGCTGGCGATGTCGCGCCGCGCCCCGGTGTTGCAGCCGGTGCTGCCGGCTGCCGTCACCGTGGAGGCGGCCAAGTGAAGCCGTACCTGGACCTGCTGCAGCATGTGCTGGAGCACGGCGCCGAGAAGTCCGACCGCACCGGCACCGGCACGCGCAGCGTGTTTGGCTGGCAGATGCGCTTCGACCTTACTGCCGGGTTTCCGCTGGTCACCACCAAGAAACTGCACCTGCGCTCGATCGTCCACGAGCTGCTGTGGTTCCTGCAGGGCGACACCAATATCGGGTATTTGAAGGACAACCAGATCCGCATCTGGGACGAATGGGCCGACGCCAATGGCGATCTCGGCCCGGTGTACGGCAAGCAGTGGCGGCGCTGGACCGGCCAGGACGGCGTCGAGATCGACCAGATGCAGTGGCTGGTGGACGAAATCAAGCGCAACCCGGACTCGCGTCGGCTAGTGATCAGCGCCTGGAACGTAGGCGAGCTGCCGCAGATGGCGCTGATGCCCTGCCATAGCCTGTTCCAGTTCTATGTGGTCGACGGCAAGCTCAGCTGCCAGCTGTACCAACGCAGCGGCGACATCTTCCTGGGTGTTCCGTTCAACATCGCCAGTTATGCGTTGCTCACGCACATGGTGGCGCAGGCCACCGGCCTGGGCGTGGGCGATTTCGTGCACACGCTGGGCGATGCGCATCTGTATGCGAACCACTTCGACCAGGCGCGCGAACAGCTGGCCCGCACCCCGCGCGCGTTGCCGACCCTGCGCCTGAATCCGCAAGTGACCGACCTGTTCGCGTTCCGCTTCGAAGACATCGCCATCGACGGCTATGACCCGCATCCGGCGATCAAGGCGCCGGTGGCGGTATGAATGGCCGGGACCCGGGTCCCCGCTCCCGGCTCTCCATCACTCTGATCGTCGCCTTCGACCGCAACAACGCCATCGGTCGCGACAACGATTTGCCGTGGAAGCTTCCGGATGATCTCAAGCGTTTCAAGGCGCTGACGCTGGGCAAGCCGATCCTGATGGGGCGCAAGACGGCGCAATCGCTGGGGCGTGCACTGCCGGGGCGTCTGAACCTGGTGCTGACGCGGTCCGGACAGGTGCCCTTTGCCGGCATGCAGGCGGTGGCGTCGGTGGAGCAGGCGCTGGAGTGTGCCGAACACGCTGGTGCGCAGGAGCTGTGCGTGATCGGTGGTGGCGAGGTCTATCGGCTGACGATGGAACGCGCCGATCTGTTGGCTGTCACCGAGGTGGACACTGCGGTCGAATATGCCGATACGCACTATCCGCCGATCGATCCGGCGGTGTGGGTGGCGGTGCAGCGCGAAGAACATGCAGCCGATGCGCGCCACGCGTTTGCATTTTCTTACGTGGATTATCGGCGCCGCTGAGTCGCCGGACCCTGGTTGGCGAACTTGCCAGGCCACAGTGCAAGGCAGCGCGGCAACCGTGGTTTGCCCGGCGCCTCACTCGGTACGCTTGTTTACCACCAGCTCGCCCAGTTCGATCAGGCGCGCACGCACGATGTTGCGGCTCAGTCCGAGCAACGCAGCGGTCCTGACCTGGTTATGGTGGCAATGCCGGTAGGCAGCGCGTAACAGCTGCGCTTCGACGGTGGCATGCAGCGCGCCGTCGTTGCTTTCGAACAAGCTGTCGAAGGCGCGTGCGAGCAGGGCCGCAGCATCGGGCTGCGTCTCGTTGGTGGACTGGGTGGGCAAGCGCAGCTGCGACAGCCGGATATCGTCGGCGCGCACCACAGCGTCGCGGTGGATCAGCAAGGTATGGTGGATGACATTTTCCAGTTCGCGGATATTGCCCGGCCACGGGTGCTGCACCAGGCGCTGCTCGGCCTCCGGGCTGATCGTCACCTGGCCATGGCCCAGGCGCTGGCTGTAGATCTGCACGAAATGGCGGATCAACGGCGGAATGTCGCCGGGCCGTTCGCGCAGCGGCTTGAGTTCCACGCCCACTACGTTGAGCCGGTAGAACAGGTCCTGGCGGAACTGCCCCTGGCCGATGGCCTGGTCCAGCGGCACGTTGGTTGCAGCCAGCACCCTGACATCGATCGGAACACTGCGGCGCGAGCCCAGGCGCACCACTTCGCGCTCCTGCAACACGCGCAACAGCTTGACCTGGATCGGCATCGGCAGATCGCCGATCTCGTCGAGAAACAGGGTGCCGCCATTGGCTTCCTCGAACCAGCCGGCCTTGGCGCTGAGCGCGCCGGTGAATGCGCCTTTCTCATGCCCGAACAATTCCGCGTCCACCAGCGATTCGCTGAAGGCCCCGCAATTGACGGCCACGAACGGATGCTGCGCACGCGCGCTGAGGGTATGGAGATGGCGTGCCACCAACTCCTTGCCGGTGCCGGACTCGCCAATGATCAGCACGCTGGCTTCGCTGGGCGCCACGCGTTCCAGGTGCGTCAGCAACGCCTGCGATGCCGGGTCTTCGAACACGTGCGCAGCGGCGGTCCTGCCGTTGCCGGCAGCGACGCGTTGTGGCACCGAAGGCAGGGTCAACAGGCGAAAATCGGACATGGGCCGGATGCGAAGTGGGAGAAGAGGGAGCAACGCAGCACCGAGATGCGCGGGCGAACTCGCTGTGGTGCCAACGCCGCCACGGCGATTCATGAGTAGAAGCTGGGCGTGGGAGGCTGCCGCCGTAGCGCCCATTCGCCGAGTTCGCGCACCTTGTAGTCGACCGGATCGTGCAGGGTGTGGGTACGCAGATTGCGCCAGTAACGGTCCAGACGCAGCGCTGCATGGGTGGCGCGCGCGCCGGTGACATCGAACAGTTTGCTGCTGACATCCAGCCCCACACGCGTGGTGGCGACCTTGGCGGCGGCGATTGCCAGGGCCACCTGCGCGCGTTCGTCGCCGGTGAGCGCGTGTTCCTTGCGCCAGGCGGCGTCGAGCAGATCGGCGGCGCGCCCGGCCAGCAGGCGCGCGCTTTCCAGCCCCAGCCAGAACTCGCCGTAATGGGCCAGGATGTAGGGATCGTCGCTGGCCCGCTCGACTCCGGACCGATGCCAGGGCCGCGTTTCGGTCGAGGTGTAGCTGCGCGCCTCTTCGAATGCGCCTTCGGCAATGCCGAGGAAGACATGCGCAAACAGCAGTTGCGCAAGCAGCGGACGCAGGCACGCCAATGGCGTGCTCAGCGGGCCTGGATCCAGCAGCAGCTCGTTTTCTTCTACCCGTACGCGCTCGAAGGTGGTGCTGCCGCTGTCGGTCTGGCGTTGGCCGATGTTGTCCCAATCGTGGCCGAGCGTGATGCCGCTGCGTGCGGTGGGGACTGCGCCGATCAACAGCTTGCCGCTGCGTTCGTCCAGTGCGGAGGCGATCAGCATCTGCGAGTCGAGAGCGCCGGAACAAAAACTCTTCTTGCCGGAAAATTCGCGCCAGCCCTCGTAGTGCACGGCGATGGTGCGCGTATCCAGGGGATTGAGCGCATTGCCCCAGAACCACTGCTTGCGCGCGGTCTGCTCCAGCCAGGGCTGCCATTGCGCCGGCTGGCCGAACAGCCGCACCGTGGCCAGCATCAGGTGATGGAAGCCGAAGACGTGCGCGATCGAACTGTCGGCCCTGGCGAATTCGCGCACGATGGTCAGCACCTCGCTCCAGCTGGCGCCAAGACCGCCGTACTGCACCGGGATGCTCAAGCCCAGCAGGCCGCTGGCACGCAATGCATCGCGTTCTGCCTTTGGGGTGCCGCCACGCGCATCGCGTTCGATCGCCGTGGCAGCGAAGTCGCTGGCCAGACGCCGGGCCGTGTGCAGCGGGTTCAACACGGTGGGTTGCAGTTGCTGGCTGGTCATGCGCGATAGCCTCGTTCGGGTCGCAGGGAGATGATCGATGCACGGCGGGGACAGGCGCCGCAGGTGCATGCCGGTTGGCAGTGCTGTGTGTCTGCATGCAACTGCCCATGCCTACACTGCATGGATGTCGTGCAGCGCGGCCAGCAGCTCCTGGCGCGCCTCACGCAGCGCCGCCTCATGCGCGTTGCGATCGCGTGGCCGCGGCGTGTCCAGCGCCTGCGCATGCACGATGGAACCGGGCTGGCCGCCGATCACGAGGACGCGGTCGCTCAGGTACACCGCTTCCTCGATATCGTGCGTCACCAGCAGCACGGTGAAGCCGTGCTCGCCGGCCAGGCGCAGCAGCAGCTCCTGCAGCCGGATGCGGGTGAAGGCATCCACCGCGCTGAAGGGTTCGTCCAGCAACAGCACCTGCGGTTGCCGGTACAAGCCCCGCGCCAGGGCCACCCGCTGCGCCTGGCCGCCGGAGAGTTGCTTGGGCAGCGCCTGCGCGTGGTCGAGCAGGCCGACCTCGGCCAGCAACTGCTGCACGCGCGGCGATTGCCGCGCTGCCGCCGGCGAAACGCCAGTGTCGTCGGCGAAGGCGACATTGGCCGCCACGTCCAGCCAGGGCAGCAGGCGCGGCTCCTGGAAGATGAAGCCGATACGGCGGTCGACCCCCTGCACGCGGCTGCCGTCCAGCACTACCTCGCCGCCGTAGTCGCGCTCCAGGCCGGCGACGATGCGTAACAAGGTGCTCTTGCCGCAACCGCTGGGTCCGATCAGGCTCAGGATTTCGCCCGGTGCCACGCGCAGCTCGATGTCCTGCAACACGCTGCGTGCACCGAAGCGTTTGTTCGCCACCCGGATCTGCAGGCCGGCACTCATGCCGCGTGCGCCGCGTGTGGGTGGGCGCGGCGGTTCTGCAGGTTGTCGCGCCAGTGCAGCGTGCGGGTTTCCAGTGCCTTGAGCACGCTGTCGCTGAGCTTGCCGAGCAGGGCCAGCAACACGATGGCGGCAATGACGATGTCCGGCCGCGAGGTCTCGCGCCCGTCGCTCAGCAGATAACCCAGCCCGCGCGTGGCTGCGATCAGTTCGGCGGCCACCAGAAACATCCAGGCCAGGCTCAGGCTGGTACGCAGCCCGGTGAAGATGGATGGCAGCGCGGCCGGCAGCAGGATCCGTTGCACCATGCGCACCCGGGACAGGCCATAGGTCTCGCCCAGCTCGATCAGCGTGCGGTCGACCTGGCGCAGGCCATTGGCCACGCCCAGATACATCGGGAAGAACGCACCGATCGCGATCAAGGTGATCTTCGGCGCTTCATCGATGCCCATCCATAGCAACAACAACGGCACCCAGGCCAGGCTGGGCACCGCGCGCAGCGCCTGGAAGCTGGGATCCAGCAAGCGCTCCAGCCAGCGATTCAAGCCGACGCCGATGCCGATCGCCAGTCCCAGACCGACACTCAGCGCAAAGCCCACCAGCACCCGCAGCACGCTGGCGCCCAGATGGCCGGCCAGTCCCCGGCCGGCTTCGTCTGCCAGCGTGGTCAGGATCTGGCTGGGAGGCGGCAGCAAGTAGCGTGGCGTCCACCCCAACGCCGAGCACACTTCCAATGCTGCGAAGAAGCCGACCGGCAGCACCAGGCCCAGGCTGCCGGCAGGCAGCCGCCAGCGCCGCCGCAGGCGCATGGAGGATGGCAGGGCGCGCGACAGGCGAAGCGAGATCTGATTCATCGTGGCGGTCATCCCTGCGCCACGCGTGCGCGCGTGGCATAGCGTGGATCGATCAATGCGCCCAGTACCTGGGGCAGGTCGGTTCCCGGTCGCACCAGGCCTTCTTCGAGCAAGACCGGCGCGGCGCTGCGCAAGGCCGCCAGTTGCTCGGCGCCGATCAACGGCCGGCTGAGATCGGTGCGCTGCAACTGCAGTTGCGCCACCGGCACCGAAAGACGTGCCTGCTCGGCGATCAGGCTGGCCAAGGCGTCCGGATGCGTGATTGCCCAACGACGCGCCTTTTCATAGGCCTGCAGCACCAGTGGAATCTGCTCGGGGTAGGCGGCAGCGAATTTTTCGCTGGTATTCAAGAAGCCGTACGAATTGAAGGCGACGTTGCGATAGAGCAGCCGCGAGCCGGCCTCGAGCTGGCTGGCGGCCATATGCGGGTCCAGTCCGGCCCAGGCATCGACATTGCCGCGCTCCAGTGCAATACGCCCATCCGGATGCTGCAGATGGACGATGTCGACATCGTCCCGGTGCAAGCCGACTTCGCGCAGCGCACGCAGCAGGAACAGGTACGCATCGGTACCCTTGGTGGCGGCCACCCGCTTGCCCTTGAGTTCGGCCACGCGCTGGATCTTCGATTGCTTGCCGACGACCAGGGCGACCCATTCCGGGTGCGAGGACACATAGACCGCCTTGACCGGATTGCCGTTGGCGCGCCCCAGCAGCGCGGCCAGGCCGGCGGTGCTGCCGAAATCGATGCTGTTGCCGGCCAGATACTCCAGTGCGCGATTGCTGCCGGCCGATAACACCCAGGTGACCTCGGTGCCCTGCGGCTTGAGCGCTGCTTCCAGCCAGCCGAAGCGCTTGAGCACCAGCGAGGTGGGCGAGTAGTAGGCGTAATCCATGCGCAGGCGTTCGGGGACGGCAATCCTGCGCGGTGTATCCGCCGCGCTGGACAACAGCGGCGGGGCACCGAGCGCGACTCCGGCCAGCGTTCCGAGTTTGAGCAGGTTGCGTCGTTTCATGGGGGCTCCTCTCAGCGCGCCGAGGCGCGTGGCACGATGGTGTTGGCGATGACTTCGCCGAAGGGGCCGCTCAGCGGTTGCCCGGGCAATTGCTGCCGGCGCGCACGTGGCAGCAGTGGGAAGACCAGTTCGGCAAAGCGATAGGCCTCTTCCAGATGCGGATAGCCGGAGAAGATGAAGGTGTCGATGCCGAGCGCGGCGTATTCCTCGATCCGCTGCACCACTGTCTGCGGACTGCCGACCAGGGCGGTGCCGGCCCCGCCGCGGACCAGGCCGACCCCGGCCCACAGGTTGGGGCTGACCTCCAGATCGGCGCGCGTGCGGCCCTGGCCACGCCCATGCAAGGCTGCCATGCGCCGCTGGCCGACCGAGTCCATGCGCGCGAAGGCGCGCTGTGCGCGCTCCACGGTGTCGTCGTCGAGATGGCGGATCAGCGCATCGGCCGCGGCCCAGGCCTGCGTGTCGGTTTCGCGCACGATGACATGCAGGCGGATGCCGAAGCGCAAGGTGCGCCCGAGTGCCGCAGCCTTGCTGCGGACGGTGGCGATCTTCTGCGCCACCGCGGCCGGCGGCTCGCCCCAGGTGAGGTAGGTGTCCACCTGTTCGGCGGCCAGATCGTGCGCCGCATCGGACGAGCCGCCAAACCACACGGGTGGATACGGCCGTTGCACGGTGGGATACAGCAGTTGCGCCGCCTTCACCTGCAGATGCTTGCCATCGAAGTCGTAGCTCTGGCTGTCGTGGCTGTGGCGGATGATCTCGCGCCAGATCCGGATGAATTCGGCCGAGGCGTCGTAACGGTCGGCGTGATCGAGAAACACGCCATCGCCTTCCAGCTCACCGCGGTCGCCGCCGGTGACCAGATTGACCAGCAGGCGCCCGCCGGAGAGCCGGTCGAAGCTGGCCGCCATGCGCGCGGCCAGTGCGGGCGCCATCAGCCCGGGGCGCAGCGCCACCAGAAACTTCAGTTGGCGCGTGGCATTGATCAGGCTGGACGCGATCACCCACGGGTCTTCGCAGGAGCGCCCGGTGGGAATCAGCACCCCTTCATAGCCCAGCGTGTCCGCCGCTACGGCCACCTGGGTCACGTAGTCGGCACTGACCTGGCGCGCGCCCTCGCTGGTACCCAGATAGCGGCTATCGCCGTGGGTGGGAATGAACCAGAACATCTCCATCGCGATCTCCTTGAGGTGGACTGCCGGGCTCGCGCCGGCGAACCGGATCAGGCAATACGCAGCCGCGCATCGGGGCGCACGCCCAACACACCGGCAGCGCGTTCGGCGGCCAGCACGATGCGCTGGCGCAGCGCCGGAGCGGCCACCTGGTCATCGTGGAAATCGCTTTCGCTGGCATAGATGCCGATCGGCAATGTCAGTGCCTGGAAAAATGCGAACAACGGCCGCAGCTGGTGATCGATCACCAGCGCGTGCCGTTCGCTGCCGCCGGTGGCGGCCAGCAGCACCGGCGTATCGATCAATGCGTGCATGTCGATCAGATCGAACAGATGCTTGAGCAAGCCTGGATACGAACCGCGATACACCGGTGCGACGACCAGTAGCAGGTGTGCCGTTTCGATCTGGCGCAAGGCCTGTTCTGTGGTTGCGTCGACGTCGCTGCGCCATTGCGCTGCGCCCAGCGGCCGCGCGATCTCGCCGAGCTGGAGGATGCTGGGCCTGATGGCCAGGTGCTGTGCCAGCTCGGCCAGGGTGGCCTCGGCCAGGGCCAGGCTGCGCGAAGGGCGCGAGGTGCTGCCGGAGACGGCAACGACATTCAACGGAGTGCGCATGCGAGATTCCTGTAGGGGCGTGTCGAGCTGTCATGCAAACGTCGTGCCATCCAGACATGCTTGCTGTTGCTGCAGCGACATAAAACGCGGAAGCAACGCGCGTCGACGTGTCAGTCACGGGGAATTGCATCTGACTGCATGGCGCGATGCAGTGCAATGGCAAAGCACCATCGGGAATGACATGCGCTCAGCAGATTTGAGAATGAGCTAATGAAATTGCAGAAAACAGCCGGTTTCAAGTGGTTTTCTTCGCGAGTCTCATGGTGTGGCGGGCATGAGCATAGAGCGCGCAGAGATAAGCGCGGCAGAACTGTTTGCAGGGAAGCAATGGATCAACAGATTGTGCGTTTTTCTGGAGCGGTATGTTCAGTTGGGACGGTGTGCATTGCGAATCACGCGAGTGCGGTTGTTCGTTCAATACATGTTGGTGCTCGTGGTGTGGCCGTGCGCGCGGCATCGATGGTGAGACTTTCAAGATTGGGTGCCCGTTCGAATCAACACGCACGGCCGTGCGCAGATCGCCGATATCAGCGTGCTATCGCGCAGATGCACTGCGTTTGCGTGGCGCCATAGATTGCGTCGCCGCGCTGCGTTGGATCAGTCGCGGCGCAATCGCGGTTCTCCCAAGGCACGCAATCGTCGCCGGCGGGGTATGGAGCGCAGAATGGGAATCTGGATATATCGCGCGGGGATAAGCATGGCACGCGATGTGCGTTGTCTGCGATGCGGTGACGCGCATGCGTGCACTGCAGTCGCACTGCGCAATACGCGCATGACAATCGTGAAGGAGATCGGTCGCAAGCAGCTTGCCGGGCAGCACCGTCTTTCCTGAGGTCCATCCCTGATCCTTGCAGGAGTTTCCAATGAGCCATTCGTCCAATGCCGTGCCGCTGACCTTTGCCTACTGGGTTCCCAACGTCAGCGGCGGGCTGGTTGTCAGCACGATCGAGCAGCGCACCGACTGGAGCCTGGAGTACAACGTGCGGCTTGCGCAGGCCGCCGAGCACGCCGGCTTCGATTACGCGCTGACCCAGATCCGTTTTACCGCCGGCTATGGCGCCGAACATCAGCATGAGTCGGTGTCATTCAGTCAGGCCTTGCTGCATGCCACCTCACGCCTGAAGGTATTGGCGGCCATCCTGCCCGGTCCCTGGACACCGGCGGTGGTGGCCAAGCAGATCGCCACCATCGACCACATCAGCAACGGGCGCATCGCGATCAATGTGGTCAGCGGCTGGTTCAAGGGCGAGTTCGTTGCCATCGGCGAGCCGTGGCTGGAACACGACGAACGCTATCGGCGCTCCCGGGAATTCATCCAGGTACTGAAGGGGATCTGGACCCAGGACGCTTTCAGCTTCCATGGCGATTTCTACCGTTTCAACAACTACACCCTCAGCCCCAAGCCGCTGCAGAAGCCGCATCCTGAGATATTTCAAGGAGGCAGTTCGCGCGCGGCGCGCGACAACGCGGCCAGCGTGTCGGACTGGTATTTCACCAATGGCAACACGCCCGAGCAGTTACGCGTGCAGATTCAGGACCTGCAGACCAAGGCGGCCGCCAATGGGCATACCGTTCGCGTGGGCGTCAACGCCTTCGTGATCGCGCGAGAGACCGAGCAGGAGGCCCAGGCGGTGCTGCAGGAAATCATCGCGCATGCGCATGTCGACGCGGTCAAGGCGTTCGCCGATGCCGCGCGGCAGGCCGGCCACGCGTCGCCGGAGGGCGAGGGCAATTGGGCCACTTCCACCTTCGAGGACCTGGTGCAATACAACGACGGTTTCCGCACCAACCTGATCGGCACGCCGCAGCAGATCGCCGAACGCATCCTCGCCCTGCAGGACGTGGGCGTGGATCTGGTGCTGTGCGGCTTCCTGCACTTTATCGAAGAGGTGGAATATTTCGGACGCGAAGTGCTGCCGCGCGTACGCGCGCTGGAGGCGCAGCGCGCGGAGTCGGCGCTGGCCTGATCGGCGCCGCCACGCTGCCGGCTTGAAGCGGCTGACAGCCCGTAGCGGGCAGTGGCCAGTTGGATGTGGACGGCGCGATCGGAACCGGAACGCAAGAGTGGCCCATGCCGCTTCCGAGCGCCGTGCGTGCCTGCCTGGCGGCGGCGCAGTCGCTTGTGAGTCGCGCTTACTCGGCTGCCGGGCCGGTTGGGCCTGCCGTAGCGGCGCCGGGCTCACCGGCAGTGGGCGCGGCGCCGCCCTTGCCATTGGCGCCACCGCCGACAGCTGCACCGCCACCGCCGTTTCCGCCACGTCCTCGGCCGCGGCCGCGTTGGCGGCCCTGGCCTTCGCGCGGACGTCGGGGGGCGTGCGCGGCCGCTGTGGCCGGGGCGGTGACTGCACGTCCCGGGACCTGCACCACACGCAGTTCGTCGGTGTCCAGCTGCAGCGCAGTGAGCTTGCCGCCCCAGACCGCGCCGGTATCGATGGCATGCACGCCCTGGGTAATCGTCAGTCCCAGCGCCGACCAGTGGCCGCAGACGATCTTCAGATCGCGCTCGACCCGGCCCGGGACTTCGAACCATGGGTACAGCCCCTGTGCCTGCGTGCCCGGCGTGCCCTTGTCTTCGGTGGCGATCCGCCCGCGCGGAGTGCAATAGCGCATGCGTGTGAACAGATTGATGATGGCGCGACTGCGTTCGTAGCCGCTCAGGCACGGCGACCAGCCGGGCTGGTCGCCGTACATATTGCGCAGCAGCTTGCGGTAGCCGCCGCCCTGCAATTGCTGCTCGACTTCGCGCGCGTGCTTCTCGGCCATCTGCGTGGTCCACTTCGGTGCCAGCCCGGCATGGATCATCATCCAGCCCAGCGTGCGGTCCACGTGTGCCAGTTTCTGCATGCGCAGCCAGTCCAGCAGCACGTCGCGGTCCTCGGCCAGCACGATGCGCTGCAGGTCCGCATTGACCTTGCGCTGCTCCTCTTCCGAGCGCGCGCCGATCGCCAGCAGCGACAGGTCATGGTTGCCCAGCACCACCACGCTGTGCGCGCGCAGCGAATGCACCAGCCGCAGCGTTTCCAGCGATTGCCCGCCGCGGTTGACCAGGTCGCCGCAGAACCACAGCGTGTCCTGTACCGGGTCGAAATTGATCTTTTCCAGCAATCGCTGGGTAATGTCGTAGCATCCTTGCAGGTCGCCAATTGCCCAGACGCTCATCGCGTGCGCTCCATCAGTCCAGCAGTCATCAGTGCAGCGTCCTGGGTACGCTCAGCACGAAGGCGGCGATCGGGGCGGTGAATTCGGTGCCATCGTCGGCCACCATGTCGTAGTGGCCTTGCATCTGGCCCTGCTCGGTCTCCAGCAGCACGCCGGAGGTGTAAAGAAACGCTTCGCCCGGGCGTAGCCAGGGCTGCTCGCCGACCACGCCTTCGCCATCGACCTGCTCGGTGCGGCCGTTGGCGTCGGTGATGGTCCAGTGGCGGGCGATCAGGCGCGCAGGCACGGCACCGGCGTTGTGGATGCGGATGCTGTAGGCGAAGGCATAGCGGCCTTCTTCCGGGGTCGATTGCTGGGCAAGGAAGCGTGGCGACACCTCGACCTCGACCCGATAGCGTGGATCATCGTACATGCGAAAATTCTAGATAAACCGGTGTGGGAGCGGCGCTCAAGCCAGCTGGACATTGGCCAGCCGGATGAAATCGGCCACCTCGAGTTGTTCGGCGCGGGCGTCCGGACGCACGCCTGCGGCGTCAAAATGCGCGGGTTCGCAGACGGTGGACAAGGCATTGCGCAAGGTCTTGCGACGCTGCCCGAAACCGGCGCGCACCACATCGGCAAAGCGGCGGCGGTCGTTGATCGTCACCGTGGCCGGGTCGCGCGGCACCAGCCGCACCACGGCCGAGTCCACCTTGGGGGGCGGCCGGAACGCGCCCGGCGGCACCACGAACAGCGCGGTGACCTCGCAGTAGGCCTGCAACATCACGCTGAGCCGGCCATACACCTTGCTGCCCGGGCCGGCGGCCATGCGGTCGACCACTTCCTTTTGCAGCATGAAGTGCATGTCGGCCACGGCGCTGGCATGGTCCAGCGCATGGAACAGGATCGGCGAGGAAATGTTGTAGGGCAGGTTGCCGACCAGGCGGATCGGGCGGCCATTGGCCAGCGCGGTGAAGTCCACGCTGAGCACGTCGCGGTGGATGATGCTCAGTTCGCCAATCGGCGCGGCGGTCTCGGTCAACGGGGCGATCAGATCGCGATCGAACTCGATCACGGTCAATGCGCCGTGCCTGCGCAGCAGCGGGAAGGTGATGGCACCCTGGCCGGGGCCGATTTCGACCAGGTGCTGGCCGGCGCGCGGGTCCACCGCCTGGACGATCCGGTCGATGTAATACCGGTCGGCAAGAAAGTGCTGGCCGAGCGACTTCTTGGCCGGTGCGCTGAAGGAAGAATTCATCCGCGCAGTTTAACGGAGCCGGCGGCCGCACGCGGTGCCGGTGCCAGCTGTGCGGCGTGCGGCGAAGGGCTGGTCAGGCCGCGCGCCACCGCTGTGGCGTCGCGCCGCGCGGCTCGCTCAGCCGCGCGCCGCCAGCCGTGCGCACAGCGCGGTTGCCGCCATCAGGCTGGACGGGTCGGCAATGCCGCGCCCAGCCAGTTCCAGCGCGGTGCCATGGTCCACTGCCACGCGGGGGTAGGGCAAGCCCAGGGTGATGTTGACCGCCTGTTCGAAGCCGCTGTACTTGAGCACCGGCAGGCCCTGATCGTGGTACATCGCCACCACCGCATCGAAGCCGCTCAGTTTCTGCGGCAGGAACGCGGTATCTGCCGGCAACGGGCCAATCAGCTGAATGCCTTCGCCGCGTAACTGCTCCAGCAGCGGAATGATGACGTCCAGTTCCTCGCGACCCAGATGGCCGTCCTCGCCCGCATGCGGGTTGAGCCCGAGCACGGCGATACGTGGCGCAGGCAGGCCGAAGTCGCGCTGGAGCGCGGCGTGGGTGATGCGCAGGCACTGCGCCAGCGCTGGGGCGGTAAGCGCATCGGCCACCGCGCGCAACGGCAGATGGGTGGTGACCAGGGCGACGCGCACGATGTGGTTGGCCAGCATCATCACCACCGGGCAGCCAGCCTGCTCGGCCAGCAACTCGGTGGTGCCGGTGTAGGCGATGCCGCCGGCGTTGATGACCGCCTTGTGCACCGGTCCGGTCACGATGCCCTGCAGACGGCCGGCCAGGCAGTCGCCGGCAGCGGTGCGCAGGCCGGCGATCACCGCCGCGGCATTGGCCGGGTCAGGGGTGCCGAAGCGGGTCGGGTTGGCCTGGCGAACCGGGAACAGCGGCAGGTCGCCGGGTGCCCGTGCGGGCTGGTCGGGATCGAGCAGCCGCACAGACAACGACAGCGCCTGCGCGGCGCTGTGCAAGGTATCCGGATCGGCATAGGCGATCAGATCTGCGTCCGAGCGCGGCCGTTGGGCAAGCCGGACGCACAGCTCGGGCCCGATCCCGGCCGGCTCGCCCGGCACCAGCGCGAGCGACGGGACCCGCATGACCTTAGCGCGCCGGCTGTGCCGGCGGCGGGGTCGGTGCAGCGGGCTCTGCAGGCTTGCTCGGTTCGGCGGTGGCATTGCCGTCGGCACGATCGCCGGTGCGGTAGCTCACATAGGCTTCGCCGCGCAGTTCCTGCAGGTAGCGGTTGTATTCCTCTTCCAGCTTGCGGCGGCCGATCGTTTCACGGATCTGGGCACGCTGGTTCTCGGCACTGACGTCGGTCTGGCGGCTGCCGACGCGCTGCACGATATGCCAGCCAGCCTGGGTGCGGAACGGCTCGGACACCCCGCCGTCGGCCAGGCTCTCGACCTGCTTGCCGAAATCAGGGCCGAAGGCGTCGGCCGGGAACCAGCCCAGATCGCCACCCTGCCCACGGCTATTGGTGTCTTCGGACGCTTCCTTGGCGGTTGCCTGGAAATCGGCGCCGCCGACGATGCGCGCGCGCAGCGTGTCGATCTTGGCCTTGGCCTGGGCTTCGGTCTGGTTGTCGCCAATGCGGATCAGGATGTGCCGGGCGTTGTACTCGGTGACCATCTTCTTTTCGCCGCCGGCATTGGCGTCGCGCATTTCCACCAGCTTGAGCAACTGGAAACCGCTGGGGCCACGCAGCGGGCCTGCAACCTGGCCGGGCTGCATGTCGCGGATCAGCTGGGCGAAGGCATTGGGAATTTCGTCCAGGCTGCGCCAGCCCAGGTCGCCGCCTTCCAATGCATTGGGGCTGTCCGAATAACGCACCGCCGCGGCCGAGAAATCCAGCTCGCCCTTGTCGATCAAGGCCTTGATCCCGTCGACCTTCTTCTGGCCGGTGGCGATCTGGTCGGCGGTTGCACCTTCCGGCAGGCCCACCAGGATATGCGCCAGATGATACTGGCTACCGGTGGTGGCCTGCTGGGCCAGCGCGGTATCCACTTCCCCTTCGCTCACGCTGATACGACTCTGCGCAAAGCTCTGACGCAGGCGCTGGACGATGATTTCATCGCGCACCGAGGCGCGGAAATCGCCGTAGGCCATGCCGTCGGCGGCCAGCTTCTGACGCAGACCATCCACGCTGGTGCCGTTCTGCTGGGCAATGCTGGCGATGGCGCGGTTGAGCTCCTCGTCGCTGACGCGGATACCGCTGCTGTCGGCACGGCCGACCTGCAATTTGACCAGGACCAGGCGCTCGAGCACCTGCCGCTGCAGGACATCGTCCGGCGGCAGCTGGTTTTCGCGACCGGCGTACTGCGACTTGACGTTGCGCACAGCGCGATCGAGCTCGCTCTGCAGCACCACGTCCTCGTCCACGATAGCGGCGATACGATCCAGCGGCTGGGATTGCTGCGCCGATGCCAGCGGCGAGACCGTGCTGGTGATCACCAGCAACGAGGCAAGAACAACGGAGAAAGGCTTGGTCATGGAATCAGGTTCGGATCGTAATCGTCCGGATTGGTCGTGGTGTTGCTGGGCGGGACCAGGTACAGGTCGTCACGGTAATAGCCGAGAATAGCACGGCGCAACGTGCGGTCCGTGTTCTGGCCAAACGAGCTCAAGCCCTTCAGCACGAACTCGAACTGGATGGAGTTGTCCATCTCGCCATCGCGGTTGCGGACGAACCGGCGCACCAGCGCGCGCACAGCCAGGCAGCAGCTGTCCCATTGCACGCCGCCGATGATTTCCAGCGGTTTGCGATCCAGCAGCGAGTAGTAGTAACGGCCGACCGCACTCCAGGTGGGGTTGATCGGGTACAGGAAAGAGAAGTCGGCCTGCTTGAGCTGGTCGTTGTTACTGATCAGATCGCGACGATAGCGGTAGGCCAGATTGATGATGCCGTCGTTGCCCAGCAGGTAGCGTGTACGCAGGCTGGCCAGATCTTCCTTGCGCGAGTTCGGGTTCCACTGGTAGGTGGCGCCCATCGACCAACGGTCGTTGATCATGTAGTTCGCGTCGGCCACCCAGGCGGACTTGCCCTGTTCGATAGGCTGCTCGCTGTTGGCGGTGGAGCTGTTGATTGTGACCAGCGAATCGTTGAAGTACAGGATCTGGCCTGCGCTCAGCGACAACTTTTCGCGCCCATCCTCCTGGCGAAGCCAGCGCGAGGTAACGGCCAAGGTCAGCTGATTGGCGTCGTTCTGACGGTCGGCACCGGTGTAACGGCTGTCCCGGAACAATTGTCCGTAGCTGAAGGTGAACGGACGGGTGTCGAACACCGGCAGGTCATCCTGGTCCCGATACGGCACGTACAGGTAGTACATGCGCGGTTCCAGCGTATTGAGATAGTTGGTCCCAAATACCGAGGTTTCGCGATCGAAATACAGGCCGGCATCCAGCGAGGCGATCGGCAGGCTGCGCGTGGGTGTTCGGTCGCCGGTCAGCGGTGCGGTATTGGCGATGGTCGAATCCAGCTGGTAGGCGGTGTAGCGCCATGCCACGGTGGGCGTTATAAACCAGGCCGCGCCCGACAATGGCATCGAGAGATAGGGTTTGACGTCCAGGCGCGAGCCGCTGCCATAATCCTGGTTGCGGATATTGGTGCGGACGTATTCGTCACCGTTGTTATCGTTGTTGCCGTCGTTGTTCGGGATGAAATTGACTTGATACGAGTCGTCATGCGTAAACCGCACGGCCTCGGCATACACGCCCGCCTCGAACAGGCCGAACGGCTTTTCCCAGGTGAAGTACGCACGCGGCTGCCGGTTGTACGGCAGGGCCCGTTCGTCCAGGGTGTAGTCGGTCAGCTGCCAGCGGTCGGCCATCAGGCCGGCAGTCCAGGTCTCGCCGGTGCCATAGATACCAATGGTGCTTTGCAGACTGGACGCCGAGCCCATGCCGTTCAGGCGGCTGGTGAAGTCTTCCACATAGCGGGTGTCGCTGACCCACGAAATGCTGCTGCGCGCCTGCCAGTGACTGTTGACGTTGTGGTAGCCACTATAGAAAACGCTGCCACGGTCCTTGTCGCGCAATTTATCGTTGGGCAGGTAGTTGCCAGTGATCTCGCCACGACCGCCGTCGTACAGATAGCGGAACTCGGTGCCGAACATGAAACCGCGCTTGCTCATGTAGCGCGGCAGCAGGGTGGCATCGTAGTTCGGCGCCAGATTCAGGTAGATCGGCTGCAGGTAATCGAAGCCGTTACGGCCGGACAGGCCGAATTGCGGAAACAGCAAGCCGGTCTGGCGGCGGTCGTCGATGGGGAACTTGAACCACGGGAAGTACAGCACCGGCACCTTGCCGATCTGCAGCACCGCATTGCGTGCAGTGCCGAAGCCCTCTTCGTTGTCGACGTCGATTTCCGGCGCACGCACGCGCCAGATCGGCTGCGAGGGATCGCAGGTGGTATAGGTCGAGCGATGCATCTGGCCGACCTGGCCCTGCAGGTCCACCGATTCGGCCCCGCCGTTGCCGCGCCGGTCCACCAGCTGGTACTGGATGTTGGTGACCTTGTGGCTGTCGGTGTCCTGATTGCCCTCGGCGCGATCGGCGACCATGCGGAAGGAGGTGTCCTGGTAGCGGACGTTGCCTTCGGCGATGTAGTTGCCGGTTTCGGTGTCCATGCGCAGGCTGTCTGCGCCCAGGAACTGGTCGCCGCGCTTGAGCGCGACATTGCCCTGGTACTGCGGGGTGGTGCTGGTGCCGGACAGCTGGTCGCCTTCGATGTCGGTCGGCAGCTGCTGGCGCATCTCGGCGGTTTTGGGGTCGGCGGCAGGAGCGCCGTCGAAGCCGGGCAGCGGGTCCACAGCCGGGCACAATCCCCAGTTCAACGGCTTGTCGGCAGCCATGGCCGGGAGGCAGATGGCGATGCCCAAGGGCAGGGGCAGCAGGCGGAGAGCTCGGCGCACGCGTGGTTCAACCAATAAAATGGCGCCTAGCTTGCCGTATACCCCGCATAGGGGCAATGAAGAGCACCGGCGTGGAGCGGGCGAGGTTCATCGCCGGCAAGGGCGTCTGCCGCGCCGCCGGCGGTCAGCGCAGCGCGGCGACGTGGGCCAAGCTGCTTTCGCGCAATGCCTGCAGGTCGTAGCCGCCTTCCAGCATGGACACCACGCGCCCGCGCGCATGCCGGTCGGCCAGGGTGCGCAGGGCGGCGGTCAGCCAGCCAAAGTCATCGTCGTCCAGCATCAGGTCGGCCAGCGGGTCGCGCAGATGGGCATCGAAGCCGGCCGAGATCAGGATCAGTTGCGGACGGAACGCATCGATCAGCGGCAGCATCTCGTCTTCCCAGACATTGCGGAAGCGCAACCCGTCGCTACCCGGCGGCAGCAGCAGATTGTGGACATTGCCGACGCCACGTTCGTGGACGCTGCCCGAATGGGGGTATAGCCCGGACTGGTGGGTGCTGAGGTACTGCACGGCGGGGTCGCGTTCGAAGATCGCCTGGGTGCCGTTGCCGTGGTGCACGTCGAAATCGACGATGGTGATGCGTTCCAGGCCATGCCGGTCGCGGGCGTGGGCCGCAGCCACGGCGATGTTGTTGAACAGGCAAAAGCCCATCGACACCTGCGCGGTAGCGTGGTGACCCGGTGGGCGGACCGCGCAGAAGGCGGTGCGGCTGAGGTCCTGCATCACCGCATCCACCGCCGCGATGCCAGCGCCGGCCGCGCGCAGGGCGGCCGCGCGCGAGGCCGGCACCATCCGCGTGTCCACGTCCAGCTGGCGATAGCCGGTGAAGGCCGTTTCCAGGACGGCATCGACCTGCTCGCGCTCGTGCACGCGGCACAGGTCGCCGAGCTTGGCCAGCGGCGCCTCGCGCCAGTCCAGGTCGGGGAAGGCGGCGCGCAACGCATCGACCACCGCTTCCAGGCGGGCAGGACTCTCGGGGTGCTCAGGGCCGGCGTCGTGGCCGAGGCAGGCGGGGTGGGTAAAGACCAGCATGGGGCAACTCTAGCCTGTCCGCGGCGCCGGGCACACGCTCAAGCGCGACGGCGGTCGTGCCGCCACAGCACTTCCTGCTGGCCATCGACACGGGCCAATACCCGCGCCAGCACGAACAGCAGGTCGGACAAGCGATTGAGGTAACCGATCGCCTCGCTGCGCACGGTGTCCTGGCGCGACAGGGCGACGGTTTCGCGCTCGGCCCGGCGCACGATGGTACGGGCCAGATGGCAGCGTGCGGCCGCCTCGCCACCGGCCGGCAGGATGAATTCCTGCAGCGGCGGCAAGCTGTCGTTGAACTGGTCCAGCTGCTGCTCCAGGGCCTGGATGTCGGCCGCCGTGATCGCGGCATGCCCGGGAATGCACAGTTCACCGCCCAGATCGAACAACTGGTGCTGCACGGTGGTCAGCAGTTCGGCGATCGCAGCCGGGACACCGGGCGCCGCCAGCAGCACGCCAATGGCCGAATTGGCTTCGTCCACGGTGCCGTAAGCATTGACGCGCAAGGCGTCCTTGCCGGTACGGCTGCCATCGCCCAGACCGGTGCTGCCGTCGTCGCCAGTGCGGGTATAGATACGAGAAAGACGGTTGCCCATGACGTCAGCCGGCATGGGTCTGGCGCGGCGGGGCAACCAGCCGCTCTGCCACGACCTGGACGAGCGCCGCCGCGGCCACGTACAGCGCAGCGCTGCGCAGGTACGGCCCCAGCCAATCGGTGTAGTTCTGGAGCCAGCCGGCCACGGTGGGCTCGCTCACGCTGGCGCTGATCCAGTAGAAGCTGCCCTGGGCGATCAGCTGGCACAGCGCCACGGCGATCAGCAGGGCAGGAACCAGCCAGGCCAGCGCGCTCCAGTGTGCGCCGTGATAGTGCCGACGCAGCCAGACGCCGCCGGCCCATAGCGCGAAGTACGCCGGGATCAGGCACCAGTACGCCGGCGACACGCAGTAGTGCTGCCAGAAGCTCATGCCCTGCCCGGTGATCACCAGCCAGTCCACCGCGACCGCCAGCCCCATCAACAGTGGAAATGCCAGGCGGGTGCGCGCGGCCAGATGGAATCCGCCGATGAAGAACACCGCCCACGACGCATCCGGCACCAGGGCAAAGTGATTGATCCGCGTGGCCGCCATCAGCACGGCCAGCAGGCTCAGGATCCAGGTGTCGTGCGAGCGAGGCGTCATGTGCGAGAAGGGCCGGGGTGCAGATCGTGGAGTGTAGCGTGGAAGCCGGCGTGCCCGCGCCACGGTCTGGCGGCACGGAGCCAAGTCGCGGGAAGGCTGGCGCCCGCTGCGGCGACAGACGCGCAGGCAAGCGCGGCAAGATGTCCCAGGCGGTGGCGCCACTGCGCCGCGGGCGAGGGCTTATCATGGCCGGATGACACACCCACATGACGTTCTGATCGTTGGCGGCGGCCTGGTCGGCTCCAGCCTGGCGATCGCACTGGACCGCCTTGGCCTGGATGTCGGGCTGGTGGAGGCCACCCCGGCCGGCGCGCCGCCGGCGGTGTTCGACCAACGCAACCTGAGCTTTGCCGCGGCCACCGTCAACGCGCTCGGCGTGCTGGGGGTGATGGCCAAACTGCGTAGCCCGCCCGGCCCGATCCGACGCATCCATGTCAGCCGTGCCGGCGATTTCGGTCGCGTGCGGCTGGACGCCGCCGACTACGGGCGCGACAGCTTCGGCCAGGTGGTGGTGGCGCGCGACTTCGGCGACGCCTTGCAGGCACGTCTGGACGAAACGACCGGCGTACGCCGCTACCGCCCGGCGCGCTGCATCGGTGTGGAGCCGGTACAGGACGGCATGCGCGCGGTGCGCCTGGCAACCGCCGATGGCGAACAGTGCGTCCTGGCCAGGCTGGTGGTCGGCGCCGACGGCAGCCACAGCGCGGTGCGCGAGCTGCTGCACATCGGTAGCGACGCGCAGGATTTCCTGCAGACCCTGTTCGTGGCGCGCGTGCGCGCCTCACGGCCGCCGGACGGCACTGCCTGGGAACGCTTCGGCGAACATGGGCCAACCGCGCTGCTGCCGCGCGGCGACCGCCACTACGGCGCCATCCATTGCGTGGCGCGTGCCGACGCCGAGGCGGTGGCCGCTCTCGATGACGCCGGGTGGCTGGCACGGCTGCAGCGCGCGGCCGGGTGGCGCGCCGGGCGCTTTGTCGCCAGCGGCGAGCGCAGCGCGTATCCATTGGTGCAGGTGCTGGCGAACGACCTGATCGCCGAGCGCGTGGTGGTGCTGGGCAATGCAGCGCAGACGCTGCATCCGATCGGCGCGCAGGGGTTCAATCTCGGATTGCGCGATGCGCTGACACTGGCCGAGTTGATCGAACACGATCGCAGCGACGCCGGCGCCGGTGGGTTGCTGGCCGAGTATCTGGCGCGCCGTCGCGTCGACCGCGAACAGACCATCGCGTTTTCCAGTGGTCTGGCGCGCATTACCGGCAATCCAGCGCCGTTGCTGCGGCCGCTGCGCAGCCTGGGGTTGCTGGCGACCTCGCAGGCCGCGCCGCTGCAATCGATGCTGGTCGGCGGTGCGATGGGCTTCCGCGGCGACGTGCCGCAGCTGTGCAGGGGGATTGCATGAGCCGGCGCCCCGCACGCGATGCGGTGATCGTCGGCGGCGGCGTGGTCGGTGCGGCCTGCGCGCTGGCACTGGCCGACGCCGGCTTGAACGTGGCGCTGGTGGAAGGGCGCGAGCCTGCACGTTGGCAGGCCGAGCAGCCCGATCTGCGTGTTTATGCGTTCGCCGCCGATAACGCCGCGTTGCTGGACAGTCTTGGCGTATGGAGCGCAGTGCGCGCAGCGCGCGCGCAGCCCTATCGATGCATGCGGGTATGGGATGCCGGCGGTGGTGGCGAGCTGGGGTTTGATGCCGATACGCTGGGACGCGAACAGCTGGGCTGGATCGTCGAGCACGCGCTGCTGGTGGATCGCCTGTGGACCGCCGTGCACACGGCGGGAATCGATGTGCACTGCCCGGCACGGGTGGTCGAACTGGAGCAGGACGCCGGCAGCGTACGGCTGCGCCTGGACGATGGCAGCCGGCTGGAGGCAGCGATTGCCATCGCCGCCGACGGCGCATCCTCCACGCTGCGCGAGTTGACCGGGTTTCCGGTCTCGCGGCATGCCTATGCGCAGCGTGGCGTGGTCGCCTTCGTCGAGACCGAACAGCCGCACCAGTCCACGGCCTGGCAGCGCTTTCTGACCACCGGGCCGCTGGCATTGCTGCCGTTTGTCGATGGCCGCAGCTCGATCGTGTGGACCCTGCCCGATGCCGAGGCCGAGCGCGTGCTCGCAGTGGACGAGCTGGCGTTTTCGCGCGAACTCACCCAGGCCTTCGGCAAGCGCCTGGGCGAGGTGCGCGTGGTCTCTGCACGCGCTGCATTCCCGCTGCAGCGGCAGCTGGTGGAGCGCTACGTCAGTGGCCGCGTCCTGACCCTGGGCGATGCCGCGCATGTGGTGCATCCTCTGGCCGGCCAGGGTGTCAACCTGGGCCTGCGCGATGTCGCTGCGTTGCGCGATGCAGTGCGCGCGGCCCTCGCCAAACGTGCCGACTGGGCAGCGCCGCACCGCCTGCAGCGCTGGGCGCGCACCCGGCGTAGCGAGAACACCGTTGCCGCCTACGGCTTCGATGCAATCAACCGCGTGTTTTCCAACGATGACATGCACCTGACCCTGCTGCGCGGGTCCGTGCTTGGCCTGGCCGGCAGGCTTCCGCCGCTGGTGGATCTGTTATGGAAGCGCGCATCCGGTAGCGCGTAACCAAGCCCGCGTTTGCCGGGCTGTGCGTGGGGCACGTGCGGTCGCGTTGTTCTATGTCCCAAAGCTTATAGCGAAGGCAGCATCTTCCCTACAACGAATGCTGCCGGCCTAGCTACAGTCGATCCATGACCTCGCATACGCACCCGCCCAAGCCCACCGTGCTGCTGCTCTGTGGCTTGCTGTGCGACGCCACCATCTGGCAATCGCAGCACGAAGGGCTGGGTGATCTGGCCGACGTGCAGGTGCTGGATTTCGCCGGTTTCGACAGCATCGCGCAGATGGCCGCCCATGCGCTGACCCTGGCGCCGCCGCGGTTCGCACTGGCCGGGCATTCGATGGGCGGGCGGGTTGCATTGGAGATCATGCGCCAGGCGCCCGAGCGGGTCACCCAGCTGGCCTTGCTCGACACCGGTACCGCGCCGCGCCGCGAGGGCGAACGCGAGGAGCGCCAGGCACTGGTGGACCTGGCCCAGACCCAGGGGATGCAGGCGCTTGCGCTGACCTGGCTGCCGCCGATGCTGCACTCGGCGCGCGTTGCCGATGCCAGGCTCATGGAACGCCTGGTCGCGATGGTGCGGCGGCAAAACGCCCAGAGCTTCGCCGGCCAGGTCACTGCCTTGCTGGAGCGTCCGGATGCCGCGCCGGTGCTGGCGCAGATCCACTGTCCCACCTTGCTGGGCGTTGGACGCCAGGACGCCTGGAGCCCGTTGGCGAGGCATCAGGACATGGCGCGGCAGATACCGGGTGCCCGCTTGGTGGTGTTCGAAGACAGCGGGCACATGGCGCCGTTGGAGGCGCCGGTCGCGGTGACTGCAGCGTTGCGCGACTGGTTGCAGGCCGCGTGAGCGGTGTCGTGCCTGGACTCGCATCGAGGCTGTGGCCTCGCCATCAACGCTGCGCGGTGTGTGAAACATGCAAGGAGGCTGCATGCACGACGACACATCGATCATCATTGCCTGCGAGCAGCTGATCCGGCGGTTCGCGCTCTACAACGATCGGCATGACCACGACGGTCTCGCGGCCTTGTTCACGCTCGATGGCGTGTTCGCGCGCCCCAGCGCACCCGATGCGCCGGTGCATGGGCGCGAGGCAATCCTGCAGGCGTTTCGCGCACGTCCACCGCGCACCACCTGCAACCTGATGCTCAATATCCTGGTCACCATCCAATCGCCGACGCTGGCGCACGCGCACAGCAACGTGCTGCTCTACACCGCCAGCGAAACCTCTGCAGCGCCGCCATGGGCCGCGCAGTCGCCGGCCTTGCTTGGCGGTTTCGATGATGTGCTGGTTTTTGATCAGCAACGCTGGCTGTTCAAGCAGCGGCTTGGATCGTTGCTGCTGCAGATCGGCACCTGAACCGACACCGATAGATTGCAACAAGCGGTGCAGCCTTCTTTGCGTGCAGCGCTGTCGTCCCGCTTTCTCCCCCACGCCGCGCCCGCTGTCATCCATCCTTCCGCATTGGAGAGTCGCCTAGTGGAACGCGCCCGTTTACCCGCTCATTGTTGTTCGGTGTTGCTGCGCGCGGTGTCGCGTCGGCGACGGTGCTGGATTGTCGGCGCCACCCTCGCCACGCTCGCCGCGGTGCTGCCGGGCATGGCGATGGCGCAGGCCGTGCCGGAAACGGCGGCGGTGCCGCAAGGTATCAACCTGGGGGCCACCAGTTTCATGGACGGGTTTGGCTCGTTGACGCCTGGCTGGACCGTCATCGAATACCTGCGCCATTCCCACTTCAATTCGATCAGCAATGCGAGCGGCGATGACTCGCCGGCCTTCCGCGATCCAGTGGTCGATGTCGATGTGGCGTTGACGCAGCTGATCTATGTCACGCCTTACACCTGGAAAAGCGCGTCGTTGAGCTTCAGTGCCATCGTACCGCTGGTCAACTACGACACTTCCTTCGCCGCGGACAGTCCCGTGCGGCTGAGCAGCAACGGGTTCGGCATGGGCGATATTTCATTCGGGCCCGCGCTGCAGTTTCCACCGGTGATGCGCAACGGCCGTGTGTTGTTCTTTCAGCGGTTCGCAATCGATGCCTTTGCGCCGGTTGGCAAGTTCGATCGCGATACCGCGATCAACCAGAGCACCGGGTTCTGGTCGGTCTCGCCGCACTGGGCATTTACCGTGCAACCCAGCGACAATTGGGAAGTCAGTGCGCGCCTGAATTACCTGTACAACTTCCGGACCAGCCGTGCCGGCGGCGTGCCGCCCATTCCGGGCTTCCGTTTCCGCAACGGGTAGGCCGGCGACGTGCTCTGGCTCAACGCCGCCTCGTCATTGAAGCTCAACGAGCAATGGCGGGTGGGTCTGAGCGGCTACTACCTGCAGCAACTGAAGGACAACCGCACCAACGATCAGCGCGTGCCGGACAGCAAGCGCAGGCAGTTCTATATCGGGCCGGGCCTGTCATGGCGCGTGGACGAAAAGAACCTGCTCAACTTCAATGTCTATGTGCCAATCGATGTGGAAAATTCGGTTGCCGGCAACAACGTCAACCTGATGTTCTTGCATTCGTTATAGGGATCCCTGCCTGTCATCGATTAGCGCGTGGTGCGCTTCAGCAGTGTCGCGTGGGTGGCCGGAGGCTGGCGCCAAGGCCGTCCCGATTAAATCCCCATGCTGTGCCGTTGGGTATGGGCGTGCTCGCGGAACAGTAGCTCTGCGCGTGCGCCATCGCGTTGTTCGATCGCCGAGACGATCGCCCCATGTTGCCGGTGCCCGTAATACAGATCGTTGTAGGCCACGGTGGCCGAGCGCAGGCCGAAGACCACATGGGCCGGGCTGACGAACGGCACCATCGTGCAGCGGTCCACGGTCTCGGTGAGGATCGGCTTGTTGGCCGCAATCACGATGGTCCGATGGAAACGGGCGTTCATTGCGGCATAGGTCTGCTCGTCGCCGGCATCGAGGCTGCGCTTGGCGAACAGCCGGTCGCCTTCGCCAAGACAGGCATGCAGGGTGGCGAGCACCTCGGCCGAGGCCCCCTGTTCGGCCACCGTGCGCGCTGCCAGGCCTTCCATCAGGGCGCGTACGGCCAGGGCGTCCAGGCTCTCCTGCTGGCTGAAGCGGCGTACCGCGTAGCCACGGTTGCCCGTCTGCGCCAGCAGCCCTTCCTGGCACAACGCGGGCAGTGCCTGGCGGATGGGCGTGCGCGAAATGGCCAGACGTTCGGCCAGCGCCGCCTCGGTGATGCGTTCGCCCGGGGCAAACGTGCCGCACAGGATCAATTCGCGTAACTGCTGAACCGCTTGCAATCGGTGGTTGTTCGCCATTGGCTCCATTCTCTCGCGCCGTACCGCAGCGCATGTTCTTCCCAGAGGGAAAACTCGCAATCACCTGTATAAAGACCTTGCGGATGAGCGCGCTTGGTGGCAATTTGGATCCCAAGGATACCGTTTTGGCGGTCTGGAGTCGTTGGTCGTCCTCGTTGGGATCCATTGCAATGGATCCCGGCCCAATCTAAAGACGTGCACTCAGCTGGTTGGCCGAGGTACGTCGCAGGAGCGCAGCATGGCAAGCATCATCGGCGGCATCGGGACTTCGCACGTTCCCACCATCGGGGTGGCCTACGACAAGGGCAAGCAGCAGGATCCGATATGGAAGCCGCTGTTTGACGGCTACACGCCGGTCGCTGCCTGGCTTGCGGAACAGCGGGCCGACGTGTTGGTCTTCTTTTACAACGACCACTGCACCACGTTCTTCTTCGATCTGTACCCCACCTTCGCCCTTGGCGTGGGTGAGCGCTTTCCGGTGGCCGACGAGGGCGCCGGGTTGCGCAACCTGCCGCCGATCCGTGGCGATGTCCAGCTGCAGGCGCATATCGCCGAATGCCTGGTCAACGACCAGTTCGATCTGACTGTCTTTCAGGACAAGCCGATCGACCATGGCTGCGCGGCGCCGCTGCCGTTGCCGCACGTGCCGGACTGGCCGGGCACGGTGGTGCCGATCGCGATCAACGTGCTGCAGTACCCGCTGCCGACCGCGCGTCGTTGCTATCGCCTGGGCCAGGCCGTGCGCCGGGCGATCGAATCCTATCCGCAGGATCTCAGGGTGGTGGTGGTCGGTACCGGTGGCCTGTCGCATCAGATCCACGGCGAACGCACCGGTTTCAACAACACCGAGTGGGACATGGAATTCCTGGATCGCTTCCAGCATGCCCCGGAAACGCTGACCGATCTCACCCACACCGACTATGTGCGCCTGGGCGGGGCCGAAAGCGTGGAGCAGATCATGTGGCTGGCCATGCGCGGCGCGCTGGATGGGCCGATCCGCAAACTGCACCAGAACTACTATCTGATGACGACCACCGCGATGACCGTGGTGCTGTACGAGCCTGGCATCGAGTCCGCCGATGCGCCGCGCTCGGCCGAGCTGCTGGCACGTACCGCCAACGCGGCATGAGGAGAGACAGATGAATCCGCAAGTACACGGGATGGAGAAGATCGACGGCACCTACGTGTTCGATCTGCGCACCAGCAACCGCGCGCTGCGCCTCAATCGCTTTTTCTGGCACATGATCCGGGCCCCATGGCGCGACCGCTTCCTGCAGGATGCGGAAACCCTGATGCAGGAAGCCGAACTCACCGAGCACGAAAAGGATTTGATCCGGGCGCGCGACTGGCTCGGCCTGGTGCAGTATGGCGCCAATTTCTTTGTGATCGAAAAGGTCGCCCGCGTGGTGCGCATGACCAATCTCCAGGTCTACGCCATCATGCGCGGCGAATCCTTCGAAGCATTCATGCAGACGCGGCGGGTTCCCGAGGCGCGCTGAGCTGCGCGCCCTGGCTGTCGGCCCGGGCGCCGTATTCCCGATTTCCCAACGTAAGGCCCACCCCCATGACCATGTCCTCCGTGTTCTTCGAACACCGCATCAAGGTCCGGCATCTACGTGTCATCGAGGCGCTGGACCGGCAGAAAAGCCTGCTCCGCGCCTCGCGCGTCTTGAACGTCACCCAACCCGCGCTCACGCGCGCCTTGCAGGAGATCGAGGAGATCGTCGGCGCACCCCTGTTCGAACGCCATTCGCGTGGCGTGCGGCCCAATGCAATGGGCGAAGTGCTGGTGCAGACCGCGCACGTGGTGCTGGGACAGCTGCGCCGTGCGCAGGACACCTTCGAAGGCCTGCTGCAGGACGATGCACTCACGATCACCGTGGGCGCGCTGCCAGTGGCGGCGAGCGGCTTGCTGCCTGCAGTGCTGGCCGCCCTCTACCGCGCCGAACCCACGCTGCGCGTGCGCCTGCTGCATGGACGCACCGATGAGCTGTTGCCCAAGCTGGCGGGTAATGAAGTCGACCTGGTGGTAGGGCGGCTCTATCCGCTGGCCCGCTACGACGCCTTGATCCGCAAGGTGTTGTACCAGGATCCGATTGCGCTAGTGGCGCGTAGCGATCACCCGCTGTTTGCCAATGGCCCGGTGCGGATTGCCGAGGCGGCAGCCTACCGGCAGGTGCTGCCGACGCTGAGCCAGCACGTGGAGCGTGACGTGGCGCAGGTCATGCGCGAGCACGGTCTGGCCACCCGCGACCAGCTGCGCTCCAGCTCGGCCAGTTTTACCCGCGAGATCCTGCTCGGCACCGATAGCATCGCAGTGATGCCGAGCATGATGGTGGCCGGCGACATCGCGCGTGGCGAGCTGCGTGCGTTCCAACTGCAGCAGCCCTCGCAGGCGCGCGCAGGCGGGGTCATCTACCGCGACAGCAGCGCCATCCACAAGCCCGGTGTGCGCCTGCTGATGCGTGAGCTGGAGCACCAGCTTGCGCTAATGGCCGAGCAGGGCGCGGTGTGGGTAGACAACCAGATTGGCGAAGACGACATCTTGCTGGATGCGTCGGCGTAAGCGGCGGCAGCGCTGTGTGCGCGAGTCAAACGCTGCTTCCTGGCTGGGATGGCGAGGAGTCGAACATCGCATGGGCTGCCTGCGGTTCGGCCCTCGGAGCAGCCCGTCGCGGTGTCCCCGAGAATAACACTCCTGCACGGTGGCGGCGTCTTGCGTAAGGGCGCCGTCGTTCCACGACCGTGATGGCCGCCTGCAAAGCGGGGCTTAAGCGTCTCTCGCCAGCGCATCCTTCAGGCGCGCTTTCTGCAGTTTGCCGGTGGCCGTGCGTGGCAGTGCCTCGACCACCCGCAGGTGCTTGGGCACCTTGTACTTGGCCAGGCGCTCGATCAGATAGCTGCGAATCTGCTCAAGATCCGGTGCCTTATCGGCCGGCACGATCGCCAGGTAGCCCACCTCTCCCCATTGCGGGTCGGTCATGCCGACCACGGCGCATTCGCGGATCTGCGGGTGATCGACCAGTACCGCTTCGATCTCGGCGGGGTACACATTCTCGCCGCCGGAAATGAACATGTCCTTCTTGCGGTCGACGACCCAGAAGAAGCCATCGGCATCGCGCTTGACGATATCGCCGGTGCGGAACCAGCCTTGCGTATCGCGCATCTCGGCGGTCGCCTGCGGGTCGCGCCAATAACCGGGGCTGAGATTGGGGCCGCGCAGCAACAGCTCGCCCGGCATGCCTGGCAGACAATCGTTGCCGCCGCCATCCACGATCCGCGTTTGCACCGCCGGCGATGCAATGCCCGCTGCACCGAGTTTGCTGCGGATCACCTCGCAGTCCACCGACATGCCGAACACCGTGCCGGCTTCGCTCATGCCGAAGCCGCAGACCATCGGGATGCCATCTTCCAGCCAGCCCAGCAGATCGTCGCTGGCATGGGGCGTGCCACCGCTGACCAGCGCGGTGAGGTGACGCAACGTGGCAGGATCGAAGCCGGGCTGGGTGCGGAACGCCTGCATCATCTGCGGCACGCCGACATAGTGGGTGATGCCCAGCGAGGGATTGCCTAGCCAGCCCAGGGTGCGTCTGGGCTCGAAGCCGCTGGAAACCTGGATCGAGCCGCCTACCGCGAGCGCCGGGCGCACATTGGTGGCCAGACCAATGATGTGGAACATCGGCGCCTCGCACAAAAAACTACTTTCCGCGTCCACGCGCGTGGTGACGCCGAAATTGTGCGCTACCTGCTGCAGGTTCTGTTCGCTCAGCATCACGCCCTTCGGCTGGCCGGAGGTGCCCGAGGTAAACAGGATCAGACTGACGCGTTCGGGCGGAATACGCGGCGTCTCGGCAGGCGCGAGCGCGCGGGCGCTGTCGATGAAGGCGGACACTGTCTCCATCTGCGCGCGTCCGGCGGCGACGTCGTCGCCCAGCAGCAGGTGTGGTTCTGCACGTTGCAGCAGGGCGTCCAGCTCGCTGGCGCTCAGCCGCCAGTTGAGCGGAACATAGATCGCGCCTACCCGTGCACAGGCGAAGTGCAGTGCCACCTGCCAGACCGAGTTGCGCGCAATGACCGCGAGCCGTTCGCCGTCGACGCAGCCGCGTGTCTGCAGCAAGGCGGACAGGCGGCCGATCAGGTCGTCCAGTTCGGCATACGTCCACGCCCGCTCCAGCAACAGGTCGCGGGCGGCGAGCCGTCGTGGCGTGAGGCGTGCATGGAACGAGATCGAGTCGGTCGGCATGGTCATGGCTCTGACTTCCGAAAGCGAATAGAGAGTGACGGTGGTGGGTGCGACGCTGACGGCAGAAGGTTCGGTCGCACGATTCGAAGGCGGCGGTTCCTGCGATGTGTCGCAGTCGCTCGGCAGCAGATCCAGACCGGCGCGCTGCACATCGCAATGCTTCGCATCGAACTTGCGTGCACGCGCCGGCAGCGCGGTCGATCTGCAGCAGGCTAGCTGAGATAGACGGTCTTGGTTTCGAGAAACGCATGCAGCCCTTCGACGCCGCCTTCGCGGCCGATTCCCGAGTGCTTGAATCCGCCGAACGGCATGTCGATATCCACCCACATGCCGTTGATCGAATGGCTGCCGCTGCGTACGCGACGCGCAATGCGATACGGGCGGTCGATATCTTCGCCATAGACGGTGCCATGTAGGCCGTAGTCGCTGGCATTGGCCTTGGCGAGCAGGTCGGCTTCATCGTGATAGTCGATGAAGCTCACCACCGGGCCGAAGATTTCTTCGCGGGCGATGGTCATGTCCGGTGTGACGTCGGCAAATACCGTCGGTTCGATGAAGAAGCCACGTGGCAGGTGCGCCGGACGGCCGCCGCCCACGACCAGGCGTGCGCCTTCGGCGCTGCCCTTGGCGATATAGGACTGCACGCGCTCCAGTTGCCTGCCCAATGCCAGCGGCCCCACGCCGGTGTCGGCAGCGAACGGATCGCCGAGTTTGAGCGCTCCCAGGGCCGCGCAATACGCTTGCAGGATCTCGTCGCGGCGCTGCACCGGCACCAATACACGGGTCAGCGAAAAACACACCTGGCCGGTGATCGGCATCGAGTAGGGCACCAGGCTGGGCAACACCTTGGCGAGATCGGCGTCCTCGAGCACGATGGCAGCCGACTTGCCGCCCAGTTCCAGGCCACACCGCGCCAGGCGCTGCGCGCAGGCAACGCCGATCTGCCGTCCTGCCTGGGTGGACCCGGTAAAGCTGACCTTGTCCACCAGCGGGTGACGGATCAGCTGTTCGCCGACGTCGCGACCGCCCGGCAGCAGGTTGAACACGCCATCGGGTACGCCTGCGGCACTGATGCACTCGGCCAGGATATAGGCATCGATCGGCGTTTCCGGCGAGGGCTTGGCCACCACCGTGCAGCCGGCGGCCAGCGCTGCGGCAACCTTGTAGCACAGCAGCACCAGCGGTGCATTCCAGGGGGTGATCGCCGCAACCACGCCCACCGGCTCCTGCACCACATGCACCAGACCGCCGTTGGCGCGTGCACGCGATTCGACGAACGGGTGGCTGGCGATCAGATCGCCGTAGTAGTCGAACAGGCCTGGGGCCTGCTGCGAGGCGCGACGACTGAAACCGATGGTGGCGCCGACCTGGCCGGTCCAGGCCTCGGCCAGCTCCGGCAGGCGTGCGCGCAGCTGCTCGGCGATGCGTTTGAGCACGGCTCCGCGCTCGGCAGGCGACAGCTGCGGCCAGGGGCCGCTATCGAAGGCATGATGCGCGGCAGCCACGGCAGCCACGGCAGCCTCGACATCTGCTGGCGACGGCTCGGTGTAGCGCAGCAGGCGCTCTTCGGTATGTGGGGCGATCACATCGACAACGCGATCACCGTTGCTGGCGCGCCACCGGCCATCGATGAACAGGCCATTGGGTCCACGTGCGGCAATCCCGCGCAGCGTAGCGGATAAGGCTTCCATACTCCCTCCTCGGTGCAGAAAACCACTGGCAGCGCCAGCGGTGCGTGGGGTGCACGCATCGCTCCGGGCGCGGCGAAAAGACTCAGGCGCTGTGTTTGGTCAGGTCGTATTCGCCCAGGCCGGGCTTGTAGCTTTTCTCGTTGATGAATTGACGGATGCCTTCCTTGCGCGCGTTGTTGTCGAAAGAATTGGCCGCTTCCTGCATACGCACCAGGTAATCCTCGGCCTCGTCGTAGGTCATGGTGCTCACGCGGCGCACGGCATCCTTGGCGTACTTCAGCGCCACTGGATTCTTGCGCAGGAGCAGCTCGGCCACTTCGCGGGTGCGTGTTTCCAGTCGCTCCAGCGGCACGCTTTCGTTGACCAGACGCCATTGAGCGGCCTTCTTGCCGTCGACTATTTCGCCGGTCAGCGTCATCCACATCGCATCGCGCATGGACAGCAATTCCACCGCCACCTTGGTCACGCCACCGCCAGGCAGGATGCCCCAGTTGATCTCCGACAGGCCAAACTGCGCCTCATCGGCGGCAATGGCCAGGTCGCAGGCGAACAACGGCCCGAATCCGCCACCGAAACACCAGCCGTTGACCATCGCGATGGTGGGTTTCTGATACCAGCGCAGGCGACGGAACCAGCCGTAGGATTCGCGCTGCGAGCGGCGCACGCCACGCAGGCCCTGCGCTTCTGTCTCGCGGAAGTACTCCTTCAGGTCCATGCCGGCCGACCACGCCGTGCCTTCGCCACCCAGCACCAGCACGCCCACGTTGTCATCGAATTCCAGTTCGTCCAGCACGTCCATCATGCGGCGGTTGAGCGCCGGGCTCATTGCATTGCGCTTGTCGGGGCGTGCGAACTTCACCCAGGCGATGCGGTTTTCGATGCGAACCGATACCACGTCATGCTCGTTCAAGCGGCGTCTCCTTCGAGTCGGTACGGAGTGGAAATCACAGTTCTTCGGCGAGCGCGGCGTCCGGTACGTTTGCCCGTTCCAACGTGGCGCTGGCGTTCAACTTGCAGAGCAGGCGCAGCAAGGTCTGCTGCTCGCTGGCCTGCAGGCCGGTGCAGGCGCGCGCGACCGCCCGCGCCAGACAGCCCTGGGCGGTGGCGAGCGTGCGCTCGCCAAGCGGGGTGAGGTACAAACCCTTGCTGCGTCGGTCGCGGCCGGCCAGGCGCTCGATCAGGCCTTGCTCGGCCAGTGCGTTGGCGATCTTCATGCCGGCAGCGCGATTGACCAGCAGGCGGTTGCCCAGTTCGGTCTGGTCGCAGCCGGGCTGGTCGCGGATGTGGATCAAGGCGGTGACGCGCGCCGGGGTCAGATGCAGTTCGGCAAGTTCCTGGCGCGCGGCATGGCTGGATGCCAGGGTCGCCAGTTGCAATTGATAGCCAAGGTCTGCGGCAAGGGCCAGGCGAGCGCTCATCGATTCATCCAAATTGTATCCGTAAAATACAATCTAGCCGACCGAAGCTGGCGCTGCAAGAGGTGCCGTCGTCAAAGCGCAAAACTGGTGCGCGCCCGCGTAATAGTGTTGGCGGGCGCGTGCCGCCTGCGGTTTACGGCGTGGTCACTGGATCAGCCAGCCGGCCAGCTGCTCGCGGCTGAGGTAGCCGCTGTGGCGGGTATCGAGCGCGTCGAATTCATCGGCCAGTGCCGGGTTGGCCTGTGCCTCGGCGCGACTGATGCTGCCGTCGCCGTCGGTATCCATGGCCTGGAAGTCGATGCGGTAGCTGCCGACCACGCTGTTGGGCTGGATCGAGCGCACGATCACGCTGGACTCGCCGCGCGGGCGCTCCAGCTGGGCCTGATGGGTGACCTCGCCGTTGGACAGCGGCTGGGTGCGAATGACATCGGGTACGTCGATCAGCGGCATGCTGCTGGCTGGCGTCGGCGCCTGTTGCGCGTGCGCGTGGCCGCCGAGCAGCAGCAATACGGAAAACGAAACGGTACGAACGGTGGTCATCAGATCCCCCTGATGTGGAACAGCCCGCAAGCATAGAGGCTGTCGGGCGTCCTGAGGTGTGCAACGTGCGCTCGGGCTGACGTCGGTGCAGCGTGCGCGATGCGGCATCGGCAACCGGAACCCATGGCCGCACCGCACCGTCGCACGCCGCATCCAGGACAGCGGCTCAGCCGGGGATAAACGGAAACACGATCTTGAGCAATCCCTTCAGGCCGCCCTCGGCAGTGCTGGCCACGGCCTTGGCGCCAAGGCTGTTGAGCGCGCGCCGTACGTCTTCCCAACGCACCTGCGCGATGTCCTTCTTCAACAGGTCCGCCACTTCTTCTGCGATGGGGGTGAGTTTTTGCAGCTCGCGCACGGTGGCCTGTGGATCCGGCTGCAGATAGCCCCAGCGCTCGGCGACTTTCAGCAGCGTGTCGAAACGCACCGCGACCACTTCGCGATTGCGCTCGTAGACCGGCAGCGCGCCGACATCGAGAATGGCCTGCTCGAACTGCTGCGCGTCGTCCGGGTGTTCGATGCGCACGGCCAGAAACCCCCCCTTGCGGCTGCGCTCGCTGATGTGCTTGGCACCGGAGCGCAGATTGTCTTCGGTAAGCACGTTGGCCACGATGCGCTGCATGGCCGCATCGCCCTTTTCGGGCACCAGTGCGCGCCAACGTGCGTAGCCGTCGCGACGCAGTGCCTTGACCTTGGCCGAGGTCACACGCAGCTGCAGCGCGATCGCGGCGTTGGAGCTGTTGCGCGAAATGGCGCCATCGCGTTCCAGCAGCACGAAGATCAGCAATTCCAGGTCACGCTTGGTCAACGACTGGAACCCCTGCAACAGGGTCAGTCGCAGGAATTCGCTGCCGAAGGCGGCTGCGTCCTTGAGTTCGATCGGTTGCATGGGGAGTCCTCCACTGGTGACCTGCAGGATGCCAGGACGCTGTTGCGCGGCCTGAGAACCGATGCGACGCGCACAGCAGTTTCAGCGTCCGGTTTCGCGCCCCGGGCGATCGGATCTGAACGTTTCAACTGCGCCACGATCCTGCAACGTCACCACCACCTGCTTGCCATCGGTGCCGCCGAAGGCGACGTTGCTGGCCTTGCGGCCTTTCAGCGCGATGGTGCGCAGCAACTTGCCGGCCGGCGACACCACGGCGATCTGCCCGGCGTCGTAACGGGCGATGTAGAGATTGCCGTCGGCATCGCAACGCATGCCATCCATGCCGAAGTCCGGGAAGCTGATCAGCAGGCGCTTGTTGCGCAGGCTGCCGTCGTCCTGGCGGTCGTAGACCCACACCTTGCGCGACATGCTTTCATTGACGTACAGATGCTTGCCGTCGGGGCTGACATCCAGCCCGTTGGGTGTGGTCATGCCGGCTTCCAGCAAACGCACCACGCCGGTGCGGCTGATGTGCCACAGGCGCCCGCTGTTGTCCTTCCAGTTCGGATCGCTGGCGTAGAAACTGCCATCGGGCGCAAGCGCCAGATCGTTGGGGCCATCGGCCTCGGGCAGCGAAGCGAAGGTACTGACCGCGCGCGTCTGCAGATCCACCCGCAGTAATGCGTGACCGGTGTAGTCGGCCACGTACATCACCCCGTCGCGGAAGCGGATGCCATTGCCGGTGCTGCCCGCCGGCAGGGTCACGAAGACGTCGGCCTTCGCCCTGCCATCGGCGTGCAGCGCGATGCGTGCGATGGTGCCGTCCTTGCCCAGGTTGACGGCATAGAGCGCGCCATCCGGACCGAAGGCGGGACCTTCGGCATTGTGGGTGAAGGCGCCATCGCCGATCAGGTCGCGCGCGACGAATGGCGTGTCGGCAGCGATGGCGAGCGAACTGGACAACAGCAAGGCCAGCGGCAGGAAACGAAGGCGGGTGACGGCGGTCATGCGGCATGCTCCGGATGGGATCGCCAGCAGTGTGCCAGAACGTGCGCAGCGGCCATGGCGGTGATCACGCGCGATCAAGTAAGGTGCGCGGGCAGTGTTGAAGCAGCGCGGCAGGGGTGGACTGGAGCAATTGGCGATCGGCAGCGTTGGTCGGCGTGGCGCTTCCGATACGTGTCCCTGTCACGCGCACCTCGCGACATGCGTTACGCCGGTCTGATGCCGCCTGCGCGCGCTGGTCGCCACTCTTACTTGAAGGAGGTTTGCATGTCCGTGGAATCCTTGACGCGTCGCCGCCTGCTTGCCGCCTTCGGTGGTGCAGGCATCCTGCTCGGTGCACCCGCATGGGCGCTGCCGAAGAAAAAGCCTGGAAAGCCGCTCAACGTCGCGCTGGCAGGCCTGGGCAGTTATGCCAGCGAACAACTTGCACCGGGCCTGGCCCTGACCAAGCATTGCAAGCTGGCGGGCATTGTGACCGGCACGCCGTCCAAGATTGCGCAGTGGCAGTCCAAGTACGGCATTGCCGATCGCAACGTCTACACCTACGACAACTTCGATCGCATTGCCGACAACGACGATATCGATGTGGTGTACATCGTCACCCCCACCCATCTGCATGCGCCACTGGCATTGCGTGCGGCGGCGGCCGGCAAGCACGTGTGGTGCGAGAAGCCCATGGCCATGCATGCCGGCGAATGCGAGGCGATGATTGCGGCCTGCAAGCGCAACAAGGTGGCGTTGGCGATCGGCTATCGCATGCAGCACGAGCCCAATACGCGCCGGTTGATCGCGATGGCCAGCGAAAAGCCGTTCGGCGCGATGCAGCGCGTACGCGCCGAGGCGGGGTACAACGGCTATCAAGGCACCGCCAAGGCCGACCGCCCATGGCGGTTGCGCTCGCAGTTCGGTGGTGGCGCGATGTACGACATGGGCGTTTATCCGCTCAATGCTGCGCGTTACACCGTGGGCGCCGAGCCGCTGGCGGTGACCGCCAAGCGCTGGACCGACCGTCCCGAGCTGTTCGATGAAGTGGACGAGCATATGGATTTCACGCTGGAATTCCCCGATGCGGTGCGTGCGCAGTGCAAGACCAGCTTCGGTGCCAACATGAATGTACTGCGCGCCGAGTGCGAACGTGGCTGGTACGAGCTGTCGCCGTTCCAGAGTTACCAGGGCGTGACCGGCAAGGCCAGCGATGGCCGCGTGTTCGACGCCAAGGTGCCGCACCAGCAGGCGCTGCAGATGGACGAGAACGCGCTGGCGATCATGCATGGCACACCGCTGCGCGCGCCGGGCGAAGAAGGCCTGCGCGACATCCGCATTGTCGACGCGATCTACCGCTCCGCGCGGGAAGGCAGCAAACGCATCGTGCTGTAAGCAAACCGGTTCCGGCGGCCAAGTGCCGCCGGGCATGGCAGCACATAGCGGCAACAGACAGATCGACGGTAGCACATACAGTCGAGCCGACCAATCGCTTTTACGATTCCCGATTCCCGATTCCCAGCCTCACTCCCGCATCGCCAGCACCGTGATCTCTTCCCGATCGTGGTACAGCTGCTTGGCACGTACGGTCAGCGATTTCTCCGCCTGCTGTTCGAACAGGTCCAGGCATAGACGCGTTTCGTCCCAGCGTTTTTTCATCGGCAGCTTGAGATTGAAGATGGTGTGGCGGCACCAGCCTTCGCGCACCCAGGCGGCCATGCGCTCGGCAACGCGGCGCGGTTGCTCCACCATGTCGCAGACCATCCAGTCCAGCGGTTGCGCCGGCCTCCAATGAAAGCCGTCCGCACGCAGGTGTTCGACCAGACCGGTGGCCAGCACATGCTCGCGCAACGGGCCGTTGTCCACGCTGGTGACATGCACATGCTGGCGCGTCAGCACCCAGGTCCAGCCGCCGGGGGCGGCGCCCAGATCGGCGGCCCGCATGCCGGGTTTGACCAGGCGCTCGCGTTCTTCGGGTGTGAGCAGGGTCAGCAGGGCTTCGTCGAGCTTGAGCGCCGAGCGCGACGGCGCTTCGGGCAGCAGTTTCAGGCGGGGAATCCCCAGGGGCCACGGGGCGCTGTCGTCGGCATCGGCCACTGCCAGCAGCGCGTGGTCGCCATCGAGAAAGCACACATGCAGGCGCGGCAGGCGCGCCTGCGGCTTGTCGGTCAACAGGCCGGCCTTGCGCAGTGCCGGACGCAGCGCGTTGCCGAAGCTGCGCGCCAGCCCCGCTAGCGGCTTGCCGGCATCCGAATCCGGATGTTCCACCCACAGGTCGCCAAAGCGCGGCTGCCCGTCCAGCGCGGCCAGGATCGGTGTGATGCGGTCCTTGGGATCGATGCCCTTGAGTTCGGCAAGCACGACCAGTTTCTGGCGGGCAAAGATCAGCTCGCGCCACTGCAGCCTGGCGGCCAGATGCGCGGCGTTGTCGCAGACGAACAGCACATAGCCGTCGTTGCGTTGGGTGCGCGCATAGCCGGCAATGCCGACAAATGCCGCGCGCGCGCTCAGTTCGGCCGCCAGCTCAGGCTCGAAGCCCTGGCGGCAATAGCAGAGCAGCCCGCTCATCGCGGCGCTCGCAGTGCGCGGTCAATAATGATCACCGCCGCCCTCGCCGTAGCTGCGCAGCACCGCACAGGCCTGCTCGCGCTGCACATCGCGCACCACCTCGATGCCACGGCGGGTCAGTTCGCCCACCCAGTCGGTGGGCAGCGGGCCTTCGTCGAATTCGGTCAGTGCCATCACGTCTTCGGCGCGGGCGCCGATCAGCAGACGGTCGATGCCAGCCCACACCGTGGCGCCATAGCACTGGCAGCATGGCTGCGCCGAGGTAGCCAGCGTGATTGGCGACAGCACGTCGTTCAGGCGCGGTGTCTGCAGGCGTTGCTGCGCCAGCATGTAGGCCATGTTCTCGGCATGCGCCAGCGAGGTGGTCTGCGGCACCACCCGGTTCACTGCCGCGGCGATGATGCGATGATCCGGGCCGAACACCACCGCGCCGAACGGACCGCCACTGCGGGCTTCCACATTCATCCGCGACAGCGCGATGGCCAGCGCCACCTTGTCGTTGTCGCCGGGATAGGCGCGGCTGGCATCCACGAAATCATGGATCCAGGCGGGCAGGGTGAGGTGGACTTGCGCGTAAAGCATCACTGGACGACCGGTAGCGGAGAAGAAGCCAAGCGGCGCAGTGTATCGGCCCGGACGCGGCGCGCAAAACGCCGCCGCGGGCGGTTCTGAATGCGGCTGCTGGCACCGGCGGGCGTCCGGCGTGCTCAGCCAGCGTCGTGGCGGCGCGTCGCGCGCAGGCGCGCAGCCCGGCGCGCGTGGCCGTCTGATGATGCAGGATCTACTTTGCCGCGCATTGGCCGGACACGCACTGGCAGGCGCTGATCTCGCGGAAACCGCAGACACTCATCATGCCGCTGGATTGGCACTGCGCCATCACGCCTTTCGGATCGGTTGGGCTGCTGACGTTGACGCAGGCCGGATAGGCCCCGCAACAGTTGCCGACGTTCTTCACCGCGCAATCGGCGTCGACCTTGCAGGTAGTGACGACGGTGATGGGCTTGGCGGTTGCCGGCGGCGGTGTGGCCGCCTCGGTTGGCGGTGCGGTTACGCAGCCGATCAGAAAAACGGACGCCATCAACAACAGACTGCTCAGATACCAGGACAAGGCACGGGACATGCGGTTGCTCCGATCACGACAGGTGAAGGACATGGTAAGCCCAGGATGCGGTGCATGTGGCAGCGCGGCGTGCAGGTGCGTCGCCCAATCCGATGCGGTCAGGCCAAGACGGCCGCGCAGCGCCAGAGTGCAGCCTGGAGATTGAGCGCGCTGGGCCCGTCGATGCAGGGGCGAATGTGGTGCTGCGAGAGATGCGCATCGCAGGTTGCCATCGCATACGGGTGACGGACCGACGCCGCGGTGATGGGTGCTTGCGGCCTGTTCGATCATCCACTCAACGGTGTCCGGACAGCTCGGCGCCACAAAGGCTGGCGAGCGTTAGCTGCTGCATGTTCTCATCGCGTTGCTCGGTGGGCAGCGCATCGTCGGGCGTGTGGGCAGTGAACAGGCACAACGCCGCGGCCGGAGTACTGCTTGCACGTCCTGCGGTGGCGGCGAGCAGGCCGACAGACCGATCGAGAGCGAAACGACTGCGCCATACAGGGTGCGCGGACCCGGTGGTGGGAGGCACATGACGGCATTCCATCGGATGCAGACTGCAATCTAGGGGTGATGGCACGCCAGTGGTCGGCGTCAGTTCGCTTCCGCATGCAGTGCTGCGCACCACAGCACGCCGATCAGCAGACAGCCGATCGCCGCAAGTTCCAGTGGCGTGGGGAGTCGCATTTCCCAGGCAAATCCATAGATCAGCGCGAACACCGTCTCGAAGACGATCATCTGCCCCACCAGGGTCAGTGGCAGCACGCGGCTCGCGCGGTTCCATAGCGCATTGCCGATGACCGAGGCGAGGATGCCCAGCAACAGCGAAATACCCCAGAAGCCGGCCCAGTCGATCGGTGCATGGGGGGCGCTGCCGAGCAGTGCCGCAGGCGCCAGCAGTGCTGCCAGCGCACCGGTCACCACGCCGGTCAGCAGCGACCAGTCGCCACCGGAGAGATCGGGGCGGCGCCGCAACCATCGCGCATTGGCGATCGAGTACGCCGACCACGAGACCAAGGCACCCACGGCGCATAGCAGCCCTGCAATGCGGGTGAGACGATCGCCAGCCTGCTGTCCGGAGTCGTCGTGCACGGTGTCCAGCGCGACCAACGCCACACCGATGACGCAGAGCACGCATGGTGCGGCGAGCCGCCGCAGTTGCACCGCGCCCGCTGCGCGCGTGCCGATCACGGTCACCACCACAGGCAACAGGCCGATGATCAGCGCAGTGGCAGCGCTGCCGGCCCACTGCACGGCGCTGCCCAGCAGCACGTAATAGATCAGATTGCCCATCAGGCTCAGGCGCACCAGCGCCCACCACTCGGCGCGGCCCAGGCGGGCGGCGGTGAGGCGCGCACGTGGTGCCAGGACCAGTGCGGCCACCACGCCGTAGGACAGGTAGCGCGCTACCGCCAGCTGCATCGGCGTGAATGCGGACAAGAGTTGCGGTGCCAAAAATACCAGCCCCCACAGCGCGCCCGCGCCGATGCCGCAGGCGACGCCCATTGTCAAACGTTCACGCATCGCGCGTTTCCTTGTCTGTCGTGCCCGGCAGCGTGCAATGCGGCAGCGGGATGAGCAAGGCGTTGTGTGTGGACATGCAGTGCCGAGGCTGCAACAACCAGCGAGGCAGGGCGCTCAATGCGGCGCAGGTGGGCTGGAATGTGACGCCAGCATCGAAATGACTGCGCACCTGCCGGATCGACGCAGCGCGAGCTGCTCGGAAGTGACAGGTAGCGCATGAAGGCCACGGCCGCTCTGTCTCGTCCACCCGTGCGTGGGAACTGCCGGCTGCGTTCTGTCAGCCATGCGTGGCCATCGATCGTTGAGAGCGTGCAATAAGACGCCGGAGGACAGCACTTATGCCGCGCAGAAACCACCATCCGCTGACAGGCAGCCATTAGCCATTACCCATTAGCCATCGCATCGATGGCGGGTGTATGCGCACGCGGGTGGCAAGCCACCCTGCGCAATCGAAACGTTGCACGAACGGACGACGCCACACCGTACCGTGGACGCGGCCTGTGCATCCGCGGGCGTTACTTGGCCCAGGTGTCGCGCAAGGTCACGCTGCGGTTGAACACCGGTGTGGCCGCGCCATGGTCGCGGCGGTCGGCGACAAAATACCCGGTACGCTCGAACTGGAACGCCTGCTCCGGCGCAGCCTGCGCGGCAGACGGCTCCACATAGCCGCGCACGCTGCGCTTGGACTCGGGGTTGAGATAATCGCGGTAGGTCTTGCCTTCGGATTCGTCGTCGGGCTTTTCCACCGAAAACAGGCGGTCGTAGAGGCGGATTTCCGCTTCCACCGCATGCGCGGCGCTGACCCAATGGATGGTGCCCTTGACCTTGCGGTTGGCGCCCTCCATGCCCGGGCGCGATTCCGGATCCAGCCAGCCGCGCAGTTCGACGATCTCGCCGTCCGCGTCCTTGATCACCTCATCCACGCGTGCAATGCCGGCGCCGCGCAGACGGATCTCGCCACCGGGCACCAGACGCTTCCAGCCCTTGGGCGGAACTTCGGCGAAATCTTCGCGCTCGATCCACAGCTCGCGTGCAAACGGCACCTCGCGCGTGCCGAAGCTCTCGTCCTTGGGGTGATTGGAAAACTGCAGCGTCTCGGTGTGGCCGTCCGGCAGGTTGGTCAGCACCAGCTTGAGCGGCTCGATCACCGCCATGCGGCGCGGCGCGGCGGCGTCCAGATCCTCGCGCAGGCAGCCTTCCAGCACCGAGAAATCGATCATCGAGTTCTGCTTGCTGATGCCCACGCGGTCCACGAACAGCCGCATCGCCGCCGGCGTATAGCCGCGGCGGCGCAGGCCCTGCAGCGTGTACATGCGCGGGTCGTCCCAACCGTCCACCAGCTGTTCTTCCACCAGCGCGGTGAGCTTGCGCTTGCTCATCACCGTGTAGTTGATGTTGAGGCGCGAAAACTCGATCTGACGCGGCTTGGCGGCTTCGCGCGGCAGGCCCTTGTCCAGCAGCGGCTGCAGCAGTTCCGGATGACCGGCCAGGTCCACCTTGTCCACGCACCAGTCGTACAACGGGCGATGGTCTTCGAATTCCAGTGTGCACAACGAGTGGGTGATGCCTTCCACCGCATCGCCCAGCGAATGCGCGAAGTCGTACATCGGGTAGATCGGCCAGGCGTTGCCGGTGTTCTGGTGCTCCACATGCTTGATGCGGTACAGCGCCGGGTCGCGCAGGTTGATGTTGCCGCTGGCCATGTCGATCTTGGCGCGCAGGGTGCGTGCGCCATCGGGGAATTGGCCCGCGCGCATGCGCTGGAACAGGTCCAGGTTTTCGTCCACGCTGCGCTCGCGGTACGGCGAGTTGCGGCCCGGCTCGGTAAGCGTGCCGCGGTACTCGCGCACCTGCTCGGCGGAGAGGTCGCAGACAAAGGCATGGCCGTCGCGGATCAGTTTTTCTGCAGCCAGATAGTAGACCTCGAAGTAGTCCGAGGCATGGCGCAGCTGCGCCCAGTCGTAGCCCAGCCAGTGCACGTCGTCCTGGATGGCGACCACGAACTCGGGGTCTTCCTTGGCCGGGTTGGTGTCGTCCAGGCGCAGGTTGCACAGCCCGCCGAATTCGGCCGCCAGGCCGAAGTCCAGGCAGATCGCCTTGGCATGGCCGATGTGCAGGTAGCCGTTGGGCTCGGGCGGAAAGCGGGTGCGGATGACCGTGTGCTTGCCGCTGGCCAGGTCCTCGCGAACGATCTGGCGGATGAAGTCTTTCTTCTCCGCCGGGGCGGTGGCGTCGGTGGCTGGAATCTCGGACATGCGGGGCATCGGCAATAAGTAAACCGCAAGTTTAGGCGGTGGCACCGGTTAGGGGTAGGCGGCTGGCCCGGGTCGGAGCGGCAGAGGCGTGACCTGGCGAGCCGCGGGCATCTCCAGTGGGGCCGGAGATCCTGCCGTTGCAGGGATCCGCGCGCGGTTGCGCGCCGCCGCCTGCCTCGTCGCACGAGGGCGATATGCGGGAGTGGCCGGTCTGGCGGTGCTGGCGGCAGCCGACCGCCCCGCGTACGCTGCGCCGACCCCGTCAGGAGCACGCCCCGCATGCCATTGCCCCGCCTGCTGATCGGCGACAAGACCCTGTCTTCCTGGTCGTTACGGCCGTGGTTGCTGTTGCGGCATTTCAGGATTCCATTCGAGGAAGTCTGCCTGCCGCTGGATACGCCCGACTTCCAGGCGCGTATCGTCGGTTACTCGCCCACCGGCAAGGTGCCGGTGTTGTGGGACGACGCGCTGCCCGTGTGGGACTCGCTGGCGATCTGCGAATACGCCAACGAGCGTTGGCTCGACGGGCGCGGCTGGCCGGCCGATCTGGCGGTACGCGCACAAGCGCGTGCGGCCGCAGCCGAAATGCATGCGGGCTTTGCCGCCTTGCGCAGCCAGTTGCCGATGAATCTCGCCCGCCCGTCAGGCCCGGCGCAATGGGATGCCGCGGCCGAGCGCGACATCACCCGCATCCAGACGCTGTGGGCCAGCCTGCGCGCCGAGCATGGTCATGCGGGAAGTTTCCTGTGCGGGGAATTCGGCATCGTCGATGCGATGTACGCGCCGGTGGCGCTGCGCTTTGCCAGTTATGGCGTGCCGCTGTTCGAAGCGGCCGGCGACTATCTGGCCGCGCTGGATGCGTTGCCGGTGCTGCGCGAGTGGCGCCATGGGGCAGAGCGCGAACGCGCGGGGCGCGGCTGAGATGCAGATCGCCTATCGCGCCAGCCACATCATCGATGCGCATTTGGCCAAACACGCACTGGAAGATGCCGGCATCACCGCCTTCGTGTTCGGCGAATCGCTGCTGGGCGGCGCCGGCGAGTTGCCTGCCTTCGGCGTGCTGCAGGTCTGCGTGGCCGACATCCATCTGGGTCAGGCACAGGCGGTGCTGGCCCAGATCGGCCTGTGCGGCGAGGTGTCCCGTGCGCTGTAGCGCAGCGCCAGTCGTAGGAGCGCACCCGGGCGCGACGAGGCTGTGCCGATAACGCCACGTCGCGCCCAGGTGCGTTCCTGCGCTGGAGTTATCGGCACAGCTCCGGTCGCGCCCGGGTGCGCTCCTTGTATCTGGACATGGCCGCCGAACAGCGGTATGTCTTCCGACTGATCATCGGAGCAGATGCGGCAAGTCCATGCGCTCCTGAAGCTTCGAGCTTGTATCGTAGATCGGCTCCCGCATCTACGATGTGCGCGCATCATTCCGGCTGACGCCATCCAGGTAGCGCGGCCTCCGGTGCGGCCAGTGCGCGCAGGCGTTTGAACAGCACCGTGGTTTCGGCCACGTTCCACACCCGCAGCGCCACCTCGAAGGTATCCAGCGGCTTGGTCAAAAAGTCCTTGGCGCCCAGGCCCAGGGCGCGATGACGTGCGCTGCGGCTGGGGTCGGCGGTGAGCACGATCACCGGCAAAAAATGCTCCGGGTCGGACAGCCGCGCCAGTTGTTCCAGCAGCGCATAGCCGTCCAGCTCCGGCATCTTCAGGTCTAGCAGGATCAGATCCGGCGCGAAGGCCGACACCAGGCCCATCACCCGCTGCGGATCGGTGGTGGCGATGACCTGCTGGAAGCCTTCGCGTTGCAGCAGGTCCTCCAGCAGCCGCACATTGGCCGGCTCGTCATCGACGATGAGGATGCGGGAGCGGAGGATATCGTCGCGTGTCATGCCAGCAACCTGTCGAGTACGGTGAAGAATTCCGCCACGTCGAGCGGTTTGGTCAGGTAGGCGCGCACGCCCTGGTTGCCGACGCGCGCCAGCGTGGCGCTGGTGGCATCGGCGCTGATCACCACCACCGGCAGCTGCACCGTGGCCGGTTGCGCCTGCAATTCGCGCAACAGCTCCTCGCCGTTGCCGTCGCTCAGGTGCAGGTCCAGCAGGATCAGGTCCGGCAGGCCGTGCTGCAGCAGCTCGCGCGCCTGCGCCAGGCTGGCCGCCTCCAGCAGTTGCCATTGCGGGCGGCGCTCGGTGAGCGTGCGGATCAGGGCCTGGTTGGACGGGTTGTCTTCGATGCTCAGCAAGCGGCACACGCCGCTGCCGCTGGTACTGGGCGGCAACAGCGTGCGCGCCGGTTCGCCGCGCTGCGGTTCGCCCTGTGGCAGCGAGATCCAGAAGCGCGCACCATCGCGGTGGCTGTCCACGCCGATCTGCCCGCCCATCGCCTCGATCAGCTTCTTGCTCAACGCCAGGCCCAGGCCGGTGCCTTCCACCGCCGAACGCTCGGCGCCCAGCCGCTCGAATGGCGTGAATAGGCGCTGGATCTGCGGCGGCGTCAGCCCCTGGCCCTGATCGGCCACGGTGATGCGCACCTGCTCGCCGTCCGCCTGCGCACTCACCTGCACGTGGCCGCCGGGGCAATTGAACTTGACGGCATTGGACAACAGGTTGAGCAGCACCTGACGCAGCCGCTGGGCGTCGGCGCGGACTGTCCACGCGCCTTCGACGGCTGGCGGCTGCAGGCGGATGCCATGCTTCTCGGCATCCGGTGCGATCAGGGCCAGCGCTTCGTGCACCGCCGCGTCCACCGGAACCGGCTCCGGGCTCAGATCCAGCTGGTCGGCCTCGATACGTGCGATGTCCAGCAGCTCGGTGATCAATCCGAGCAGATGCCGGCCGGCGCCCAGGATGTGCTGCAGATGGCGGCGGTGCCCGGGGTCGGGCAGATCCATGTCCAGCACCTGCGCATAGCCCAGGATCGCATTGAGCGGGGTGCGTAGTTCGTGGCTGCTGCGTGAGAGGAATTCGGTCTTTGCGCGGTTGGCGGTTTCCGCTTCGCGCCGTGCCAGCTGCGCTTCGGCGGCGCGTGCGGCCAGCAGTTCGCTGGCCTGCGCCAGGCGCTGCCCGACCTGGCCCAGTTCGTCGCCCGCGCGGGGCTGGGGGGCCAGCGGCAGGCCTTCGCCGAGCCGATCGGCATTGGCGGCCAGCGTGCGCAGGCGCCCGGACAGCGCCGAAGCGAACCAGGCCACCGCAAAGACCGCGCCCAGACCGCCGAGCATGGCCGCGCTCAGGGTGATGATCAGATTGCGCTGCCGCAGGCCTTGCGCCTTGGCAGTGCGCACCTGCAACTGTGCCGTTTCGTAATCGCGTAGTTCGCGCAGTTCCGCGCGCAGGATGTCGAGCTTGTATTTGCCGTCCCACAGCTGCCGGATCTCTTCCTCGCGGCTGAGGTCTGGCGCCAGCAGACGACGCCAGCCCTGCATTTTCTCGGCGAACAACGGTTTGATACGCGCAAAGCGCTGCGCCTGCACCGGGTCGGTGATGCGTTGCGAAAGCCGATCGGCCACCGGCTGCAGGCGTGGTTCGGCATAGCGATACGGTGTCAGGAATTCATCGCGGCGCACCAGCCGGTACCCACGCACGCCGGCCGCGGTTTCCGCCAGCAGCGCGTGCGCTTCGTACAGGTCGCTCAGCACTTCCAGGGTCTGGCGCACATCGTTTTCGGCGGCGATGTTCTGCCGCTCCACGCTGTAGATCGCCATCAGCGCGACCGCCAGCAACAGCAGCGGCAGGGTGACCACCGCCAGGCTCTTGCGGGTGATCGGCCAATCGTTCCAACGCACCGCCATTGCAGTCATAGCGCGAGTCCGGCTTGCACCGCGTACACCGCGGCCTGGGTGCGATCTTTTACCTCAAGTTTCTGCAGGATGCGCTCCACGTGCACTTTCACCGTGCCGGGAGAAATCCCCAGTTCAGCTGCAAGGCCGGCATTGGTAAGCCCGCGCGGAAGCAATGACAGCACCTGTTTTTCGCGCTTGCTCAGCGCATTGAGGCGGTCGTCCTGCAGCACTTTGCGTCGGCGCGTGGCGACCGGCCTGGCCGGCTCGGCCACCATCGCCGGCAGCAGCAACGCGAAGGCCTGCAGTGCCTGCCCATCATCATTGCCAGGGGCGGGGCGGCCATCGTTCCATGCCACGCAGACCATGCCCAGGGTGCTGCCGAGCGCGTGGATCGGCACCTTGGCTTCGCGGATGTCGGCCGGGCGCGGCGGCATCAGCCAGCTGGCTTCGTGACTGTCGCCGGCGGCGCTGGCGCCGGGTGGCAGGGCAAGCCCGCGGCTGGCGATCACCTGTGTGCGCGGCCCGCGCTGCGCCAGCACCGCGCCATGCTCCAGGCCCAGCAACAGCAGCACGCGACCGAGCACCGCATCGCAGGCCTGTTCGGGGGTGTGCGCCTGGCGCAGCGCCACTGTGGCTTCCCAGAGCGCCTGCCAACGGGCGCTATCGGAGGCATCGCGTCGAAGCGCCTGGCGCCAATCGCCAGCATTGATGGGGCTTTCCATAGGGTCGCTCTAGGCCGATCAGCATATTTGAGTATATGCCAGACTGCAGAATTGTTGGGGTCGTTTGGTTTCGATACTGGGCTCGCCCTCTGAGGCACCCCCAACAGCCCACACGGAGATTCCCCATGCGTCGCACACTGTCTTCCCTGGTTCTGGCTCTGGCTGCCGCCCCGGCCCTGGCGGGCGGCGTGATGCACTACACCGACAAGGCCAAGTTGCCGGCCGGCGGCGAAGAGCGCGAGGTCGCTGCGCTGTTCGATACCTGGAATGCGGCACTGGCATCAGGTAATCCGCACAAGGTGGCCGACCTGTACGCGCCCGATGGCGTGCTGCTGCCGACGGTCTCCAACGAGGTGCGCGCGTCACGCGAGCAGATCGAAAAGTATTTCGAGATGTTTTTGACCAAGAAGCCACAGGGAGTGGTCAATTACCGCACCGTGCGCGTGCTCGATGACGACAGCGCGGTGGATGCGGGCGTGTACACCTTCACGCTGACCGACAAGGACGGCAAGAAGAGCAACGTGCAGGCACGCTACACCTTCGTGTACGAAAAGCGCGACGGCAAGTGGCTGATCATCAATCACCACAGCTCGGCGATGCCGGAAGTGGATACGCGCGCGGCGGTCGCCAAGACCAAGTAAGGACCGCGCCGGTGCCACGCGCTGGCCGGGCAGGCTTGAAAGCCGCTCCGGCCGGCGCCATCCAGCAGGCAATCCTCACGATTGCGGAGTTGCACCATGCTGGGAATCGGCGCTTTCAAACAACGCATGCCACGTCCGGGTGAAGCACTGCCAGGACGCGAGCAAGCGCTACCGCTGCACAACATGCACCTGATCCATGGGCATCCGTTGCGCGGTGACTTCACTGGCCTGGCCCAGGTGCAGTTCGGGCTCGGTTGCTTCTGGGGCGCAGAACGCAAGTTCTGGAGCGTGCCAGGGGTGTACACCACGGCAGTGGGGTATGCCGGGGGCGAGACGCCCAATGCCACCTATGGCGAAGTGTGTTCCGGGCAGACCGGGCATACCGAAGCGGTGCTGGTGGTGTACGACGAAGCGTCGGTGCCGTTTGCGCAGTTGCTGCGTACGTTCTGGGAAAGCCACGACCCCACCCAGGGCATGCAGCAGGGTAACGACGTCGGCACGCAATACCGCTCGGCCATCTACTGCACCACGCAGGAGCAATACGACGCGGCCCTTGCCAGCCGCGATGCCTACCAGCAGCAGCTGACTGCGGCAGCGTATGGCGCCATCACCACGGAGATCCGTTTCCCGGCACCTACGTTCTACTACGCAGAAGACGATCACCAGCAATACCTCGCCAAGCATCCCAATGGGTATTGCGGGCTTGGCGGAACGGGAGTGAGCTGCCCGATCGGGCTGGATGCCTGACGGAAAGGCGGGCCGGATTGAAACGCTGCCAACCACGTGATCGTGGCAGCGCGCCGATGGCCAATAGTGACCGGCAGCGTTATCACGATCGGGCAGCGCATGGGAGTGCATGCCAGGCAACTTGAATGGCTACGTCGGAGACGACGTGGCCATCTTTTTTGCATGAATGTCACGTGGCGCGGCCGATTACACCGGCTGCATCAGACGAATTCGCCGGCAAACATGCCACGCAGCTGTGCAAGCGTATCGGTGCGTTCGGGGTGCAGCAGACGCATGCAGGCCAGTGCAAATCCCACCGGGCTGGTGCCGGGTGCAGTGATCGTGCTGTCGGCGGTCACGACTTTTTCGTGCCGGAACTGGTGGGCGCCTGCGTATGGCACCACGTTTTCCTGCAGAAAGGCCAGTGAATTGCTGGTGTGGGCGCGGTCGTCGAGCAGCCCGGCGTAAGCCAATGCGATGGTGGCGCCGCAGATCGCTGCGACCGGGCGCTGCTGCCTCACGCGTTCAACCAGCAATCCGCTCAGGCCCGGGATTTCGCCGGCCTGCCAACGTTCGCTGCCGGGCAGGATCCACAGGTCCGCCTCCAGCGGCGCAAGATCCGAGAGTGCGAATTCTGGCGTGATACGCAGCCCGCCGATGGACTGCACCGGCTGCCCGTCGATGCTGGCAATGGCCACCTGGTCGCCGAACCACTCGCGCGCTGCCGGCAGCACCACGCCGATTTCCCAGTCGGCCACGCCGTCGACCATCACCACTGCAATGTTTGCCATTGTCCGCTACGCCAGTTGAGGTCTCCGGATTCTAGGCACTGCGCGCGTGGCGATTGTAAGCAAGGTGTGCAGACCGGCGGGTGGAGTGGCGGGCTTGCGGCCTGGCCCCTTGGCTGCTCGAACGCAGGGAGCCTGCGAGAGACGCGCGCAGTAGCGGATGGCAACGCGGTGCGAGGCACAGTGTCGATCAACTCCGTCGCGTTAGCTGCTTTCCCTCAAGCGACAGCACGGGTCAGCGCTGGTCACGGGCGTGATGCAGCGGCAGCGACGTGCGGGCGTTGCATTGGATGCGCGGCCGCCGTGTCCAGCCAGGCTTGAACACGGCAGTGCGATCTCCGCGGCATCTCCGAAAACGACAACGCCCGCAGCATCGGCTGCGGGCGTTGATGGTCGCACGTGTTCGCTGAGGCGATCAGCCGGCGAGTTTGTCGGCAATGGTCTTGCGCAGGGCCTGCAGGTCCTTGGCGAAGGTCTCGATGCCGCCGGCCAGCTTTTCGGTGGCCATCGGGTCGGCGGCCAGGTCGGTGGCGAAGCTGTCGGCGTTGATCGGGGCGATCTGCGCGTTGTCGGCCTTGGCCGGCGAGAGCTTGCGCGGCAACTCGCCGTGTTCGGCGTCGAGCTTTTCCAGCAGGTCCGGCGAGATGGTCAGGCGGTCGCAGCCGGCCAACGCTTCGATCTGCGCGGTGGAGCGGAACGAGGCCCCCATCACCACGGTGGACGACCCGCGGCGCTTGAATGCGTCGTACACGGTGCGCACGAACACTACGCCCGGGTCTTCGTCGATGCTGGCCGGGGTCTGACCCTGGGCAACGTAGTAATCCAGGATACGGCCCACGAACGGGGAGATCAGGAACACGCCCGCCTCGGCACAGGCCAGCGCCTGCGAATGGTTGAAGATCAGCGTCAGGTTGCAGTCGACGCCCTCACGCTGCAGCTGGCGCGCGGCTTCGATGCCTTCCCAGGTGGCAGCGATCTTGATCAGGATCTTGTCCTTGGACACGCCCCGCTCGGCGTACATCGCGATGAACTTGCGCGCCTTGGCGATGGTGGCCTGGGTGTCGTGGGCCAGGTCGGCGTCGACCTCGGTGGAGACGCGGCCGGGGACCAGCTCGGCCAGCCTGACGCCGACGCCGATAGTGAGGCGGTCGGCCACTTCGTTGACGGTGGCGGTGCGGTCTTCGCCGCCATGCTCGTGGCCCCAGGCCAGCTCGCGCTCGATCAGGTCGGCATAGACCGGCAGGTCCAGCGCCTTTTTGACCAGGGTGGGATTGGTCGTGCAGTCGACCGGCTTCAGGCGCTTGATGGCGTCGTAATCGCCGGTATCGGCGACGACCACGGACAGGTCGCGCAGTTGGGCAAGCTTGGAGGGGGATACAGTCATGCGGGTTCTCTCGAATCGTGGAACGGGTCGGGGATGGCGCAGCGCGCTACGTTAGCGCGCCGCGCGCTGGAAGTCGCCCGCGGCGGCGGGTTGATCGTGCACGGCCTGCACGCGCAGGCGCAGGTTGCGCCCGTCCGGCGTGCGCCAGTCGATGCTCTGGCCGACCGACAGGCCAAGCAGCGCGCTGCCGACCGGCGCCAGCACCGAGATGCGGCCCTGCTGGACATCGGCCTCCTGCGGGTATACGAGGGTGAGCGTATGCCGTTCGTCGTGCAGCTCATCCTCGCAATCGATGCGCGAGTGCATGGTGACGACATCGCCGGGAATCTGGTCGGGCGGCAGCACGCGTGCGCGGCCCAGTTCGTCGCTCAGCGCAGTGGCGGCGGGATGCTTGTTGAACGCGGGGGAATCGAGCAAGGCCTCAAGCCGGGCGAGGTCGTGGCTGGAGACAAGGATGGATGGCGGCAAGCCGCTATGATGTTGCGAAGTCATGGCACTCTCCTGACGAAGACGGCCCGCCGGAATGGCAGGCAGCACCGGCAAGATGAGGGCGCGGTGGATCGATCGCAATGCAGCGCCTGAAGAGTGCAGGCCTTCAATGCTGCAAGCAGGGCGGCGATCGCCGATGAGCCCGCTGCCTGATCGGTACCGCACGCAATCAGACAATCAGATCCGGCTGGCAAGCTCAGAAGGGTTACGCGAGCGACAGCATACAACCGTACCGCGGCGCGCCGAGCCACCGACACACCATCGCGATGCATTGCATCACGACACGCGATTTGCCTGTAGCAGACAAAGAAAAAAGCGACGCTCCCGCGCCGCTTCTTCAATTCCAGACAACCCCGCGCAAACCGGCCGCAGCCGTGTTGCGCTTTTTCAATTCCCGATTCCCGATTCCCGATTCCCTAAGCGGCCACCGCCTTCGGCCCGGTCGCAGGCTGTTCCAACGCAAACAGGTCCGGCGGCAGTTCCTTGAACAACTGCGAGAGCTGCTCCAGGAACGCGGTCATGGCCGAGCTGCGACGCCAGGCCATCGCAATGCGGCGGCTGGGCTGCTTGTCTTCGCGGAAGCGGATCAGGCGGATATTTTCCGACCGCGCAACCGGCGGCTTGATCGCCAGCAGCGGCAGCAGCGTCACACCGACATTGGCGGCGACCATCTGACGCAGGGTTTCCAGACTGGTGGCCTGGAATTCGGATTTCTCCAATGCACCGGCCAGGTGGCAGACATCCAGCGCCTGGTCGCGCAGGCAGTGGCCGTCTTCCAGCAACAACAGGCGCTGTTCGGACAGATCGTCCAGCGTCATGCTGTCGTGGCGCGCCAGCGGATGGCCTTCCGGTACCGCCAGCACGAAGGGTTCTTCAAACAGGAACTCGGCATGCAGCTGATCGTCCTGCAACGGCAGCGCCAGCAGCGCGGCGTCCAGACGACCTTCGCGCAACTGGTGCATCAACTGGTCGCTCTTTTCTTCGATCAGCAACAACTCCAGGCGCGGGAACCGCTCGCGGATGCGCGGCACCACATGCGGCAACAGATACGGTGCCAGGGTGGGAAAGATGCCCAGCCGCACGGTGCCCGCTTCCGGGTCCTGGCTGCGGCGTGCGGCTTCCTTCATCTGCTCCACTTCGGCCACGATGCCGCGTGCACGCATGGCCGCCTCACGGCCGGCCGGGGTCAGCATCACCTTGCGCGGTGCGCGTTCCACCAGCGGCACGCCAAGCTCGTCTTCGAGTTTCTTGATCTGTGTGGACAGCGTCGGTTGACTGACGAAGCAGGCCGTCGCAGCACGGCCGAAATGCTTGTGGTCGGCCAGGGCGACCAGATATTTCAGGTCACGCAGATTCATGTGCAGCAGCCCTCAAGGCGGTGACGGGTAACGACTGACGCGTGATGCAGCTTAGCGCCCGGCATGGCCGGGCGATGGCTGTCGTTGCGCTTATGCGGCTTGCGCAACGTTTTCAGTGCTGACCGGTGCACTGGAGCGGATCAGGTAATCAAAGGCGCTCAGTGCCGCCTTGGAGCCTTCGCCCATTGCGATCACGATCTGCTTGTACGGCACCGTGGTGGCATCGCCGGCGGCGAACACACCCGGCACATTGGTCTGGCCACGGTCGTCGACGATGATCTCGCCACGCGGCGACACCTCCACCGTGCCGCGCAGGAACTCGGTGTTGGGCAGCAGGCCGATCTGCACGAACACGCCTTCCAGATCCACGTGCTGGATGTCGCCACCGGTGCGGTCCTTGTAGACCAGACCGGTGACCTTCTGCCCGTCGCCGAGCACTTCGGTCGTCTGCGCGCTGGTGATGATGCGCACGTTGTGCAGGCTGCGCAGCTTGCGTTGCAGCACTTCGTCGGCGCGCAGCTTGTCGTCGAACTCCACCAGCGTGACATGCGCCACGATGCCGGCCAGGTCGATCGCCGCTTCCACGCCCGAATTGCCGCCGCCGATCACCGCCACGCGCTTGCCCTTGAACAGCGGGCCGTCGCAGTGCGGGCAATAGGCCACGCCCTTGTTCTTGTACTGGTCTTCGCCCGGCACGTTCATCTGCCTCCAGCGCGCACCGGTGGACAGGATCACCGTCTTGCTCTTGAGCGAGGCGCCATTGGCCAGCTTGATCTCGATCAGGCCATCGGCACCGGCCGGGATCAGCTGCTCGGCACGCTGCAGGTTCATGATGTCCACCTCGTACTGACGCACGTGCTGTTCGAGCGCGGCGGCCATCTTCGGGCCTTCGGTTTCCGGCACGGAGATGAAGTTTTCGATCGACATGGTGTCCAGCACCTGGCCACCGAAACGCTCGGCGGCCACGCCGGTGCGGATGCCTTTGCGCGCGGCATACACCGCTGCTGCCGAACCGGCCGGGCCACCGCCGACCACCAGCACCTCGAAGGCGTCCTTGGCGGCGATCCTGGCGGCGTCGCGCTTTGCGGCATTGGTGTCGAGCTTGGCGACGATCTGCTCCAGCGTCATACGGCCCTGGTCGAACAGCTCGCCATTCAGGTACACGGTGGGTACCGACATGATCTGGCGGGTTTCGACCTCGTCCTGGAACCACGCGCCATCGATGGCCACGTGCTTGATGCGCGGGTTGAGCACGGCGGCAAGATTCAGCGCCTGCACCACGTCCGGGCAGTTCTGGCACGACAGCGAGAAATAGGTTTCGAACTGGTAATCGCCATCCAGGTGCTGCACCTGCTCGATCAACTCGGCAGTGGCCTTGGACGGGTGGCCACCCACCTGCAGCAGCGCCAGCACCAGCGAAGTGAACTCGTGGCCCATCGGCAAGCCGGCAAAGCGCAGCGAAATGTCCTGGCCCGGGGTGGTCAGCGCGAACGAGGGCTTGCGCTGGTTGTCGTCGCGATGCGCATCCAGGCTGATCTTGTCCGACAGCAGCACCAGGTCCTCGAGCAGGTCGAGCATTTCGCGCGAGCCGGCGCTGTCGTCGATCGAGGCATGGATCTGGATCGGGCGCGTCACCCGTTCCAGGTAGGCGGTCAGCTGGGTCTTGAGGTTGGCATCCAACATGGAGAACTCCTGAGAATGGGCAAGGGGAGGGCGTGACGCCGCTGCGCATGCGCAGGTCGCCTGGGGAGGAAGGGATGAACCGCAGCCGGCGCGGGATCGGGATGCGTGCTGGCGATGGCGGGCGGGCAGCCCGGCACCGGCTCCGGTTCACCCCCGGCCCGGAAGACCGGGCCAGGGATGCGTGGCGGCTTAGATCTTGCCGACCAGGTCCAGCGACGGAGCCAGGGTCTTGGCGCCTTCCTTCCACTTGGCCGGGCAGACCTGGCCAGGATTGTTGGCCACGAACTGCGCTGCGGTCAGCTTGCGCAGCGTCTCGGTGACGTCGCGGGCGATGGAGTTGTCGTGGATTTCCAGGGTCTTGATCACGCCTTCGGGATTGATGATGAAGGTGCCGCGCAGCGCCAGGCCTTCTTCTTCAATGTGCACGCCGAACGCGCGAGTCAGCTTGTGGGTCGGGTCGCCGATCAGCGGAAACTGCGCCTTGCCCACGGCTGGGGAGGTTTCGTGCCACACCTTGTGCGAGAAATGCGTGTCGGTGGTGACGATGTAGACCTCGGCGCCGGCCTTCTGAAAGGCGGCATAATTGTCGGCGGCGTCTTCCACTTCGGTCGGGCAGTTGAAGGTGAATGCGGCCGGCATGAAGATCAGCACCGACCACTTGCCCTTCAGGCTGGCCTCGGTGACTTCGATGAAGTTGCCATTGTGGTACGCATTCGCCTTGAACGGCTGGACCTGAGTGTTGATGAGAGACATTGAGTTTCCTCGTGCGATGAAAGGGGGGGCGGGGGATGGAACAGGCGCCATGGTAGGCAGGATCGATAGATTCCTCAAATCGATTGATGGAATTGCATAGATAGTCTTAGGCTATCGATTCCGCAGGCCGCATCTGCCAATATGGCAAGCGGTTCCAGCACCGATAATGGTCGGCCGAGGTCGCGCACCAGTGAATGATCCGTATGAGCAATGAGCCTGCCGCCTCCGCCGAGCACCTGCTGCGGCAGGCATGCCAGCGGATCGATCGTCGCGATGCCGAGCCTCTGTTGCTGCATGCGCTGGGCCGCGATCGCGCCTGGTTGTTCGCACATGGCCGCGATCCCGTGACCACCACAGTGGCTGCGGCGTTCCAGGCCCTGGTGCAGCGGCGGGTGGACGGCGAGCCGGTGGCGTACCTGACCGGTTCGCGCGGCTTCTGGACGCTGGATCTGGAGGTCTCGACAGCGACACTGATCCCACGCGCCGACACTGAAACCTTGGTCGAACTGGCGCTGGAGCGGCTGGACCGTGCCGCTGGCCGCCGGGTGGCCGATCTGGGGACCGGCAGTGGCGCGATCGCCCTGGCCATCGCCAGTGAACGCCCGCAGGCGCAGTTGATCGCCACCGATGCCAGTGCGGCCGCGCTCGCCATCGCGCGGCGCAACGCCGATCGTCATCGCCTATCGAACGTGCAGTTCCGCCACGGCAGCTGGTTCGTTCCGCTGGCAGGCGAGCGCTTCGACCTGATCGCCAGCAATCCGCCGTATATCGCTGCTGGCGACCCGCATCTGGCGCAGGGCGATCTGTGCCACGAGCCGGCCAGCGCACTGGCTTCCGGTGGCGACGGGCTGGCCGACATCCGCCGGATCGTGGCCGATGCACCGGCGCATCTGCACAGCGGCGGGTGGCTGCTGCTCGAACATGGCTGGGACCAGGGCGAGGCGGTGGCCGAGCTACTGGAAGCGCGTGGGTTTGCGCAGGTCGCTACGCAGCAGGACCTTGAGCAGCGCGACCGGGTGAGCCTGGGCTGCTGGGAAGTCGTTGCCGTGGCCTGACGGTAGCGTCGGCCAGCTCCAGTGCCAGGCCCCCGGCGTGAGTAACGCGCCGCCGAGCGCGGAGTCCTGTCGACCGCCATGGGTTGCAAAGCGGCTGGATGCGCCCGGACTGCCGATGCGCGGCTCCACCACGCTGGCCGTTTGAGCACGCACGCGGGCGTCGCGCCATGGCCCACTGTCCGGCCACGACGATGCTTGGCGGCGCCGATCACATGCAGCGCGGCGAATCGTGCTGCCAGCCATCTCGGGCGCAACGCCCCGGCGATGGAGCACTGCCTCTGCCGTCACCCTGTGCGGTCCGCCGCAGGCAGTGCCCTCCGCCGCCGGCCGATACAATGCGGGTTTTCGCCCAGGACCGACGCATGCGCACGCTCTATCCCGAGATCGCCCCCTACGAGCAGGGCAACCTGAAGGTCGACGACCGCCACACGCTGTATTTCGAACAATGCGGCAACCCGCAAGGCAAGCCGGTGGTGATGCTGCACGGCGGCCCGGGCGGCGGTTGCAACGCCAAGATGCGGCGCTTCCACGACCCGGCCAAGTACCGCATCGTGCTGTTCGACCAGCGTGGTTCGGGCCGTTCCACCCCGCATGCCGATCTCACCGGCAACACCACCTGGGATCTGGTGGCCGACATCGAACGCCTGCGCACGCACCTGGGCATCGAGCGCTGGCAGGTGTTCGGCGGCAGCTGGGGCTCGACACTGGCGTTGGCCTATGCGCAGACCCACCCGCAGCAGGTCACCGAGCTGGTGCTGCGCGGCATTTTCCTGCTGCGCCGCTTCGAGCTTGAATGGTTCTATCAGGAAGGCGCCAGCCGGCTGTTCCCGGATGCCTGGGAGCACTACATCAATGCGATTCCGCTGGACGAGCGCAGCGACCTGATCGCTGCCTTCCATCGCCGCCTGACCAGCGACGACGAAGCCACGCGGCTGGCCGCCGCCAAGGCCTGGAGCGTGTGGGAAGGCGCCACCAGCTTCCTGCATGTGGACGAGGACTTCGTCACCGGGCATGAGGACGCGCACTTTGCGTTGGCCTTTGCCCGCATCGAGAACCACTACTTCGTCAACCAGGGCTTCTTCGAGGTGGAAGGCCAGTTGCTGCGGGACGCGTACCGCATCGCCGACATCCCCGGCGTGATCGTGCACGGCCGGTACGATGTGGTCTGCCCGCTGCAAAGCGCCTGGGACCTGCACAAGGTATGGCCCAAGGCGCAGCTGCAGATCAGCCCGGCCTCGGGGCACTCGGCGTTCGAGCCGGAAAATGTCGATGCATTGGTGCGCGCGACCGACCGGTTCGCCTGATTGCAGTTGCGCGCTGCCACGCGGGGAATCGGTTATTGCCTGCGCCGGCCGCGCGTCACCTGATCTTCAGGGTGGGTCGTTGGCGAAGGACTCGTTTTCCGTAGAAGCGCACCCGGGCGCGACAGGGCTTTATCGGTAAGGCCCGTCGCGCCCGGGTGCGCTCCTACCTGGGTAGTTGTTGTTCATTGTCGCATGCCGCAAGCCGGTTATCGCGGCAGCAGGCCCTCGGCCAACGGCGGAAGAAGACGCGCCAGTCGCTGCACCCATGCCGTTTGCCCGGTGGTATCGGCAATCAGGTCCTGGCGGATCTCCAGTTCCACATGCGGCAGGCCGCGGCCTTCGCCATGGACCGGAATGGCGTAGTCGGTGGCATCGCTGACCGCATACGGCTGGTTGTCGCCAACCACCAACTCCGGTTCCGCGCGCAAGGCGTCCAGCAGGCGATGCGCCAGCCGGGTGTCGCGGTGGTACAGCACGCCGGCATGCCAGGGGCGCGCCTGGCTGGCCATCACCGGGGTGAAGCTGTGCATGGACACCAGCAGCGTCGGTTGCCGGCTATCTGCGCGCGCGTCCAGCTCGGCGGCGATGCGGCCGTGATACGGCGCGAAGATGGCATCGATGCGCTGCTGGCGCTCAGCCGGGGTCAGCTGCAGATTGCCGCGCACCGTGGTGCCGTCGCTGATCTCCGGCATCCGGCTGGCGGCGCCATCGGGCCGGTTGCAGTCGATCACCAACCGCGAATAGGTCTGGGTGATGGCAACCGCATCCAGCGCCTCTGCCAGCAGGCGGGTGACCTGCGCAATGCCGATGTCCCAGCCGATATGGCGGTCCAGCTCGAACTGCGGCAGGCCCAGGTTGGTCAGCCGTGCCGGCACGCGCTGGCCGGCATGGTCGGCAATCAACAGCCAGGGCGATGCGGCCTGCGCGTTGTACACGGTGAACGGCGCCGGATCCCCGGCACCCAGCAAGGGCTCGGCCACGGCATCAGCCACGCGGGGTGCCGTCCAGCGCGTGGTCGGCCAGGTAAAGCCCGGCCCATAGCTTGGGGTCCATCTGGTAGCCCTCGGCCATCTTCTGTACCAGCCAGGCGCCGACCTGCGCGCGCGGGATTTCGTGCACGGTGATGTCCTCGCTGGCATCGCCACCGCCGGCGCCGACCTTGCGCAGCCCGGTGGCGCGCACGAAGGCGATCTTCTCGCTGCTGGCGCCGGCCGAGGTGGGGCCGATCATCAGCACTTCGGCATGGTCGGCGGTCCAGCCGGTCTCTTCTTCCAGCTCGCGGATGGCCGACAGTTCGATCGATTCGCCGGCATGCACATCGCCCACCAGTCCGGCCGGCATTTCGATGGTGCGGGCCTGCAGCGGCACGCGGAACTGCTCGACGAACAGCATTGCATCGTCCGGGGTCACCGCCACGATGATCGCGGCCAGGCCGCCGGCATGCACGCGCTCGGAATATTCCCAGGTGCCGCGCACCACCATGCGCTGGTACTTGCCTTCGTAGACCACGGTGGGCGGCGTGTCGTGTCGGTTCATGGCGTCGGGCCTTGGGACAGGGAAGCGGGAGGAAGGGGCGGCGTGGCGGCCGTGCAGGCGGCCAGCAGCCGCCGGCGCGTGAGCGGGCCGAAGCGCAGGCTGTCGCACAGCCCGGTCAGCATGTCGGTATCGGCCGGTGCACGCGTGAAACCGGTGGCGGTGAGGTCCAGCGGCGCATCCAGCGCGATGGTGGTGAGCTGGCGCCACAGCAGCGCATGCTCGCGTTGTTCGCGCAGCCGCGCCGCCATCTGCGCTGCGCCGCGCAGGCGCAGGAACGGGACCTCGTCGATGCGCTCCAGCAGCGCATCCAGGCTGCCGAAATGCGCAAGCAGCACCGCCGCCGATTTGGCGCCGATACCGGTGATGCCGGGAATGTTGTCGATCGCATCGCCGCACAGCGCCAGGTAGTCGGCGATCTGGTGCGCATGCACGCCGTGGCGTGCCTTCACTCCGTCCACGCCCCAGCGCAGATTGCGCGCGTAGTCCCATTGCTCGTCGTGTTCGAACAACAGCTGCGACAGGTCCTTGTCGGCCGAGACGATGATGCCGCGCAGGCCATGCCCGCGCGCGCTGTGCAGGGCGCTGCCGATCAGATCGTCGGCCTCGTATTGGCGGTGGGCCAGCACGCTCAGCCCCAGCGCCGCGCACAGCGCTTTGCAATGGGCGAACTGGCGCCGCAACGCGTCCGGCGCCGGTTCGCGGTTGCCCTTGTAGGCAGGGTAGATCGCGTGCCGGAAGCAACTGTCCAGCGCCTCGTCGAAGGCGATGGTGATGTACTGCGGGTGCTCGCGTTCGAGCAGATCCAGCAGGAAGCGCGCGAACCCGTGCACGGCGTTGGTCGGCCAGCCCTGCGCGTCCTGGAATTCGTCCGGAATCGAATGCCAGGCGCGAAACACGTACAGGCTGGCATCCACCAGATACAGCGGCTCCGGTCGCGGGCCGCCCGGCAGCGCCGCCGCAATGGCGCCGGGCAGCGTGCTCATGGAGTCCAGTCGCGCAGCAGGGTGCGCGGGTCCGGGCGCTCGCGTTCGGGCACCTGCAGGCGCGGCGTACCGATATGGATGAAGCCGGCGATGCATTCGTGTTCCTGCAGGCCAAGGTAGCCGCCCACGGCGGGGTCGTAGGCCATCCACGCGGTAAGCCATTGCGCGCCGAAACCATGCGCCTGTGCGGCTTGCAGCAATGCAAAACACACGCAGCCGGCAGTGAGCAGTTGCTCCTGCTCGGGCACCTTGTGGTCCGGGCGCAGCGTGGCGATCACCACGATCACCAGCGGCGCATCGTTGAAGCGGTTGCGGTCTTTTTCCACCGCCGCCGGCGGTGCCAACGGGTCGGCGGCCTGGGTGCGCTCGGCGAGGAAATCGCCCAATGCGTGGCGTGCATCGCCCTGGATACGCAGGAACCGGAACGGCACCAGCTTGCCGTGGTCGGGCACGCGCACGGCCGAGGTCAGCATGCGCAGCAGGGTGTCTTCATCCGGGCCGGGTTCGCCCAACTGCTTGGAGGGAACCGAGCGACGCGCATCCAGCGCCTGAAGCGAATACGGTGCGTGCATAGGGAAGGGTTCTGGGGGAGTGCAGCGATTATAGACGGGCACTCCCCAACGCCCGCCCCACTGCGGCCAGGCGCGGGACGCCGAGCGGACGCGATCGGCGGACGTGACCGGCAATGGATGGCGTAGCGGCCGTGCCGCTGCTGCATTGAAAGGGCACTGCGCGCAACCGGTAGCGGCCCACGTACACTGCGATCTCTGCGCGCGTTCGCATCCGCCTGACCCCGCGTGGTGCAGGGTGCCCGCCTTTCCTCGTGTTCGCTGCGTGCGCCGTCCGATGACCCAGTTCCTTTCCACCGACCCGCTGCCCAGCCGCAACCCGCAACTGCTCGATCAGGTGCGCGATATCGTGGTGGTGCCGCTGGCCGACGCGTTCATCGACGTCCAGGACGCGCTGGCGCAGGCCTTGTTCGCGCTGGCCGCCAACGCCGGCGCGGGCCAGAACGATTTCATGGAGGCGATCCAGGCCTTGCGGCAGCAGCGCGAGCCGATCACCGCACGCTTCCGTGGGCATCTGGCCAAGGCCTGGCAGGGACTGGAATCCGGGCGCCCGCTGTCTGCCGAGCGCACCCTGGCACGCGGCGCCGCCGGGCTGACCCTGTTGCCCGAACACGATCTGGAGGTGCGGCTGGCGGTGCGCAACCTGGCCGGGGCACTGCAGCATCAGTGGCGGCCGGAGCTGATGCGGCTCAACCGCTATCTGGGCTTCATCGCCGGCGGGTTGCACATCGATGGCGACAGCAATCCGTTCGGCCCGGAGCATCTGGGCGTTGCGCTCTACGAGGCGTTCCAGGGCGTGACGCTGACGGCCAAGGTGCACCTGGCGGTGCTCAAGGTATGCGAGCAGCAGCTGATGCCGCGCGTGGGCCAGCGCTATGCCGAGCTTGAGCAGGCACTGGCGCAGGTCGCTCGCCTGCGCGAATTGCCGCAGGCGCGGCAGCGCCGCAGCGGTATTCCGCGGCAGGGCCAGGCCGGCGGCGAGGATGCGGCCGACACGCCGGACTGGATCGCACGCTTCTTTGCGGATTGGTCGGGCGGGCAGGGCGCGCTGGTCGGGGCCGAGGTCATCGATGTGCATCTGCGCAGCGGTCGCGAAGTATTGCCGGCCGGGCTGCACCAGCGTTTGCAGGCGCGCCGCCAGCGCGAGCCGGAGACTGGCGTTGCGGCATCGGCCGCGCAGCGGCGGTTGTCGCCGCGCGAGGTGGTGTCGGCGCTGTCGTTGCTGCAGACCATGCCCCGGGCCGGATTCGACAGCATCGACGAGGCGCGACAAGGCCTGCCGCGTGCGCTGCGCGAGCAGCTCATGCGCGCAGCGGCCTCGCTTGGCGTGGACCTGGTCAGCACCGGCCTGGACCCCAGCGATGCCGATGCGCTGGATCTGATCGCGCTGTTGTTCGAAGCGATCCTGGTGCAGAGTCAGCTTTCCGATGCGCAACGCAGCATGCTCGGCCAGTTGCTGGTGCCGATGGCCAAACTGGCGATGCTCGATGGCCACCTGTTCGTACGCGACGGCCATCCGGCGCGGCGTCTGCTCAACCTGCTGGTCGACGCCTGCGATGGCAACGGCGGCGAGACCCCGGCCGAACAGGCCTTGCTGGCGCAGGTGGATGCGGCAGTGGCCAGTATCGTGCGCGAGTTCGACGAGCATCCGGCGCTGTTCCTGGCGCTGGAGGCCGAGTTTGGCGCGAGCTACGAGCAGTACCGGCGCCGCGTGGAGATCGCCGAGCGCCGCGCCAACGAGTTGCAGCGCGCCGAGGAACGCCGCGAATGTGCCCGCCGCTGTGCGGCCCAGGCGCTGGACGAGCGGCTGGCGCGCGGGCCGCTGCCGCCGGTGGTGGAGCAGTTCCTCAGCCGCGTCTGGCACCCCAGCGTGCAGCAGGCCGCCTTGCGCGCCGATGGCGCCGGCCCGGCAGTGGATGCCGCCGTCGCGCTCGGCGATACCGTGCTGGCCCAGCTGACGCCCGCGCGCGACGCGGCGGTGTTCCAAGCGCAGCAAGCGCCCTTGCTGCAGGCCTTCGCGCTGGCTGGCTTGGGGCCGCGGGAGGCAGAGCAGGCATTGCAGGAACTGCAGCGTGCGCTGGCGCCAACGCACGCTGCCGACGTCACGGACCGGCATGGGCCCATCCTGACAGCGCTAAGCCTGGCGCCGAGCCCGGCCGATCCGGTCGCCGAGCCGCTGACGCCGATGCTCGACGCCGACGCGCAGGTGGAATTCGACCGCATCACCGCGGACTTTTTCCGCACCATCGTCATCGGCACCAGCCTGGATTTCGTCGACCGCGAGGGCCGGGTGCAGTCGGGCAAGCTGTTATGGATCAGCCCGATTTCCGGCCGGCTGATGTTCGTCAACCGGCGCGGTGGGCGGTTGTGCGTGTCCCCGCCGGAAGAGCTGGCGATGATGGTCTGGCTGGACCGGCTGCGCCTGCATCGGGAGGAAGACGCCTTCTATAGCGCGATGCAGGGTGTGGTCGACGCGCTGGACGCGCCTGCCACGCTGAAGGCTTAACCCTCGCAGGCGGATAACGATCAGCGGCAGGCTCCGCCGTGCCGTTGCGAGCTAGGATGTGGCCCGATAGGCAAACCCTGGGCAGTCACGATTAAAGTGAGAGATGTATCACACTTAACAAAGGAGCGAAACGCCTACCATGCGGGGGCGGAATTTGGGGCCGCGTCTGTTATTGCTCGTTTGAATATTTTCACGCCTGCAGAGGCGGGGAGCCTTTGCGCATGACTTTTCAGCCCAGTCCGTCGGGACACCCGGGCCGTGACCAACGCTTGCTCGAACAGGCGCACGACGCATTCGTGCCGCCGCTCGTGCAGGTGTTTGCAGCTGCAGTCGCACACTTTGACGATGTGCTGTTCGATCGCGCCGAATCCGCGGGCGCGTCACAGTTGCTGTTTCTCGATGGCATGCGCGAGTTGCGCCGCAAGCGCGAGGACGTGGCCACGCAGTTCCGCCAGCAGCTGGAAGACGGCTGGCAGGCGCTGCTGCTCGGCACCCCGTTATCGGCCGAAGTGGTGCTGGCCGGCGACATGGGCACCGGCCCGCTGAGCCTGGTGCCTGAACACGTGCTCGAATCGCGGCTGGCGGTGCGGAACCTGGCTACCGTGCTGCTGCGCGATTTCAAGCAGGTGCTGGCGCGTGTCGATCGCCGCCTGGGCTGGATTGCGGGCGGCCTGGAGATGGTGGCCGATACCAACCCGTTCGGACCGGAACATCTGGGCGTGGCGATCCACGAAGCCTTCGCCACCTGCGACCTGGCGCCGGAAGTGCGTCTGGTGCTGATCAAGTTGTGCGAGCGCGATCTGGCCGAGCCGATCGGCAAGCTGTACGCGCGCCTGGACGAAACGCTGGCCAAGGCCGGGGTGATGCCGGAAATCTCCCAGCCCAAGCGCCCGCCGCCGCGCATGCAGCCGCGGGGCGAGACGCCCGAAGAACGCGCGCAGGCCGAGGCGCAGGGCGGCACCGAGATGGGCGGCGACGAGCAGGGCGACCAGTACGCGCCGGCCTGGGCCAACCGCTTCCTGGATCGCTGGGCGCACAGCCGTGGCCGCATGCAGGCGGCCGCACAGCGCGGCCACGCCGAGGGTGCAGGCGGTGGTGGCATGGACGGCGACGCCGATCATCCCGGCGGCAGCCAGGGCATGTTGCTGGATGCCTTGCACGAATTGCTGCAGCAGACCCGCAGCGTGCGCGACAGCGCCGCGTCGGCCGCGTCGGTGGCGGTGGGCCAGCAGCGTCCGCTGAGCCAGCGCGAAATGATGTCGGTGCTGTCGCTGCTGCAGGCCACGCCCAGCGCGACCCTGCAGGCCGCGATCGGCGACGACAACGAATCGCTCGCGCAGCGCCTGAAGAACGAGGTGCTCAACAGCGCCACCCGGCTGGGCGTGGACCCGGCCACCGCCAAACTCGATCCGATGGACGAAGACGCCATCGACCTGGTCGGCATGCTGTTCGACGTGATGCTGGACGAACGCGATCTGGAAAGCCGCTCGCGCGAGATGATCGGCCGGCTGGTGGTGCCGTTCGTCAAGGTGGCGCTGCTGGACCGCAAGATGTTCGTGCAGAAGACGCACCCGGCGCGGCGCCTGCTCAATTCGCTGGCCGAGGCCTGCGAAGGCAATAACGGCGACAGCGCCGCCGAGCGCGTGCTGATGGGCAAGGTCGAGGAAATCGTCGACCGCCTGGTGGCCGAATTCAACGAAAACCTGGCGATCTTCCTGACCCTGGAAGAAGAATTCCGCGACTTCCTGTCGCAGCACCGTCGCCGGGTGGAAATTGCCGAGCGCCGCGCCACCGAAACCCAGCGCGGCCAGGAAAAACTCGAACTGGCGCGCAGCCGCGCGCTGTCGGAACTGGAACAGCGTGTGCCCGAAAGCGCCGGCCTGCCCAAGGCAGTGGACGATTTCCTGCGCCAGCCGTGGCTGCATCATCTGACCATGGCGATCCTGCGCGACGGCGATGAAGGCCCCGGCACGGTGGAAGCACTGGCGCTGGCCGACGGCGTCCTGGAAGAGCTGGCCGAGGCGCGTCGCCACATCATCGGCAAGCCCTGGCTGCAGGTCTGGCAGCCGGCACTGCACCGCGTCTTCGCCAGTGTGGGTTTGCATGGCGATGCGGTGGTGGTGGCGATCACCGCGCTGCACGACACGCTGCAGGCCATTTCCGAGGCGCGTCCGGAACTAGAGAAGGCGTTGCCGGAACTGCCGCAGGTCAACCTGCCGCCACCGGCCGCCGAAAGCGTCAGCGTGGGGCTGGGCGCCGAAGCGGTGGCGCAGAGTATCGACAGTGCCGATGCCGAGCGGTTCCGCGCCATGGACATCGGCACCTGGCTGGATTTTGTCGACAAGGACGGCAAGGTGCAGGCGGGCAAGTTGTCATGGGTGAGCCCGATCTCGCAGCGGTTGTTGTTCGTCAACCGGCGTGGCGTGCGTTTCTGCGTCGCCTCGCCGGAAGAACTGGCGGTGATGGTGCGGTTGGGTCGCTTGCGCGAGCATATCAACGACGGCGCTTTCGACAGCGCGATGCAGGGCGTCATCGACCGGCTGGACCCGCTGCACAACAACAGCACGGTGCACTGAGCATTGCGGTCGTCGCGCGCCTGCGCTGGCGTCACGCTCGATCGCGAAAGCGCACTGCATGCGCCGTTTTCAACGCCTTCCACGGCCGCGCAGGTCGCGTCGCATCGGCGCGCGCATTTTCGCCTTGCGACAATGACATCGCCGCGTTACCCGCCGGCAATGCCACGAACTCAGGCGCTTACGCCGCTGCCGGTCCGATGAATTCCAGGGCGCGCGCGATCACCGACGCATGATCGAGCATGCGGTTATGCCCCAGTCCCTCGGTGGTGAACAACTGCGCGCCGGGCCACAGCGCCGCGAAGCGGGCGCCTTCTTCCAATGGCGTCTCGCGATCGTGGCGGTCGTGGATGACCAGCGCCGGCTGATCGAAGGCCAGCACCGCGTAGCCGAGCGCGCGCAGCCGCGGTACCCATGCGGCAAAGCGCAGCCCATAGCTGGCCCAGCCATGCGACAGCAGGACGTACGGCTGCCGGGTGGGATCGCGCCCCACTGGTAGACGGCGATGTCGAAACCGTCGATGTGCAGGGTCTGGCGCTGCACGTCGTCCAGGGCGGCGGCGATGTCGGCCGCCTGTCGACGGCCGGAAGGTGCCGGAGTGACGAAGCGGCGCGCCAGATAGCGGCCGGTCGGGCCGGGCGCCACCCGGCTGGCGCTGGCCAACAGGCCGCGCCGCAGGCGCGCGCGCAGCTTGGCGAAGGACGAGCTCATGGGCATTCCTTGTGAAGGCGATCGCCATCTTGTCGATGACAAGATGCGCGATCAGTCTGGCGCCTGGATCTTGTCATCGTCAAGATTATCTGCTGCACTGAGGTCTCGATAAGCGAACCGCCATGCCGCAATCAGCGACCCCTGCTGCCTATCACCACGGCGATCTGCCGGCGGCGCTGCGGCGTGCCGGCTGGGCGTTGCTGGGCGAATCCGGGCTGCGTGGACTCACCCTGCGCGAATGTGCGCGGCGCGCTGGCGTGTCGCATGCCGCGCCGGCCCACCACTTCGGCTCGCTGGATGGGTTGCTGGCGGTGCTGGCCGCCGACGGCTACGAGCGCATGCTCGAGCGCATCCGCGCTACCCAGCAGGAACTGGACGATCCGCTGCTGGGTTGCGGGCTGGGCTATATCCGTTTTGCCGTCGAGTTTCCGCAGCAGTTCCGCTTGATGCTGGGGCTGGACGTGCGTGCCAGCTGCCTACCACGGCTGGTGCAGATCAGCGAGGCGGCGATGGCGTACCTGCGCGACACGGTGCGCGCCCAGTGGATCGCCCGGCATGGCAGCGAACCGTGCGCGGAATTGCTGGAGCAACGGACCCTGCTGGGCTGGAGCGCGGTGCACGGCTATGCCTCGCTGGTAATCGACGGTAGGCACGAACGCCTGCGTGCCTTCGCGCCGGAACGCGTGATGGCTCCCTTGTTGAAGGGCTTGCTGGAGCCCTAGCGCGGCTACTGGCGTCGCAGCTGCCGGTGCCGGCAAGCGTAGGCGGCTATGCCTCAGGCCGGCAAGGCGCCTATGCCTGAGGCCGGCGGGGTGCTGGCCGCCACCTGCGTCGCCAGTTCCGGCGGTGCGCTCTGTTAGCATCGCGGCGACTGGAGTGCGAGACCGGAGCAACGCATGGCTGTGCAGGTGCTTGTGCTGAAAGAACGGACGGTGGGCGAACGCCGGGTGGCTGCGACGCCGGAAACGGTCAAGAAGCTGGTCGCGCTTGGTGCCCTCGTGTGGATCGAGCCGGACGCCGGCCGCGCCAGCAGCATGGACGATGCAGTATATGTGGCCGCCGGTGCGCAGCCTGCCGACGCGCAGACGCTGGCGCAGGCCGATGTGGTGCTCTGCGTGCAGGCGCCGCCTACCGAGTTGCTGTTGCAATGCAAGCCGCAGGCAGTGGTGATCGGCATGCTGGCGCCCGATGCCGACCCGGCGCGCGCGCAGGCGTTCTCCGCGCGCGCGCTGGTGGCGTTTCCGTTGGAGCGGTTGCCGCGCACCACCCGCGCGCAATCGATGGACGTGCTGAGTTCGCAGGCGGGCATGGCCGGATACAAGGCGGTGCTGATCGCCGCACACCTGGCGCCGCGCTTTTTTCCGATGCTGACCACCGCGGCCGGCACCATGCGCCCGTGCAAGGTGCTGGTGATCGGTGCCGGCGTGGCGGGCCTGCAGGCAATCGCCACCGCCAAGCGGCTGGGCGCGCAGGTGGAAGGCTTCGATGTGCGGCCGGAAACCCGCGAACAGATCGCTTCATTGGGCGCACGCTTTCTGGATCTGGGCATCAGCGCCGCCGGCGAGGGCGGCTATGCGCGTCAGCTCACCGACGACGAACGTGCCGAACAGCAGCGTCGTCTGGCCGAGCACCTCAAGGGCGTGGACGTGGTGGTGTGCACGGCAGCGGTGCCCGGGCGGCCCGCGCCGAAGATCGTGACCACCGAGATGGTGCGTGGCATGCGCCCTGGCAGCGTGATCGTGGATCTGGCCGCGGAAACCGGCGGCAACTGCGCGGCCACACGCCCGGGCGAGACCTACGACCTGGACGGCGTCGCAATCGCCGGCCCGCTCAATCTGGCCAGCCAGGGGGCCGTGCACGCCAGCGAGATGTTCGCGCGCAACGTATATGCGTTCGCGGCATTGTTGATCAAGGACGGCGCACTGTCGTTCGACTGGGACGATGAACTGCTGGCCAAGACGCGTTGGTCGGCGCCGGTGGGATAGTTCGGCCGGGTAGCTGCCTGCTACATCGGGCCTGCTGTCGTCCGTTAGCCGCGCGTGGTGATTTCTGGCATCGCGCTCAATCGTCCGTCGGCGGATGCTCGCGCAACCAGGCGCTGCGCTCGGCCGGGGTCATTTTCTGCCAGCGTTGCTGCAGCTCGTTGCGCTGTTGCGGGTTGAGCGTGCGCATGCGGTCGAACAAGGCCTTGGCTTCGCGGCGTTGCTCCGGGCTCATGTTGCGGAAGCGGTCCATGCCGGCCTTGGCCTGCTTGCGCTGCTCCGGCGTCATGTCCAGCCAGCGGCGGGCATGGCGGTACATCCGCGGGCGCTCTTCGGGCACATCGTTCCAGCGCTCGCGCAAGGCGTCGATCATGACCTGACGCTGCTGGGGAGTGAGCCGGTCCCAGTCGGGCATCGGCGTCTCGTTGCGCGGTCCTGGGCCATGCGGTCCGGGGCCATCCATCGGTGGCGGCGGACCCGGTGGGTAATCCTGCGCCAGCAACGGTGCGCACGGCCCGGCGCAGAGCAACAGGGTCAACAGCAGGCGGGTGGTGCGGGTCATCGTGCTCATTCCATGGCCAGGGCGGTGTCGGACCCGAGCCAGACATACAGGTCCGGGTTCTGCGTGAGAAGGTCGTCGGTCTCGGTGCTTGCCGCATTGCCGGCGATCGCCCGGGCAGTCACCAGTTGCGGTGCGGAGGTGTCGCCGGGGCGCAGTTGCAGGCCGATCCCGACTGCCAGCAGTGCCGAGCAGGCGGTGGCCAGCAGCCAGTGGCCGCGGCGCAAGCGTGTAGCCGGCGCCTGGCGGGCCTGACGCAGGCGCGCCAGCGTCTGCGGCGGCAGGCTGTCGAGGGCGGTGGCGTGCAGCTGGCGGAGCTGCGCGTCGAACTGGGCCGGATCGTGGGAGCGGTTCACAGGAAATCCTCAAACTGTTTTTGCAGCGCGTCGCGGGCGCGCGACAGGTGCGTCTTGACCGAGCCTTCGGAGCAGCCCATCGCCCTGGCGGTGGTGGCTACGTCCAGATCTTCCAGCACGCGCAGGGTGAAGGCTTCGCGCTGGCGTGCCGGCAGGCCGCGCAGCGCGTGCACCAGCCGCTGGTAGGCCTGCTGATGTTGCTGTTCGCCGACCGGGCCAACCCCGGGGGCGGCCCAGTCGATGGGGCCTTCGTCATCGTCGCGCTCGGCCGGTGCCCAGAATTTCAGGCGAAAACTGCGCCGGCGCTGCAGGTCGATGATGCGGCTGCGCAGGATGCTCCAGAACAGCGGCGTCCACTCCTCGGCCGGGCGCTCGCGATAGCCAAGCAGCTTCACCATGGCGTCCTGCACGGCATCCAGCGCGTCTTCGCGGTGACGCAGGCCGGCCTCGGCAAAGCGGAACGCACGCGGCCCGATGCCGGCCAGGAAGGCATCCAGCGACACGGGGGCAGCGGGCTGTGGATCGAAAGGGGTTCCCACCAGCACAGCGTAGCTTCCGCAAGGACGATACGACGTCAACGTGTGAGTGCCGGTCCGGTTGACACGCCGCCGGATGGGTATGATCGGCAGGCCGCACCGGCCAGTGGAGCGATCGACGATGAGCGACGGTTTCGTAGCGCTGTACATCTTCATGCTGGCGGCTATCGCCGGCCACGTGATCATCTCGCGGGTGCCGGTGATCCTGCATACGCCGCTGATGTCCGGGTCCAATTTCATCCATGGCATCGTGTTGATCGGGGCGATGGTGGTGCTCGGGCATGCCGACACCACGCTGGAGAAGGCCTTGGGCTTCTTGGCGGTGGCGCTGGGCGCCGGCAATGCCGCCGGCGGCTACGTGGTGACCGAGCGCATGCTGGACATGTTCAAGTCCAGCCGCAAGCCGCCCGGCGGAGAAGCGCCGTGAACGTGTCCACGCCCGAGCTGTTGTCGTGGCTGGTGAAATCCAGCTACCTGGTGGCCGCCACCTTGTTCCTGCTGGGTCTGCAACGGATGGCCTCGCCACTGACCGCGCGCAGCGGCATCCGCTGGGCCGGGCTCGGCATGCTGATCGCCACGGTGGCCACGTTCTTCCTGCCGGAACTGCACAACGTGCCGCTGATCCTGGCGGCATTGGCGATCGGCACCGGGGTGGCGTGGTGGTCGGCCAAGAAGGTGGCCATCACCGATATGCCGCAGATGGTGGCGCTGTACAACGGCATGGGCGGCGGCTCGGCGGCAGCGATCGGGGCGGTGGAACTGCTGCGGTTTTCGTTCTTCGCCAACCGCGACACGGCGCATTGGAGCGCGCAGGCGATCGCCGAACTGGCGGCGCGGCGGCCGGACACCACCACGGTGGTGCTGGCGGTGATCGGCTCGGCGATCGGGGCGGTGTCGTTGTCGGGGTCGATCATCGCCTGGGCCAAGCTCGACGGCCGGCTCGACCGGCGGGTGACCTTCCCCGGCCAGCAGGTCTTCACTCTTGTGGTGGCAATGGCGGTGCTGGCGCTCGGCATCTGGGCCGCGAGCAGTCTGCAGCCGCTGGCAATCATCGCCTTCTTCGTGGTGGCGCTGGCGCTGGGCGTGCTGATGACGCTGCCGATCGGCGGCGCCGACATGCCGGTGGTGATCTCCCTGTACAACGCCTTCACCGGGCTGGCAGTGGCGTTCGAGGGCTACGTGCTGGGCAACGAGGCGTTGATCATCGCCGGCATGATGGTGGGCGCGGCCGGCATCCTGCTGACCCGGTTGATGGCCAAGGCGATGAACCGGCCGATCAGCGGCGTGCTGTTCTCCCACTTCGGCGGTGGCGGGCAGGCGCAGGAAATCAGCGGCGCGCAGAAGCCGATCGAAGCCGGCGACGTGGCGGCGATGATGGCCTTCGCCGAGCGGGTGGTGATCGTGCCCGGCTACGGCATGGCGGTGGCGCAGGCGCAGCACAAGATCTGGGAGCTGGCGCAGCGCTTGATCGCGCGCGGGGTCAAGGTGAAGTTCGCGATCCACCCGGTGGCCGGACGCATGCCCGGGCACATGAATGTGCTGCTGGCCGAGGCCGGCGTACCCTACGACCTGATCGCCGACATGGACGATATCAATCCGGAATTCGCCAGCACCGATGTGTCATTGGTGATTGGCGCCAACGACGTGGTCAATCCGGTGGCCAGGACCGATCCGGCCAGCCCGACCTACGGCATGCCGATCCTGGACGTGGTCAATTCGCGCAACACGGTGGTGATCAAGCGCGGCAAGGGCACGGGGTTTGCCGGGATCGAAAACGCGCTGTTCTATGCCGACAACACCCGCATGCTCTATGGCGACGGGGCCGAGGCCGCCGGCGCGCTGGTCAGCGAATTGAAGGCGCTGGATGGTGGCGGGCATTGAGTGGTTGGTGCGTTAGCTGGGACGACGTCCTGCGTTGGCTACTTCGACAATCTCGCCCGACTCAACGCGCCGCCCACCATGCCACGATCAGCGCGGCGGCGTAGCACAGCAGGTCGAAACCGTTGTTGGCCAGTTGCAGCAGGGTCCAGGCCAGCCCTGGGCCCATCTTCTGCGCCGAGCTCCATGGATCCAGGCCCAGCGGCCCGCCGAGCTGGGCCGAGGCGATGCCCCAGTTGACGCAGACGATGACCATCGCAGTCGCGATCACCGCCAGGCCGATCCGCAACGGACCGCCGCGCAGGGTGCCCAGGCGCAGCATCCAGGCCGCTTCCAGGGCGACCGGTACCGCCATCCAGCCGGCCTGGTTGCCAAGGGCCAGGGCGATCAGCAGCCAGGCGATGAGGGCGGTGACGCATCCCAACAGCAGGAGCGGGGGCCAGAGCCAGTGGGCGGTTCTGGCGGACGCGGACGTGGGCGGCATTGGAACTCCTGACAGTGCCGACATGATAGAGCGCATCGCAGGCTTTGCGCGGTCGGCGTGCCCGGATGGAATGCAGCATCTCCCCACGTGGCCGCGCGCGCCGCAGGGCAGGCGCCTGGGTCGGCTAGAATGGCCGACTTGCGCGCGTCCGGCGCGGCCCCATATCCAGCCCATGTATTCCCGTAGCAGCGAACCCGTCCAGTTCGAACGCGATTGCGATGCCGTCATGGTGCCGCAGGGCGATTCGGTGACCCTGCCCGCAGGCAGTTATGGCTATATCACCCAGGCACTGGGTGGCAGCTACACCGTGTTTGTCGAAGGCAATCTGTTCCGCATTGCCGGCAAGGACGGCGATGCGATCGGCAAGGAGGCCCCGCCGGGGCTGGAACTGCCCGACAACGCCAGCGATGAAGAGGTCGAGGCCTTGGTGTGGCAGCAGCTGCGCACCTGTTTCGACCCGGAAATTCCGTTCAATATCGTCGATCTGGGCCTGGTCTACGAGGCGGTGGTCAGCCATCGCGAGGAAGACGATCAGCGCCGGGTGGACGTCAAGATGACGCTCACCGCGCCCGGCTGCGGCATGGGCGAGATCCTCGTCGACGACGTGCGCAGCAAGGTGGAAATGATCCCGACCATTGCCGAGGCCGATGTCGAGCTGGTGTTCGACCCACCATGGGGCCGGCATATGATGTCCGAAGCGGCCCGTCTCGAGACCGGCATGCTCTGATCGTCACGCGCCATGTCCACGATGTGGCGCTGCGTCCTTTCGCCCGCCATACAGGAATCTACCGGTGTCCGTGTCCTTCGCTTCCACCCGTTCTCCGTCGCCGCGCAGTGCCGACGAACTGTCCGTGATCCTGGCCGCGCCCGGTTTCGGGCTGCATTTCACCGACCACATGGTCGCCATCTCCTGGAACAACGCGCAGGGCTGGCATGACGCGCAGGTGCGTGCCTACGGCCCACTGCAGCTGGATCCGGCCGCCTCGGTGCTGCATTACGGCCAGGAAATCTTTGAAGGCATCAAGGCTTACCGGCATGCCGATGGCTCGATCTGGACCTTCCGCCCGCAGGCCAATGGCGAGCGCCTGCAACGCTCTGCGCGCCGTCTGGCGCTGCCGGAATTGCCGGTTGACCTGTTTGTCGAATCGTTGCGCCAGCTGGTGGCGGTGGATGGGGGCTGGGTGCCGTCGGCACCGGAGACCAGCCTGTATTTCCGCCCCTTCATGATCGCCGACGAGGCCTTCCTGGGCGTGCGCGCCGCGCACAAGGCCTCGTACTACGTGATCGCCAGCCCGGCCGGCCCGTATTTCGCCAAGGGTGTGGCGCCGGTGTCGATCTGGTTGTCCACCGAGTACGCGCGTGCGGCCAAGGGCGGCACCGGCGCGGCCAAATGTGGCGGCAACTACGCCGCTTCCCTGCTGCCGCAGCAAAAGGCCCAGGCCCAGGGCTGCTCGCAGGTGCTGTTCCTGGACCCGGTGGAGGGTAAGTACATTGAAGAGCTGGGCGGCATGAACGTGTTTCTGGTCTACAAGGACGGCACGCTGGTGACGCCGGAATTGTCCGGCAGCATCCTGGAAGGCATCACCCGCGACAGCATCCTGCAGCTGGCCCGCGATCGTGGCATGCGCGTGGTCGAGCGCAAGGTCGCCATCGACGAGTGGAAGCAGGGCGTGGCCTCCGGCGAGATCGCCGAGGTCTTTGCCTGTGGCACCGCTGCCTTGGTCACGCCGATCGGCGAGCTCAAGGGCGACGGATTTGCGGTGGGCGACCCGGCGGCGGCAGCGGGCGAGGTGACCATGGCGCTGCGCCAGGAGCTTACCGATATCCAGTACGGTCGTGTGCCGGACCGTCACGGTTGGCTGGTGCGTTTGTCGTAAGCCGACATACAGCGTCAAAAAAATGGCCCCCATGTGCAACACGGGGGTTTTTTTTGGCCCGCCATGCAGCAGAAAACGTCTTCATCAGGTCAAGGACGCCGCAAGCGGGCTGAGCAGATCTGATTTGTGTCACAAAACTGATATTTAGGTTTCAAAAGTGTCGATTTCGTATTGTCCAGTTCGTTTTTAGTGAGATAAGTTCGCTGAACGGATCGATAACAAGGGCTCGATTCGGGGATCCGGCGCTGACCTACGGAAGGCGGCGCCGGAATTGACCGCTTAGGCGTATCTCTCTGATTGGAAGGGAATTCGATGTCGAATCCGTCGTCCCGCAAGCGTCTTCGCATGCTTACCGTCCTCAGCGCCACCGCGCTGATCTCCCTGTTGCTGGCAACGCCTGCGCTTGCCGGTGAGGTCTATCTGGACGGCCTTGCCATCGCCCAGACCCACCAGAAATTCATCGTCACCTATAAGGATGCCAGCACCGCGCTGGCCAACCCGAGTGCGCTGACCACCTCGCTGCGTGCCGCCGCCCGCGCGGTACCGGCCAGGACTGGCAAGGCGCTGGGCCTGAGCCCGGTCCATCGTCTGGCGCTGGGGCCGGAACTGGTCAAGGCCGATCGCGCGCTGGACCGCGCCGAAGCCGAAACCCTGATGCGCCAGCTGGCCGCCGACCCCAATGTGCAGAGCGTGGAAGTTGACCAGATCCTGCACGCCATGCTGACCCCCAACGACACCCGCCTGTTCGAACAGTGGGCATTCGGCACCACCAATGCCGGCCTCGACATCCGCTCAGCATGGGATAAATCCACCGGTGCCGGCGTGCGCGTGGCGGTCATCGACACCGGCATCACCAGCCATCCCGACCTCAACGCCAACATCCTGTCGGGCTACGATTTCATCAGCGATGCGGCAACCGCGCGCGACGGCACCGGGCGCGACAGCAATCCCGCCGACGAGGGTGATTGGTATGCCGCCAACGAGTGCGGCACGGGCATTCCGGCGGCAACCTCCAACTGGCATGGGACCCACGTCGCCGGCACGGTTGCCGCGGTGACCAACAATTCCAGTGGCGTGGCCGGTACTGCCTATGGCGCCCAGGTGATCCCGGTGCGCGTGCTCGGCAAGTGCGGCGGTTCGCTGTCGGATATCTCCGATGCCATCATCTGGGCGTCGGGCGGCACCGTTTCGGGAGTGCCGACGCTGTCGTCGGCGAATGCGGCCGAGGTCATCAACATGTCGCTCGGCGGCGCTGGCGCCTGTTCGACCACCTTGCAGAACGCCATCAATGGTGCGGTATCCCGTGGCACCACGGTGGTGGTAGCTGCAGGCAACAGCTCGGCCAACGTGTCCGGTTCGCTGCCGGCCAACTGCAACAACGTGATTGCGGTTGCGGCAACCACCTCGTCCGGCGCCAAGGCCAGCTACTCCAATTTCGGTGCCGGCATCGATGTGTCCGCGCCGGGTTCGGCCATCCTGTCCGCGCTCAACAGCGGTACCACCACCTACGTGCGGGTCAAGGCGTTCAGCACGTTCTCTGGCGTGACCCTGCGGGCCAGCTACTAAGAGCAGCTAACAAAACTACTGCGCGTTTTGGTAGCCGCTCTAAGGCCTGCCGCTCGACGCGGTCTGCGCTGTCCGGGCATGCGCCAGGCAGCGCAGGCACCGCGCCACCCCATCTGCGATGTCTCGCCCACGTTGGCCCTTGCGGCCGGCGCAGGCGGCGCATTGCCGCTCGGCCGGGATGGACACCGGTCAGTCGTTTCGACGGGCGCCATCGCCCGTCCATTCCGGCCCGACCCGCAGTCTGCGGCGACGGCCGGCCATCTCGCCGCAACCGCGGCACTTCTTAAAATCTGAGGAACGATCAATGTCCAATGTGTCGCAACGTCGTGCACCTGCACGCGCACTGGTGGTGCTGGGTATTTCCGCGCTGACCTCCCTGCTGGCCGTGCCGGCGTTTGCCGGTCAGGTCAACCTGTCCGGCTTGGATTCGCAGCCGACGCTGGATCGCTTCATCGTCAAGTACAAGGACGGCAGCAGCCCGGCGGTGAGTCCGACCTCGATGCGCGCCTCGCTCAACTCGGTCGCCACCGCCGTGCCGACACGTGCCGGCCGCGCGTTGGGCCTGAACCATGTGCGCCGCACCGCGCTGGGTTCGGAAGTGCTCAAGGCCACCCGTGGCCTGGATCGCGCCGAGGCCGAAACGCTGATGCGGCGCATCGCCGCCGATCCCAGCGTGGACTACGTCGAAGTCGACCAGATCATGTACCCCACGCTGACCCCGAACGACACCCGCCTGGCCGAGCAGTGGGGCTTTGGCACCACCGCCTCCAGCATCAACGTGCGCCCGGCCTGGGATACTGCCACCGGCACCGGCGTGGTGGTGGCGGTGATCGACACCGGCATCACCAGCCATCCGGATCTCAATGCCAACGTGCTGCCCGGCTACGATTTCATCAGCGATGCCGCGCGTGCGCGCGACAACAATGGCCGTGACAGCAACCCGGCCGACCAGGGCGACTGGCGCGCCGCCAACCAGTGCGGTTCCGGCGTTGCAGCGGCCAATTCCAGCTGGCACGGCACCCACGTGGCCGGCACGATCGCGGCTGTGACCAACAACAACAGCGGCGTGGCCGGCACCGCGTTCAACGCGCGTATCGTGCCGATTCGCGCCCTGGGTCTGTGCGGTGGCGCCACCTCCGATATCGTCGATGCGATCGTGTGGGCCTCCGGCGGCAGCGTGTCCGGCGTGCCGGCCAACGCCAATCCGGCCGAAGTGATCAACATGTCGCTGGGCGGCAGCGGTACGTGTTCCAGTACGTATCAGAACGCGATCAACGCAGCCGTGTCGCGCGGCACCACCGTGGTGGTGGCGGCCGGCAACAGCAATGCCAACGTGGCCAACTTCACCCCGGCCAGCTGCGCCAACGTGATCTCGGTGGCATCGATCACCTCGGCCGGCGCGCGGTCGAGCTTTTCCAACTTCGGCAGCACCATCGACATCTCCGGCCCCGGTTCGGCGATCCTGTCGACCTTGAACAGCGGCACCACCACCCCGGGTTCGGCCAGCTACGCCAGCTACAACGGCACCTCGATGGCGGCACCGCACGTGGCCGGCGTGGTCGCACTGGTGCAGTCGGCGGCGAGCCGTCCGCTGACTCCGGCGGCGGTGGAAACCCTGCTGAAGAACACTGCCCGTCCGTTGCCGGGCGCCTGCTCGGGCGGCTGTGGTGCCGGCATCGTCAACGCGGCGGGTGCGGTCAGCCAGACCCCGTGACACCATGCTAGCTGCGCGCTGCCGGCATGACCGCCGGCAGCGCCGTCGGGCCGGTCCCCACCGACCTGTCGGTGTTTTGAATTTCGCACTGCCCCGCTTCGGCGGGGCAGTGTGCGTTTGGAGCCTGGCCACGCCTGGGCGTTAGCCGACCGGCTGCGGCAATGGCTGAACAAAGCGCATGGCACCGCCTTCCGGCCGCTTCAGACCCGCAGATGGCACGCCGATAGCCAGCCCACGTGAGGCGTGGCCGTGTGTAACCGCCCCACGATCGGGCAGTGCGCGTCGCAGAGGGCGTCAGCGCGTTGTCCTCCGAATGTTCAGCTCCTTGGGGAGGGGTGATCCATGTCGCATGTCTCGGTTGGCGTGCTGCGCCACGCTGCATTTGTCTGTGCGTTGTCCTGCACGTTTTATGCCACTGCCGGCGAGGTCAGCCTGCAAGGGCTGGCGTCCAGTTCCACCCATCAACGCTTCATCGTCAGCTACAAGGACCGTGTCGGCAGCAGCCGTGCCACCGGGCTGTCCGAACCGTGGCGCGAGATTGCCAGCGCCGTGCCTGCACGACAGGGGCGCGCATTGGGTCTGTCGACCACGCGCCGGCTCAGCACCGGCCCGATACTGCTGGTGGCCGACCGCACGCTTGATCGGGTGGATGCGGAAAGCCTGATGCGTCGGCTCGCTGCCGACCCGGCGGTCAAACGGGTGGAAGTGGATGTGCTGATGCGTCCCTTGCTGGTGCCCAACGACCCTGGCGTTCCGCAGCAGTGGGCGATGGGCACCAGCAATGCCGGCCTCAACATCCGCCCGGCCTGGGACCGTTCCACCGGCAAGGGCATCGTGGTGGCGGTGATCGATACCGGCATCACCGCGCATCCGGACCTGGCCGCCAATGTCTTGCCCGGCTACGACTTCATCACCGATCCGGCAACCGCCCGCGACGGCAATGCACGCGACGCGAACGCAGCCGACCAGGGCGACTGGTCAGCTGCGAACGAATGCGGCTCCGGTGCGTCCGCGTCCAGCTCCAGCTGGCATGGCACCCATGTGGCCGGCATCGTCGCCGCCGTCGGCAATAACAGCAGCGGCGTGGTAGGCACCGCGTTCAATGCCAAGCTGCTGCCGCTGCGGGTGCTGGGCAGGTGTGGTGGCTACATGTCCGATATCGCCGACGCCATCGTCTGGGCAGCGGGCGGCAAGGTGACCGGGCTGCCTGCCAATCCGAATCCTGCCACGGTGATCAATCTGTCGCTGGGCGGCTACGGCAGTTGCTCGGCGACGATGAGCAACGCCATTGCCGCGGCGGTGACGCGTGGCAGTTCGGTGGTGGTGGCCGCGGGCAACAGCAATATGGATGTCTCCACCAGCGTGCCGGCCAACTGCCCGAACGTGATCGCGGTGGCGGCCACCACCTCGGCCGGCGCGAAGGCCAGTTTTTCCAACTTCGGCAAGGGCGTGGATATCGCAGCACCGGGGCAGGCCATCGTCTCCACGCTCAACAGCGGCACCACGGTACCGGGCAATGCGGCGTATGCGTCGTACAGCGGCACCTCGATGGCCGCACCGCATGTGGCCGGTGTGGTGGCGTTGATGCAGTCGGTGGCCTTGAACCCGCTCACGCCGGCAACGGTCGAGGCCTTGCTCAAGAGCAGCGCACGGCCCTTGCCGGTTGCCTGCACCCAGGGCTGCGGCGCAGGCTTGGTGAATGCCGACGGGGCACTGGCGGCGGTGATCGAGTCGACCACGCTGGCCCGCAATGTGACGCGCACGGGGGTGAGCGCGGCACAGTCGGACGTGGTGTATTACCAGGTCAACGTGCCGGCGGGCACGCGTTCGCTGAAAGTGACGCTGGGCGGTGGCAGCGGCAATGCCGATCTGTCGCTGCGGGCCGGCGCCCTGCCCAGCGACAGCGCGTACAGCTGTCGCAGCATGCTGCCCGGCAATGCCGACAGCTGCACGCTGAGCATGCCGGCGGCGGGCACCTACTACGTGCGGTTGAAGGCGACGCTGGCGTTTTCGGGAGTCGGTGTCACGGCGGCGTACTGAGTCTTGCGTCAGTCGTGCGATCGCCGCGACTTATTGCGGCTGACAAGACGTTACGAGCAGCCGTCAGGTGGGTGTGGATGGCGCACTCAGTACCGGAGTGGACGCGTGGTACATGCCGCACCGAGCGCCCATCGCACCCGCCTGGCGGCTGCGCAATCGTCTTGTAGGCCGCTTCTATTCGCACAGTGTGCAGGCGCGTGCACTGAGGGACTGCAATAGCTGTTCGCCGGGCAATTCCAGCAGCAAGCCGCGCTGGCCGGCATTGACCCAGAGCGCCGGCGCGTCCAGCGCTGCGGCTTCCACCAGCACCGGCGCCTGCCGTTGCTGGCCGAGCGGACTGATCCCGCCCACCTTGTAGCAGGTGCGGCGTTCTGCATCGGCCACGTCCATCATGCGGGCGGACTTGCCGCCTTGCACGTGGGCGAGCTTCTTCAACGACACGCGCTGGTCGCAGGGAATCACCACGCATACCGCCTGGTCGTCGACCCAGGTCATCAGGGTTTTCAACACCGTCTGCGGTGCCAGGCCGAGCGCAGTGGCCGCCTGCGATCCCTTGGCATCGGCATCGGCCTGGTAGTCGTAAGGATGCAGCACGTAGGCCACGCCCGCCGCGTCCAGGGCACGGGTGGCGCGGGTCGCCTTGCTCATGCCGTCAGATCGACTCGAAGCGGTTGGCGGCGACGTTCTTGCGTACCTTCTGCGGGTTCCAGACGCGCCCGTTCATGGCGATGTAGACGCCGGCCGGCAAGGATTGCACCGCACCCACCGCGCAGCCGATGTTGAATTCCGCGTCCGAGCCGCGAAAGCGCGCCGGGTTGAGCGCGCCGGTCATCACGATGGTCTTGTCGGGAATCGATTGCAGTACCTTGCCGGTTTCCACCATCGAGTCGGTGCCGTGGGTAATGAGCACGTGGCGGGTCGGCTGGGCGGCGATGGTGGCGCGGATCAGTTCGCGATCGGCCTCGGTGATGTGCAGCGAATCCTTGCGGATGATCGGAATCACCGAGAAGCGGAAGGTCACGCCCAGTTCCTTGAGGATCTGGCCGATCTGCGGGTCGCCGATCTGGTAATCGGATTTGTCGTCGAAGTAGATCTTGTCGATCGTGCCACCGGTGGTGACGATCAGAAGGTCTTCCATTGCTGCCAATCCTGTAGGGCCAACGCGGTGCAGGCCGCGCGCGGGGCCGCCATGATACCGCCCGCCCAAGATGCTGGCAGCGCAGACGCTGCGGCAAGCAGCAGGGGTGTCGAAAACGTGCGCTCACGCGTGGCTATCGGCGGAGCGTGCCGCGGCGCAGATGGCCTGCGGCTGGACGGCGGCCGGTCAGCGCGCCTTGCGCTTGCCTCCGAAGCGCGCTGCCATGCCGGGGCCACCCACCAGGCCCACGACCGCCAGCGCAAGCAGCAGTTCCAGCCATGCCATTGCACGTGCCTGCGGCTGGCTCCAGGCAGCCATCACGCCGTGGCTGAACCAGCCCAACGCAAACACGCCCGCCCAGAAACGCGCACGCGCGCTGCGTACCGCCAGCACACCGGTCAGCGCGGCCGGCAGCACGAACACGAAGAACGCGGCGAGCGGCCGCGGGTCGTCGTGAAACCAGGCCGCGAATAACGCTGCCAGTGCCAGCAGCGCGGCGCTCAGCAGCCAATGCATGGCGCGCACGCTCACGGAGTTGCCAGCCGCCGCGCGACATCGGCCACCCGGCGGCCCAGCGCGCGTGCCAGCAGGGCTTCGTCCTCGCTGGGTTGCGGGTCGCCGCTGGCGCCGGACACATGGCTGGCGCCGTACGGCGTGCCGCCGCTGGTGGTATGGCTGAGCGCGGCTTCGGTGAACGGGATGCCCACGATCAGGCAGCCGTGGTGCAGCAGCGGCAGGTGCATCGACAGCAGGGTCGATTCCTGCCCGCCGTGCATCGAGGCGGTAGAGGTGAACACCGCTGCCGGCTTGCCCGCCAATGTGCCGCTGGCCCATTCGGCGCCCAGGCTGTCGAGGAAGTGTTTCATTGGCGCAGCCATGTTGCCGAAGCGGGTGGGGCTGCCCAGCAACAGGCCGCTGCATTCGGCCAGATCGGCGCGGTCCACGTAGGGTGCGCCTTCGTCCGGCACCGGGGGGGCGCTGGTCTGGGTGACCGCGGCGACCGGCGGCACTGTACGCAGCCGCGCGCTCATGCCGTGCACTTCGCCGATACCGCGCGCGATCTGCCGCGCCAGCCGCGCCACCGAACCGCCCCGGCTGTAATACAGCACCAAAATCTCCGCCATCGCGCATCCACCGCCTGTGTGAGTTGCCGCAGTATCGGCCAAGCCGCTGCCCCACTGCACGCCGCCGCTGCGGTGAGGCCGCGACGACGGCGCATCGGGTACCCTTGCGCGATGGCGCGTGTGAACAAACTCCACCAATGGAAAGAACGTCTGCACGATCGCGCGCGGACGGTGAGCTTCGGGCGCTTCCTGTGGCGCCGTTTCCTGGATGACCGCCTGTTCCAGGCCGCCGCATCGCTGGCCTACACCACGGTATTTGCGCTGGTGCCGCTGGCGATCGTGGTGTTCGGCGTACTGTCCGCCTTTCCCGCGTTCAACGAGTGGAAGGACGCGCTCACCGACTTCATCTTCAACAACTTCGTGCCCGGCGCGGCGCGTTCGGTGCAGAACTATCTCAACCGCTCGCTGGAAGACCTGGGCAAGTTCACCGTGGCCGGTATGGTCGCGCTGGTGGCCTCGTTGCTGATCACCCTGCACAGCATCGAGCAGACCTTCAACAGCATCTGGCGGGTGGCCGCTGCGCGCCCCAAGGTGACGCGCTTCCTGATCTATTGGACGGTGCTGACGCTGGGCACGATGCTGGCCGCCGCCTCGATGGCAATGGCCGCCTACGTGTTCGCGCTGCCGCTGTTCCGCACCACCGAAGGCCAATGGCTGGCCGAATTTGCCTGGCGGCTGGCGCCGATGGCGGTGGAGTTCGTCTGCATCGTGTTGATCTACCGGGTGGTGCCGCAGCATGCGGTGCGCCTGCGGCATGCGCTGCCGGGCGCATTGCTGGCGGTGATCCTGATGGAGATCGTGAAGTGGGGCTTTGGCTTCTATCTGGGCAATTTCCAGACCTATCAGCGCATCTACGGCGCGCTGTCGGCGTTGCCGATCCTGTTGTTGTGGATCTACCTGAGCTGGGTATCGGTGCTGCTGGGCGCCTCGCTGGCCTCGTCGATGTCGGCCTTCCGCTACCAGCCCGAAGCCATGCGGCTGCCGCCCGGCTTTGAGATCTACGGCCTGCTGCGCCTGCTGGGCCGGTTCCGCCAGGCGCGCAGCCATGGCAACGGCCTGGACGAAGACCGCATCCTGGCACTGGAACCCATGCTTACCGACACGCTGATGCAGGAGCTGCTGTGCGAGCTCAAGCGCATCCGCCTGCTGCGCCGCGACGAACGCGGCCAGTGGCTGCTGGCACGCGACCTGGACGTGGTGCCGCTGGCCGAGCTCTACGAAAACTGCCAGTTGCGCGTGCCGATCGAGGACCGCCCGCTGCCCTGCCGCGACGACGCCTACGGCCAGGCCGCCGCCGCCGCGCTGGAACAGCTGCGCCAACCGTTGCGCAGCGTGCTGGCGCAACCGGTCGGCGACCTCTACACCCACCTCCCCGGAGATCCTCCATGACCGTGCGCCTTGTGCGCGGCGCCTGTGCGCTGCTGTTGCCGCTGTTGTTGCTGACCGCCTGCAAGCCCACCGGCGAGGGCACGCCCGCTGCCGATCCTGGGGCCACTGCGCCGGCAGCGCCTGCCCAGCCAGCCGGGACACCGGCCGCCACGGGGCCTGCCGGTGCCACCGGTACCTCGGTCGTGCAGCAGACCGCGCAGATGCCCAAGCTGTCGCTGCCCACCGTCTCGGGCGAGACCTACGACCTGGCCGCGCATCGCGGCAAGTGGGTGGTGGTCAACTTCTGGGCCACCTGGTGCGCGCCCTGCCTGAAGGAGATGCCAGAGTTGTCGGCCCTGCACACCATGCGCGATACCGTCGAAGTGGTGGGCCTGGCCTACGAAGACATCACCGCCGCAGACATGCAGGCGTTCCTGAAGGACCACCCGGTGTCCTACCCGGTGGCGATCCTCGACCCCTACCAGCCGCCGCAGGATTTCGCCACGCCGCGTGGCCTGCCGATGACCTACCTGATCGGCCCGGACGGCAAGGTGGCCAAGCAGTTCCTGGGCCCGGTCACGGCGCGCGATATCGAAACGGCGGTAGGCATCACCGGCAAGGCCGGCTGATGCAGGCCGCGCGTTTCGTGGTCAGCGGTGTGGTGCAGGGCGTGTGGTATCGCGCCTCCACCCGCGAGCAGGCGCTGGCGCTGGGGCTGCGCGGGCATGCGCGCAACCAGGCCGATGGCAGCGTGGAGGTCGTCGCGGCCGGCAACGAGGCGGCGCTGGACGCGCTGGAATGCTGGCTGTGGCAGGGCCCACCGGCGGCCAGCGTCGCCGCGGTAGTGCGCACGCCGTGTGCGCTGCAGCCGTCTGAAGACTTTGTAACTGGCTGAGCGCACGCCAGCGCAGCGGGGCAACAGAGTTGGGTTGCCTCGCCGATAACCCTGTCAACGCGATCAGGCGTTCAGGGGAATGCAATGGCTGCTCCATCTCAAGATCACACTCTCGGGCACGACCTGCCTGCCCACGGCGCCTCGCGTGTCCTGGCGCAGTGGGGGCCGTGGCTCTATCTCGCCGCGTTGCTGGGGATCGGCTGGTTGTTGTTCCAGCAGCCGCAAACGCGCGTGCTGCGTCCCGGGCAGGCGGCCGCCGGCTGGCTGCTGGCCTGGACCTTCGGTGGCATCGTGATCGGTGCGGTGGTGTGGAGCCTGCGGCTGGCGCGACGTGGCCTGGGTGCGCCCAGCGCCAGCTATCCGCTGTCGGCGCGGCTGCCCGAGTCCTGGGCCGATGCCTATGCAACATTGCTGCGCCCGGCGGCTGCGGCCCCCCTGAGCGCGGCCAGGCTCGACCCGACCAGCGCCCAGCGCGGCGCGGCCTGGCACCGTTTCGGCGCCGGCATGCTCAGTGCGGAAAGTTTCGACCCCAACGACGCCACCCGCATGCCGTGGGACGGCATGGATGCCCAGGCCTGCATCGCCCGGCTGGATGAGGTGCGTGGTGCCTGGCAGAACGCCTCGGCCAATCGCGCGTTGCAACAGGAGCGCCGCTACTGGCTGGACGTGGTGCTGTCGCTGCTCGATCACGGCGTGATGCGTCCGCTGCAGGATGGCTATCTGCCCGACACGGCCGCGCTGCGCACCGAACGTTTCCTGCTCGGCGCCGATGCCGGCCCGACGGTGCTGGCCGACGTACCGGCCTTGTTCGCGCGCCGTCTGGCCCTGGCCATCGAGGCGATGCCGGCCACGCAGCGCGATGCAGCCGGCATCCAGTGGCGCCTGTTGCAACAGCTGCATGCCCTGGTCGCCGAGAGCCGCATGCTGGATGAGCGCTCGCAGGTGATCCAGGTGCTGGCCTGGAACCCGGACGTGGACCTGGATCAGGTCGAAGTGGCCTACATCCTGGCTGCCGAATACCGCGAAGGCATGCGCGACTGGTTGCGCCGCGCCGCCCTGGTGCGCCTGCCCGACAGTGCTCTGCGCCTTGACGAAGTGTTGCTGTCTTCGTGTAGCCCACTCGGCCCGCAGGCCGACGATGTGGACTACATGGAAGCGATGCGCCCGCTGCACCGCGGCTTCATGCAGCTGTTCAATCAGCGCCTGAGCCAGCTGGTGCTGCAGGCCGAGCAGGCCGAACGTCAGGCCGGCCTGTATCCGTTGCCGCGCGCCACCGCGGCCAGCGACGAGATCTCTCAGGACTGGCCGGCGTAATCGTCGATCGGTTCCAGCACGCCGTAGCGTTCCTTGTGCGGCTTGCCGTCCAAGGGCGGCAGCTGCAGCGTGTCATCGGGCACCGCGGTGTCCGGGAGCCGATCCAGCAGATTGCGGATCAGGCTCAACCGGCCGCGCTTCTGGTCGTTGAAATCCACCAGCGTCCACGGCGCGTCCGGCGTATGCGTCACCTCGAGCATGTGCTCGCGCGCGGCGGTGTAGTCCTCGTACTTGCTGCGTGACTGCAGGTCCACCGGCGACAGCTTCCAGCCCTTGAGCGGATCTTCCTGGCGTTCGGCAAAGCGCTGTTCCTGCTCGGCCTGATCCACGCACAGCCAGTACTTGAACAGCAGGATGCCGTCGTCGACCAGCAGTTGTTCGAAGCGCGGCGCCTGCTCCAGAAACGCGTCGTACTGCGCGTCGGTGCAATAGCCCATCACCCGTTCCACGCCGGCGCGGTTGTACCAGCTGCGATCCATCAGCACCAACTCGCCGGCCGCTGGCAGGTGCGCCACATAGCGCTGGAAATACCATTGCGTGCTTTCGCGATCGTTGGGTGTCGGCAACGCCACCACCCGGCACTGGCGCGGGTTCAGATGGCTGGCGATGGCCTGGATCACACCACCCTTGCCGGCGGTGTCGCGGCCTTCCACCAGTACCAGCGCGCGCTGGTTGGTATGCCGCAGCCAGCGCGCCATGTTGACCAGCTCCAGCTGCAGCGGTGCCAGCAACTTCTTGTAGGCCTTGCGTTTCAGGTGCGACATGCGCGTTCCAACAGCGATGGAGCGCGCAGGCTATTCGCCCAGACGTGGACGCAGTGTCGCCAGATTGCAGGGCTTGGTCCGCGCATCCAGCTGCGCACGCACGATCTTTTCCCAGGCCGTGCGGCAGGCCGAGGTGGAGCCGGGCAGGCAGAACACGAAACTGTGATTGGCCAGCCCCGCAAACGCGCGCGATTGCAGCGAGGAGGTACCGATTTCGTCCACGCTGACCGCACGAAACATTTCGCCGAAGCCGGGCATCAGCTTGTCCAGCAGTGGAGTGATCGCCTCCGGCGTACTGTCACGGCCGGTGAACCCGGTGCCGCCGGTGACCAGGATACCGTCGATCTGCGTATCGGCGATCCAGGCCGACACGATCGCACGCATGCGGTAACGGTCGTCCGGACACAGCGCACGTTCGTGCAGCACATGGCCTTCCTGGGTGAGGGCATCGGCCAGGTAGTTGCCGGAGCGATCGTCGGCCAGGGTGCGGCTGTCCGACACGGTCAGCACGCACAGGCGCAAGGGTATGAAGTCGGGAGTCGATGGCATGCGCCAAGCCTAGCGAGCCTGGCGGGCCGGGTACAGCGCCGCGGTGTGAAGTCGAGAGCACCGTGACTAACGCATCCTCCTGCCAGACAGCAGTGCGGTGACCAACGCCCCTCGCCTGGCCAGGCGGCAGCACGCGGACCAACGCCCCTCTCCTGCGGGAGAGGGGTTGGGGTGAGGGTACGGGCGAAGCCGCATGGAGAATGTTCCTGGACGAACTGGTCGCGCAACCGTCGCAGACGTTGCATGTAGTCAATTGCGACGCCTAGGGCCATGGCGACCCACAACACCGCTTCAGCGCAGTTTCTCACCAGCTACCAAGCACCAATTGGGCGCAGCTGACACACCGTAGCGAGCAGTTGCCAGCAGCGCGCCTAGCGCTTTCAGACTCCGAGTGCGAGTGGTACATGAGAATGCCGATCATCCGCCGCGCGCCTGGCAACTGCATGTCAGCTGCACAGGGAGCGCTGTTGGCTGCTCTAAACCCCCAACCAACCACGCTCCCGCGCCACCACCTGCAGCAGGGCCGCGAGATCGTCCGCAAATCCATCCATATCGAAAACGCCGCTGCGCTGTCGTTGCTCGGCAAGACGCGCGCGGACATCAGCCAGCAGGTCCGGATGGTTCGCCAGCTCGATGGCGTTGGCCACGAATGCCGCGTCATCGGTCGCGTTCATCTGCTCCAGTCCCAGGTGATGATTGAGGCTGCCGGCCACGCGCGAGGCAAAGGTCTCGCCCGGGGTGGTCAGCACCGGGCAGCCTGCCCATAGCGCATCGGAGGCGGTGGTGTGGGCGTTGTACGGATGCGTGTCCAGGAACAGATCCGCGTGCCGGTAGCGTGCCAGATAGTGCGGGTGCGGCAGTTTCGGCATGAACACCAGGCGCTGCGTGTCCACGCCCTGTGCCTGTGCCACCGCACGCAACCGCGCATCGGCCTGGCCTGGGCCGGAAAGCAGCCACAGCACGCTGCCCGGTACCGCGCGCAGCACCGCCAGCATGCGGGCCATGCTGCGGGGATTGAGCTTGTAGCTGTTGTTGAAGCAGCACAGCACCACGCCATGCTCGGGCAGGCCGCAGTCCGCACGCGAGGGCGGCACGGCAACCGTGCGCGAGGTGTCCGACGGTTGAAACACGCGAGGCAAACGCAGTATCTGCTCGCTGTAGCACGGCGCCAATGACGGCGGTAGCGCGAACGCATCGCCCAGCACGTAATCCATCCAGGGCGCACCGGAGGTACCCGGGTAGGCCAGCCAGTTGATCTGCACCGGTGCCGGGCGCAAGGCGAACGTTTCCGGCCGTCCGCCACCGCCCCAGCCGCGCAGATCGAACACCACATCGATGCCGTGCGCGCGGATGTGCCAGGCCGCTTCCATATGCCCCAGCGTGGCCACGTCGTGCAGCGTGGTGGCACGCGCAAGACGCGCACGGATCTCGCTTCCGTCATCGTGGCTGGTGGCGAACAGATGCACCTGCAGCCCCGGCTGACGCTGCAGCAAGGCTTCGAACAGCGCCACTGTCAGCAACCCGGTGGGATGCGCACCGAAGCCGTTGGAGACGAAACCGATCCGCAACGCGCCCTGGCGGCGCAGCGCCACCGGCGGCAGGGGCTGCAACATCGCCACGACGGCCTGCGCGCGGGTCCGTGCGCAGGCCAGCTGTTCGGCCGCGCTGGCGTCTTCGCTGAGGAACGCGAACGGCTCTACCGCCGCAGCCCCTTGCGTCACTGCCGCACGCACTTGCGTGGACAGGGCCTCCATATCGCGCCAATCGCACAGGCGACGCCGCCAGGTGAGCAGTTGCGCGGCGATGTATGGCTCGTCGGGAAGCAGCCGGTACGCGCGCGCATAGGCCGCGGCGGCCTGTTCCGGCTGGCCGGCGTCTTCCAGCGCATGGCCCAGCCACAGCGCGATGCCCGGATGCTGCGGCACCAGGTCCGATGCCTGCTGCAACAACGCTGCCGCGTCGGCATGCCGTTGCTGTGTCCAGCGCACCCGGCCAAGCCGCGCCACCGCTTCCGGATGGCCCGGCTGCAGTGCAAGCGCGCGTTGTACCGCGGCCTCGCCTGCAGCGATTGCGCCCATGCCGAGCTCGGCATCGGCCAGCATCAGCCAGGCGATGAAGTCGCCCGGCTGGCGTCGTACCGCCTCGCGCAGCTGCAGCAGCTCGCGCGGGACCTGCGCACTCACGGGCTGTCGCTCAACCGCGCCAGTTCATCGGCTTGATGCTCGTGGGTCAGCCGGCCGATCAAGGCATCCAGATCGCCTTCGATGACGTTGGTCAGGTCGTACAGGGTGAGCCCTTCCACCCGGTGGTCGGTGATGCGGCCCTGCGGAAAACTGTAGGTACGGATGCGCTGGCTGCGGTCGCCGCTACCCACCTGCAACTTGCGCGTCTGCGCTTCGGCCGCTGCCGCCTTGCTGCGTTCGGCTTCCACCAATTGCGCCTTCAGGCGCTTCATCGCCTTGTCGCGGTTGGCGTGCTGGCTGCGTTCGGTCTGGCATTCCACTACCACGCCGCTGGGTACGTGGGTGATGCGGATCGCCGACTCGGTCTTGTTGACGTGCTGGCCGCCGGCGCCGGAGGAGCGGAAGGTGTCCACTTTAAGATCGGCCGGATTGATCACGATCTCTTCCACGTCGTCGGCTTCGGGGATGATCGCCACCGTCGCCGCCGAGGTATGGATACGGCCCTGCGACTCGGTCGCAGGCACGCGTTGCACGCGGTGGGTGCCGGATTCGAACTTCAGCCGCGAGTACGCACCGCGTCCGACCACGCGCGCCACCACTTCCTTGTAGCCGCCATGCTCGCCGGGGCTGTCCGATTCGATCTCCACCTTCCAGCCCTGACGTTCGGCATAGCGGGCGTACATGCGGAACAGATCGCCGGCGAAGATCGCCGCTTCGTCCCCGCCGGTGCCGGCGCGGACTTCCAGGAACAGGTTGCCGTCGTCGCGCGGGTCGCGCGGTACCAGCAGCAGCGCCAGTTGCGCGTCCAGGTCTTCCAGGCGCGCCTGCGCGGCGGCGATTTCTTCCTCGGCCAGCTCGCGCATTTCCGGATCGTTGCGCATGGCTTCGGCCGCGCTCAGGTCGGCCTTGGCGCGCGCTTCGTCTTCCAGTGCCACCGCCACCGGCTCCAGCTGCGACAGTTCGCGCGAGAGGGTACGGAACCTGTCGTTGTTGCCCACCACGTCGGGGTCGGACAACAGGTGCTGCAGTTCTTCGCGGCGCTCGGCCAGCGCTTCGAGCTTACGGCGCAGGGTCGGCGTCATCGGTCCTCACGATCGGGGTAGCTACAGGGGGATGTTGGTAACCGGGCTTTTCCGGGAACAGCCGGTCGGCTGCGCTGGTCAGTTCCAGGTCGTTGTTGAGCGCGGCATCGCGCAACGCGGCGGTGGGTGGGTGCAGCAGGCGGTTGGTCAGCGCATGCGCCAATTGTTCCAGTACTTCGTCGGCCGGTTTGCCGTTGTGCAATTGCTGGCGCGCCTTGGCCAGCAGTTCGTCGCGGGTGCTGTCGCCGAAGGCGCGCAAGCGCTTCAGCGGGGCCTGGCGTGCGTTGGCCTGCACGGTCTCGACGTAGCGCGCCACCTGCAGGTCGATGATGGCTTCGGCTTGGTCGGCCGCCTCGCGGCGGCTGCGGCGGTTGTCTTCGACCGCGCGCTCCAGGTCGTCCACCGTGTACAGGTAGGCGTCGCCCAGCTCGGCCACCGACGCTTCGATATCGCGCGGTACTGCCAGGTCAAACAGCAGCATCGGCTTGCGTTTGCGCGCGCGCAGCGCCTGTTCCACCTGCGCCCGCGTCACCACCGGCTCACGCGCAGCGGTGGCCGAAAACACCACGTCGGCCTCGGCCAGGTGGCGTTCCAGATCGGTCAGTGGCAGCGCGTATCCACCATGCTGGCTGGCCAGGGTCTGCGCATGGGCGAGGGTGCGGTTGGCGATCAGCAGGCGCCGCACCCGGCCTTCGCTCAGATGCTTGGCGGCCAGTTCGATGGTCTCGCCGGCGCCGACCAGCAGCACCGTCGATTCGTTGAGCCGGGCAAACGACTCCTGTGCCAGGCGCACTGCGGTGGACGCCACCGACACCGGATTGGCGCCAACGCGGGTATCGGTGCGCGCGCGCTTGGCGACCGAGAACGTCTGCTGGAACAGGCGATCCAGCCCGCTGCCCAGCGCGCCGTGCGCGCGCGCCACGGCCCAGGCGTCCTTCACCTGGCCCAGGATCTGCGGCTCGCCCAGCACCATCGAGTCCAGCCCGGTCGCCACTCGGAACAGATGGCGTACCGCAGCGGCGTCCTGGTGCTGGTACAGATGGCCGCCCAATCCCGGCGCCTGTGCATCCAGCCAGCCGGCCAGTGTCTGCGCATCGTCGGCCATCGCATACAGCTCGGTGCGGTTGCAGGTGGACAGCAATGCGGCCTCGCGCACCTGCGGCAACGCGCGCAGGGATTCGAGCGCGCGCGGCAGCGCCTCACCTGCGAACGCCGCGCGTTCGCGCAGGTCCACAGGTGCGGTCTGGTGATTCAGTCCGAGCACCCACAACGTCATGTTCAGTTGCTTGCGATAAGCTGGCGGCCATTCAGGGCCCCATTTTACGGCCCGGTTGCCCCCGATGCCTGTACCGATTCGCATCCTGTGTGTTCTTTTGCTGGTCGCAGTCTCCGCCAGTGCCACTGCAGCACCGAAAAAAGCAGCGCCGGCCGCCGCCGGCAACGCCGGCACCTCCTCGCTGGAGCCCGTGCTGGCAGGCGAATTCGCCTTGCAGGCCGGCCAGCTGGACGAGGCCGCCCGCGCCTATCTGGACGCCGCCAAGGCCGAAGCCGGCGATGCCGGCCTGGCCGAACGTGCCGCCCGCATCGCCATGCTGGCCAATGACGACCCGCGCGCCATCGAAGCGCTGGCGCTGTGGCGCGCCCGCGCGCCCTCGTCGATGTCCATGCGCAGCACCGAGGCCTCGCTGGCCTTGCGCCGCAATGATCTGCGCACCGCGCGCCGCGACCTGCTCGGCTTGCTCAAGGAGCCCGACCCGCGCGGCTGGCGCTTCGCGCTGATCGCCCTGGCCAATGGCGGGCGCGAGCCGGAGGCCTCGGCCGACGTGCTCGAAGACCTGGTCAAGGCCGGCGCCATCCCCAACCAGATCGAGGCCTGGCAGGAGTTCGGCCGGCTCGCATTGCGCATGGAGCGCCCGGCGCTGGCCAAGCGCATTGTCGACGAAGTGGTGCGCCGCTTCCCCGAAGAGCCGCGCGTGGCCTTGCTGCACGCCACCCAGCTGCAGCAGGTGGGCAAGAACGATGAGGCCCTGACGCTGCTGAAGAATGTCGAGCCGCAGGCCGTCAAGGACTCCGAACTGCGCGGCGCGCTGGCTTTTGCCTATGACGCCATGGGCCAGACCGAAGCCGCTGCGCGGGTGCTGTCTACCGGGCCGCAGGACACCCAGACCTACGGCCTGCGCGCTTCCATGCTGGCCAAGGAAAAAGACCGCAGCGCGCTGGAAGCGTTGTACGGCGAGCTCAAGAGCAACGCGACTAAGCCGGACCCGGACCGTCGCCTGTTGCTGGGCAAGATCGCCGAATTCCTCAAGCGCTACGACGAGGCGGTGGAGTGGTACCGCGGCGTACCGGGCGGCCCGCAGCTGAGCGAGGCGCGCCTGCGCGCCGCCAGTGCACTGTATGAACTCGGCCGCAAACCCGAGGCGCTAGCCGAGGTGCGCGCGCTGCAGGGCGATGCCAGCGCCGACGACGACGCCCGCCGCGATGCCTATGTGCTGGAAGCCGAGCTGCATCAGCGTGCCAACGATGCCGCCGGCGAACTGGATGCTTTCGAGCGTGGCCTGGCCGCGTACCCGGACGACGGTGCGCTGCTGTACGCCCGTGGGCTGGCCTGGGAGCGGCGCGACGACGTGCCGCGTGCCGAGGCCGACCTGCGCAAGATCCTGGTGGCCGAACCCGAAAACCTCGCAGCGCTGAACGCGCTGGGCTATACCCTGGCCGACCGCACCACCCGCTACAAGGAGGCACTGGCGCTGATCGACCGCGCCCGGACCGCCGATCCGGACAACCCGGCCATCGTCGACAGCTACGGCTGGGTGCTGTATCGCATGGGCCGTACCAAGGAAGCGCTGGTGCAGCTGCGCCGCGCCTGGGCGCTGGTCAAGGACCCGGAGATCGCCGCGCATGTGGGCGAAGTGCTGTGGGTCAGCGGCAAGCAGGACGAGGCGCGGCGCTACTTCGATGAGGCCCGCCGGCTGGATCCGGACAACCGTGCCCTGCAGCGCGCAATCGAAAAGTTCGGCCTGTGAGCGTTTCGCTGCGCATGCTGGCCCTGAGCGGGATGGTGCTGCTGGGTCTATCCGGCTGTGTCAGCGTGCCGCACGGGCAGGGGGGCGGGGCGGCCGTGGTCGAGCGCGTCTCCGATGCGGCGCGCACCGCAGAAGCGGCGCGTCAGGCCTGGCTGCAGGCGCATCCGCAGTGGTCCTTCCAGGGGCGGGTGGCGATCAGCAAGGGCCGCGACGGCGGCAGCGGTCGCATCGACTGGCAACAGAACGGCGCGCACTACCGCGTCCAGCTCAGCGCACCGGTGACCCGGCAGAGCTGGGTGCTCACCGGCGACAGTGACACCGGTGCCGGTCGCATCGAAGGTCTGGACGGCGGGCCGCGCAGCGGGCCGGATGCCGAGCAGGTGCTGCGCGAAGCCACAGGATGGACCATTCCGGTCAACCAGATGGCGGACTGGGTGCGCGCGCTGCGGATCGCCGAGGCCGGCGCGCAGCGGGTCGACTTGGACGCCGCCGGGCGCCCGCGCACCGTGCAACAGGATGGCTGGACCATCGATTTCCTGGCCTGGGCGCCCGCCGGCGATGGCCAGCCGGAGCTGCCGCAGCGCATCGAAGCCTATAACGGTAGCGCCAAGGTCCGCCTGCTGGTGGATCAATGGACGGTCTCGCCCTGATGTCTGCGCAAGAAGGGTGGTCGGCGTGGCCCGCGCCGGCCAAGCTGAATCTGTTTCTGCAGATCACGGGGCGACGCGCCGATGGCTACCACCTGCTGCAGACCGTGTTCCGGCTGCTGGCCTGGGGGGACACCATTCATCTTCGTTTGCGCAATGACGGCCGGATCCGGCGTGTCGGCGACAGTTTGCCCGGCGTCGCCGAGGATGACGATCTGGTGGTCCAGGCAGCGCGTCTGCTGCAGTTTGCCGCCGGCACCCAGGCCGGCGCCGAGATCCGCGTCGACAAGCGCATCCCCGCCGGTGGCGGGTTCGGCGGCGGCTCGTCGGATGCAGCGACCGTGCTGGTCGCGCTCAACGCCGTGTGGGGCCTGGGTTTGCCGGTGGATGCACTGGCCGGGCTGGGCTTGCAGCTGGGTGCGGACGTGCCGGTGTTCGTGCGCGGGCACAACGCCTGGGCCGAGGGAGTGGGCGAGCAGCTGACCCCGATGACGCTGGCAGACGCGGCCTATGTGCTGGTGGATCCTGGCGTTCACGTGCCAACGCCCGCCTTATTTCAATCAGAGGAATTGACGCGGGATGCTGCGCCCGCGAAAATAGCGGACTTCGCTTCCGGTTCTCTGCTCGACAATGCGTTCGAGCCGGTCCTGCGGCGCCGGGAACCCGCCGTCGAGGCCGCGTTCCAGGCACTGTCCAGGATCGGAACGCCGCGTTTGACCGGGTCGGGAAGCGGCTGTTTCGTCGAATTCGCCACACGCATTGCTGCAGAGCAGGCGCTGGTGCAGTTGCCGGGCAGCCTGCAGGCGTGGGTGGTGGAGGGTGCAGCGCACTCGCCATTGCGCGACGCACTGGACGCGTTACAGGTTTGATGCAGGGGCGTCGCCAAGAGGCCCAAGGCACCAGGTTTTGATCCTGGCATTCGTAGGTTCGAATCCTACCGCCCCTGCCAGTTATTGATGCAGTGATGCAGATCCCTCTGCAGTTGATGCAGGTCCCTCTGCAAAAGCCCGCACATCCATGTGCGGGGATTGAACAAAAAGCCCGGCATTGGGTCGGCTTTGTCCAGATCCACCATCGCACGCTCTTCGCCGCCGCCCGAGAGATCCCATGCAAGACCAACGTAACCTGCTGGTATTCTCCGGCAATGCCAACAAGCCGCTTGCCCAGAGCATCTGCAAGGAGCTGGGTGTACGCATGGGCAAGGCGCTGGTCACGCGCTTTTCCGATGGCGAAGTGCAGGTCGAGATCGAAGAAAGTGTGCGCAGGCAGGAAGTGTTCGTCATCCAGTCGACCTGCGCACCGAGCGCCGAAAACCTGATGGAGCTGCTGGTGCTGATCGACGCGCTCAAGCGCGCCAGTGCCCAGTCCGTCACCGCAGTGATCCCGTATTTCGGTTACTCGCGTCAGGATCGCCGCATGCGCTCCTCGCGTGTGCCGATCACCGCCAAGGTCGCCGCCAAGATGATCTGTGCGATGGAAGCCGACCGGGTGCTGACGGTCGACCTGCATGCCGACCAGATCCAGGGCTTCTTCGATGTGCCGGTCGACAACGTCTACGCCTCGCCGCTGCTGCTGGCCGACATCTGGCGCGCCTACGGCACCGACAACCTGATCGTGGTCTCGCCGGACGTGGGTGGCGTGGTGCGCGCGCGCGCGGTCGCCAAGCGTCTGGACGATGCCGACCTGGCCATCATCGACAAGCGCCGGCCGCGCGCCAATGTCGCCACGGTGATGAACATCATCGGCGACGTGCAGGGCAAGACCTGCGTGCTGGTCGACGACCTGGTCGATACTGCCGGCACCCTGTGCGCCGCCGCCGCAGCGCTCAAGCAGCGCGGCGCACTCAAGGTGGTGGCCTACATCACCCACCCGGTGCTGTCCGGTCCGGCGGTGGACAACATCAACAATTCACAGCTCGACGAACTGGTGGTCACCGACACGATCCCGCTGAGCGCCGCCGCTCGCACGTGCGCGAAGATCCGCCAGCTAAGCGTGGCCGAACTGCTGGCCGAGACCATCCGCCGCATCGCCTTCGGCGAATCGGTCAGCTCGCTCTACGTCGACTGATCCCGCATTCGGCGCCCGCTTCTGGCGGGTGCCGGTACCACGTCTCTCCTGGTCGCGGGTGAGACGCTTCATCGCCGCGAGGCGGTATTCCAATCTAGGTAGTGAAACAACATGGCAAAGACTCACGAAATCAAGGTCGAGCGCCGCGCAGACGAGGGGAAGGGTGCGAGCCGCCGCCTGCGTCACGCTGGCGTCATCCCGGCCATCGTCTACGGTGGCGATCTGGAGCCGGTCAGCATCCAGCTCAATCATGAGCAGATCTGGCTCGCCCAGCAGAACGAGTGGTTCTACTCGTCGATCCTGGACCTGAGCCTCAATGGCGACGTGCAGCAGGTGCTGCTGCGTGACATGCAGCGCCATCCGTTCAAGCAGTTGATCATGCACATCGACTTCCAGCGCGTCAGCGCCAACGAGAAGCTCAGTGCCGCCGTGCCGCTGCACTTCATCAACGAAGCCAACTCGCCGGCCGGCAAGTCGAGCGAAGTGGTCGTCACCCACGAACTCAACGAAGTCCAGGTGGTCTGCCTGCCGAAGGATCTGCCGGAGTTCATCGAGATTGACCTCGGTGCCCTGGAAGTGGGCAACGTGATCCACCTGTCCGAGATCAAGCTGCCGGCCGGTGTCGAAATCCCGGAACTGAAGCTGGGCAAGGAACACGACGTTGCCGTGGTTGCTGCCAAGCACGTGCGCGTCGAGGAAGAAGACGCTGCCGGCGAAGAAGGCAGCGAAGGCGCAGAGACCAAGTAATCCGTTGGCCCATTCCTGGCAGCATGCGGGGAGTCGGCTGCGGTCACTGGCATGTCTGCACTTCGTCTGATCGTCGGGCTGGGCAATCCCGGTCCCGAACACGCGCAAACCCGGCATAACGCCGGGTTTCGTTTCGTCGATGCCCTCGTCGAACGCCATGGCGTGCGCTGGGGGCTGGACGCCAAGTTGTTCGGCGAGACCGCAAAGGTCGAGATCGCCGGGCAATCGGTCTGGCTGCTCAAGCCGGCCACCTTCATGAATCTCAGCGGCAAATCGATCGCCGCCGCGTTGCGGTTCTGGAAGATCGAGCCGGAGCAACTGCTCGTTGCACACGACGAACTGGATCTTGCGCCGGGCATCGCGCGGCTCAAGTTCGATGGCGGTCACGGCGGCCAGAATGGCCTGCGCGACACCATTCGCCTGCTGGGGCACGGTAAATTCCATCGCTTGCGGATCGGCATCGGCCATCCCGGCCACAAGGACCGCGTGGTGCCTTGGGTGCTGGGACGGGCAGGGCGCGACGACGACGCGGCAATCGGCGCTGCGGTGGACGCGGCCATCGATATCCTGCCGCTGGCACTGCAAGGTAATTTCAACGAGGCGATGAAGCGCCTGCATACCAGCAGGGATGCGTGATTGGGGATTGGGGATTTGCAGCCGTGCGGCATGGCGAATCTCCAATCCCGAATCCCAAATCCCGGATGTGACCCATGGGTATCAAATGCGGCATCGTCGGCCTGCCCAATGTCGGCAAGTCGACCCTGTTCAACGCGCTGACCAAAGCGGGCATCGCTGCGGCCAACTTTCCGTTCTGCACCATCGAGCCGAACGTCGGCATCGTGCCGGTGCCGGATCCGCGTCTCAACCAGCTTGCCGAGATCGTCAAGCCGCAGAAGCTGATCCCCACCGCGGTCGAGTTCGTCGACATCGCCGGCCTGGTGGCCGGTGCGGCCAGTGGCGAGGGCCTGGGCAACAAATTCCTCGCCCACATCCGCGAAGTCGATGCGATCACCCATGTGGTGCGCTGCTTCGAGAACGATGACGTCATCCACGTCAACAACAGGGTCGACCCGATCGCCGATATCGAAACCATCGATACCGAGCTGGCGCTGGCGGACCTGGACAGCGTGGAAAAGGCCCTGAATCGCGCTGAACGTAGTGCCAAGGGCGGCGACAAGGATGCGGCGGCACGCAAGCCGGTCCTGGTCAAGCTGCAGGCCGCGCTGGCCGACGGCAAGTCGGGGCGCGCCGCCGGTCTGGACGAGGAAGAGAAGGCACTGGTGCGCGATCTGTTCCTGTTGACGCTCAAGCCGGTGATGTACATCGCCAACGTGCTGGAAGACGGCTTCGAGAACAATCCGCACCTGGATGCGGTGCGCGCGCACGCCGCTGCCGAAGGGGCCGAAGTGGTGCCGGTGTCGGCGGCCATTGAAGAAGAGCTGTCGCAGCTGGACGACGAAGACCGCGACACCTTCCTGGCCGACCTCGGCCTGGACGAGCCTGGCCTGAATCGTGTCATTCGCGCGGCCTACACGCTGTTGGGCCTGCAGACCTACTTCACGGCAGGCGTCAAGGAAGTGCGGGCCTGGACGGTCAGGGCGGGCTCCACTGCGCCGCAGGCCGCGGCGGTGATCCATACCGATTTCGAGAAGGGCTTCATCCGCGCCGAAACGATCGGCTTCGACGACTTCATCAGGTACCGCGGCGAAGCTGGCGCGCGCGATGCCGGTCGTCTGCGTCTGGAAGGCAAGGAATACCGCGTCCAGGAAGGCGATGTGCTGCACTTCCGTTTCAATGTCTGATCGGCTGCGCGCGGCCTCGCGCGGCGTGCACATTCAGTCGTGACGATTTCTCGAAATTTTTGTTGACACCGGGCGTCGTCCACAACACAATAACGGGCTGCTTCACCCCGAACCGCTTCGCCCCCTGGCGCAGCAGTCCGGTAGTAAAAGCTGGAGGGATACCCAAGCGGCCAACGGGGGCAGACTGTAAATCTGCTGGCTTACGCCTTCGGTGGTTCGAATCCACCTCCCTCCACCAGTTTCACGGTGTGGCATGCAGTTCCCGGCGCGGGAGTAGTTCAACGGTAGAACCTCAGCCTTCCAAGCTGATGGTGCGGGTTCGATTCCCGTCTCCCGCTCCATTGAACGCAAATGCATGGCATAATGCAAAACTCGCTCACGTAGCTCAGTCGGTAGAGCACCTCCTTGGTAAGGAGGAGGTCGAAGGTTCGATTCCTTTCGTGAGCACCATTACTCAATCGTCTTAACTCCAAACGATTACCGAGAACCTGCACCCATGGCAAAAGCTAAATTCGAGCGCACCAAGCCGCACGTGAACGTCGGCACCATCGGTCACGTCGACCATGGCAAGACCACGTTGACCGCCGCGCTGACCAAGATCGGTGCAGNAACCCGGTTGCGATGGACGAAGGTCTGCGTTTCGCCATCCGCGAAGGTGGCCGTACCGTCGGCGCCGGCGTGGTTGCCAAGATCGTCAAGTAAGAACCTGTGATCCGGTGGCCTCGGCCGCCGGACTCGCGCAAAGGCGGGCCGGCTGAACCGCGGTCCGCCTTCGTTGTCTTAGGGTGTGCGGTAAACGAGTACATACGCCAGTAGCTCAATTGGCAGAGCAGCGGTCTCCAAAACCGCAGGTTGGGGGTTCGAGTCCCTCCTGGCGTGCCACTCCTTTTTCCGGCCCAGCGATTCGGGTCAGATCGGTAACTAGAGCCGGATGAATAGCAAAATCGAGCCTTCCAAAAGCGCATCTGCTGCCAGTGCGGATATCGTGAAATGCGTGATCTCTGCGATCCTGGTGATTGCAGGGTTGTTTGTGTGGTTCTGGTTTTCTGCGCCCGAGCGCGCCACCCAGCTGGGTGCCTGGACGCCGCAATTGCGCGCGCTGGCGGTCATCGTGGGGTTGGTGGCGGGCGCATTCGTGTTTCTGGGGACCGGAAAGGGCCGCGAAACCCGTGAGTTCCTGTCCGAATCCAGGTTCGAGCTGCGCAAGGTGGTCTGGCCGACGCGCCAGGAGGCCATCCGCACCACCTGGGTCGTCATTGTTGTTGTGATCATTCTGAGTTTGCTGTTGGGCGGCTTCGACTTCGTCATCCAGAAGCTCACGCAGTGGTTCCTGGCTCGTTGAGGAGAATCAAGCAGTGAAGCGTTGGTATGTCGTTCACGCCTATTCAGGCTTCGAAAAATCCGTTGCGCAGGCATTGCGCGACCGTATCGTGCGCACCGAGATGGAAGATCGTTTCGGCGAAGTGCTGGTGCCGACCGAAGAGGTCATCGAAATGCGTGCCGGCCAGAAGCGTCGGTCCGAGCGCAAGTTCTTCCCCGGCTACGTGCTGGTGCAGATCGAAACCCACGAAGAGGCCGGTATTCCGCGTATCGACAACGAAAGCTGGCACCTGGTGAAGGAAACTTCCAAGGTCATGGGCTTCATCGGCGGTACCGCCGACCGTCCGTTGCCGATTCGCGACGAGGAAGCCGATGCAATCCTGCAGCGCGTGCAGGACGGGGTCGAGAAGCCGCGTCCGAAGGTGCTGTTCGAACCGGGTCAGATGGTGCGCGTCACCGACGGTCCGTTCAACGACTTCAACGGCGTGGTCGAAGAAGTCAATTACGAGAAGAGCCGGCTGCGTGTGGCCGTGCTCATCTTCGGTCGCTCCACGCCGGTCGAGCTCGAGTTCGGTCAGGTCGAGAAGGGCTGACCACCACTGGCGCCTGCTAGGCGCCGGTGGTAAATCCTGCTATAGTGCGCGGCTCGCCGACCTGGCGACCGCCGGGAAACGATGGCTGCCGCATGGCGGCCATCTGCGTGTGGTCAAAAACGTGAAGCCGGGACACGTGAATCCCGGTCCGATGGGGAGCCTGCAGTACAGGCGCTAGCACCCGGAGAGTATCGAAATGGGTAAGAAAGTAACTGGTTACATCAAGCTGCAGGTCAAGGCCGGTCAGGCCAATCCTGCGCCACCGGTCGGCCCTGCGCTGGGTCAGCGCGGTCTGAACATCATGGAGTTCTGCAAGGCATTCAATGCAGCGACCTCCAAGTTGGAGCCGGGTCTGCCGACGCCGGTGATCATCACCGCGTACTCCGACCGTACCTTCACCTTCATCACCAAGAGCACGCCGGCCAGCGTGTTGCTCAAGAAGGTCGCAGGTGTGTCCTCCGGTTCCAAGCGCCCCAACACCGATAAGGTCGGCAAGGTGACGCGCAAGCAGCTGGAAGAGATCGCCAAGACCAAGGAAGCCGATCTGACGGCAGCCGAGCTGGAAGCGGCGGTTCGTACGATTGCGGGTACCGCCCGCAGCATGGGTTTGACGGTGGAGGGCTAAGACATGGCACAGAGCAAGCGCGTTAAGGCCATTGCGGCCGCTGTCGTTCCGGGCAAGACCTATGCCTTCGAAGACGCAATCAAGATCCTGAAGACCGCCACCAAGGCCAAGTTCGTCGAGTCCATCGACGTGGCTGTGCGCCTGGGCGTGGACGCCAAGAAGTCCGATCAGCAGGTGCGCGGTTCGACCGTGCTGCCGGCCGGAACCGGCAAGAGCGTGCGCGTTGCAGTGTTCGCACCGGCAGGCGCCAAGGCTGACGAAGCCCTGGCCGCCGGCGCCGAAGCCGTGGGTATGGACGACCTGGCCGAAAAGATGCAGGCCGGCGACCTGAACTACGACGTGGTCATTGCCACGCCGGATGCGATGCGCGTCGTCGGTAAGCTCGGCACCCTGCTGGGTCCGCGCGGCCTGATGCCGAACCCGAAGGTCGGCACCGTGTCGGCCAATCCGGGCGAAGCGGTCAAGAACGCCAAGTCGGGCCAGGTGCGCTACCGCACCGACAAGGCCGGCATCATCCACTGCACCATCGGCAAGGCCAGCTTCGATGACGAAGCGCTGAAGTCGAACCTGCAGGCGCTGTTGCTGGATCTGGTCAAGGCCAAGCCGGCCACCTCCAAGGGTACCTACCTGCAGAAGGTGTCGGTCAGCTCGACCATGGGCCCGGGCGTGACGGTCGACCAGTCGAGCCTGTCGCTGAAGTAATCGAATACGTCGGGCGTCATGCGCCTGACGTATTCCTGTAGTACTGCATTGTTTTTCTGGCCCGGGCAACCGTGTGCTGGGAGTCCGTTCCCTCCTTTGGGGTAACGGACATTTTGAAGGCGACCGCCGGCATGTCCGGCGGTAGCCGTCAAAGACCGCAGGCGCGGTCAGCGCAGATCGACGACGGGCAGGGATGCTCGCACTGGCACGGAGTCGCCGTCGATGCAGCGGGATCGCTTAATCGGTTCGTTTTCGAACTGGCCGGCGTAGATGGTGTCGCCCTTCTGGAGCTTTCTGGTTTACGCGCGTCTGGGACATCCCGGATCGAGTCCACTCCAGGTCTAGAACGGCCACCAACGGAACATCGGTCGATGTTCCCGGCTTCCAGGAAGGAGGTCGCCCTGGACCGCAACCGGCAGGAGCCGCGAGCGGAGTAGTTTGAAGCGAGGATTCGAGATTCGGCATTGGGGATTTGCAGGCTTCATGGCTGTGACGAATCCCGAACCACCAATCCCGAATCCCGGCTTTAACGGAGGAGTGCAATGGCTCTCAATCTGTCCCAGAAGCAAGACGTAGTCGCCGAGCTGGCAGACATCGCCGCCAAGGCCCACTCCCTGATCGCCGCCGAATACGCTGGCACCACGGTCTCCCAGATGACCGCGATGCGCAAGCAGGCCCGCGAAACCGGTGTGTTCTTGAAAGTTGTCAAGAACACCCTGGCTGTGCGTGCCGTCGAAGGTACCGAATTTGCTGTCGCGTCCGACAAGCTGGTTGGTCCTTTGGTATATGCGTTTTCGATGGAGGAACCCGGCGCTGCCGGTCGCCTGATCAAGGAATTCGCCAAGAGCAACGAGAAGTTGCAGGCCAAGGTCGTGGCAATTGGTGGGGAATTGTTCCCGGCCAGCCACGTTGACGTGTTGGCCTCGCTGCCGACCCGTGACCAGGCCCTGGCCATGTTGGCTCGCGTGCTGTCCGAACCGGCTGCCATGTTCGCCCGTGCCGTCAAGGCCGTTGGCGACAAGCAGGGCGGTGGCGACGAAGCCGCCGCGCCGGCTGCCGAGACTGCCGAAGCTTGATGTCCTAGCGTTCGCTAGAACCCCAATCCAGAAAATCATTTAAAGGTAATCACAATGTCCCTTACCAACGAACAGATCGTCGACGCCATCGCCGAGAAGTCCCTGATGGAAGTGATGGAGCTGGTCAAGGCCATCGAAGAGAAGTTCGGCGTCTCCGCCGCTGCCCCGGTCGCTGCTGCTGCAGCTGGCCCGGCTGCCGTGGTCGAAGAGCAGACCGAGTTCAACGTGGTGCTGACCAACTGCGGCGCCAACAAGGTCGGCGTCATCAAGGCCGTCCGCGCCGTGACCGGCCTGGGTCTGAAGGAAGCCAAGGATCTGACCGAAGCCGGTGGCATGCTGAAGGAAGGCGCCACCAAGGACGAAGCCGAGAAGATCAAGAAGGAACTCACCGAAGCTGGCGCGACGGTCGAAATCAAGTAAGCAGCATCTTGCATCGCCAGCGTTGCATGGTGATGCACTGAAGGCTGGGGGCGTGAAGCCCCCGGCCTTTGGCCGTTTCGGACGTGAGTCGGAACGAGGGTCGGAAAGTCGCAACCGCAAGGTGTGCGCTCTTCCGATTCCCGAATCCCCACTCCCGATTCCCGGCCTCACCGAGTTGGTAGTTGGAAGTAGCGGGAGAAGGCGTGCTGGTGCCGGCAATACCAGCGACTTCCAACTGACAACTTGAATGTGAGTCCCTCACAAGAGCAGCGCACATCCATGTGCGCGGGTTCAGTTTTGTTATTTCGGGGCCGCCGCGACGCGGCCCCCGCAGCCTAGGGTGAAGACCTCATGACGTCTTATTCGTTCACCGAAAAAAAGCGTATCCGCAAGGACTTCGGTAAGCAGCGCTCGATTCTCGAAGTGCCGTTCCTGCTTGCCATCCAGGTGGATTCCTATCGCGAATTCCTGCAGGAAGACGTGGAGCCGACCAAGCGTAAGGACCTTGGTCTGCATGCTGCTCTGAAGTCGGTGTTCCCGATCTCCAGCTACAGCGGCAACGCTGCGCTCGAGTACGTGGGTTACAAGTTGGGTCAGCCGGTGTTTGACGAGCGTGAATGCCGTCAGCGCGGCATGAGCTATGGCGCGCCGCTGCGCGTGACCGTGCGCCTGGTGATCTACGACCGCGAGTCGTCGACTAAGGCCATCAAGTACGTGAAGGAGCAGGAGGTCTACCTCGGCGAAATTCCGCTGATGACCGGCAACGGTACCTTCATTGTCAACGGCACCGAGCGCGTGATCGTGTCGCAGCTGCACCGCTCGCCGGGCGTGTTCTTCGACCACGACCGTGGCAAGACCCACAGCTCGGGCAAGCTGCTGTACAGCGCCCGCATCATTCCGTACCGCGGTTCCTGGCTGGACTTCGAGTTCGACCCGAAGGACGCGCTGTTCACCCGTATCGACCGCCGCCGCAAGCTGCCGGTGTCGATCCTGCTGCGTGCGCTTGGCTACAGCAACGAAGAAATGCTGGCCGAGTTCTTCGAGATCAACACGTTCCACATCAACCCGGACGAAGGCGTGCAGCTGGAGCTGGTGCCGGAGCGTCTGCGTGGTGAAACGCTGAACTTCGACCTGGCCGATGGCGACAAGGTCATCGTGGAAGCGGGCAAGCGCATCACCGCCCGTCACGTCAAGCAGCTGGAAGCTGCCGGCGTCGCCGCGCTGGCCGTGCCGGACGACTACCTGGTCGGCCGCATCCTGTCGCACGACGTGGTCGATGGCTCGACCGGCGAACTGCTGGCCAACGCCAACGACGAGGTCAGCGAAGATCAGTTGTCTGCATTCCGCAAGGCGGGCGTCGATGCGGTCGGCACCCTGTGGGTGAACGATCTGGATCGTGGCCCGTACCTGTCCAACACTCTGCGCATCGATCCGACCAAGACGCAGCTGGAAGCGCTGGTCGAGATCTACCGCATGATGCGTCCGGGCGAGCCGCCGACCAAGGAAGCCGCGCAGAACCTGTTCCACAACCTGTTCTTCACCTTTGAGCGCTACGACCTGTCCACGGTCGGTCGCATGAAGTTCAACCGTCGCGTCGGCCGCAAGGACGTGCTCGGCGAGTCGGTGCTGTACGACAAGAAGTACTTCGCCGAGCGTAACGACGAAGAATCCAAGCGTCTGGTCGCCGAGCACGCCGATACCTCCGACATCCTGGAAGTGATCAAGGTGCTGACCGAGATCCGCAACGGCCGTGGTGTGGTCGACGACATCGATCACCTGGGCAACCGTCGCGTGCGCTCGGTCGGCGAAATGGCCGAGAACGTGTTCCGCGTGGGCCTGGTCCGCGTCGAGCGCGCGGTCAAGGAGCGTCTGTCGATGGCGGAGTCGGAAGGCCTGACCCCGCAGGAACTGATCAACGCCAAGCCGGTGGCCGCGGCGATCAAGGAGTTCTTCGGCTCCTCGCAGCTGTCGCAGTTCATGGACCAGAACAACCCGCTGTCGGAAGTGACGCATAAGCGTCGCGTCTCCGCACTGGGCCCGGGCGGTCTGACCCGCGAACGCGCCGGCTTCGAGGTGCGCGACGTGCATCCGACCCATTACGGCCGCGTCTGCACCATCGAAACGCCGGAAGGCCCGAACATCGGCCTGATCAACTCGCTGGCCGTGTTCGCCCGCACCAACCAGTACGGCTTCCTCGAGACGCCGTACCGCAAGGTGCTGGACGGCAAGGTGTCCGACGACGTCGAGTACCTGTCGGCGATCGAAGAAAACGAGTACGTGATCGCCCAGGCGAACGCGCTGACCGATGCCAAGAACATGCTCACCGAGCAGTTCGTGCCGTGCCGGTTCCAGGGCGAGTCGCTGCTGAAGCCGCCGGCGGAAGTGCACTTCATGGACGTCTCGCCGATGCAGACGGTGTCGGTCGCCGCGGCGCTGGTGCCGTTCCTGGAACACGATGACGCCAACCGCGCATTGATGGGCGCCAACATGCAGCGCCAGGCCGTGCCGACGCTGCGTTCGCAGAAGCCGCTGGTCGGTACCGGCATCGAACGTGCAGTGGCACGCGACTCCGGCGTGACTGTCAACGCGCTGCGTGGTGGCGTGATCGAGCAGATCGACGCGGCCCGCATCGTGGTCAAGGTCAATGAGGCAGAAATCGGCGGCGGCACCGATGCCGGCGTGGATATCTACAACCTGATCAAGTACACCCGCTCCAACCAGAACACCTGCATCAACCAGCGTCCGTTGGTGAACGTGGGCGACGTGATCGCGCGCGGCGACGTGCTGGCCGACGGCCCGTCCACCGACATCGGTGAGCTGGCGCTGGGTCAGAACATGCTGATCGCCTTCATGCCGTGGAACGGCTACAACTTCGAAGACTCCATCCTGCTCTCCGAGCGCGTGGTGGAAGAAGATCGCTACACCACGATCCACATCGAAGAACTGACCTGCGTTGCGCGCGACACCAAGCTGGGGCCGGAGGAAATTTCCGCCGACATCCCGAACGTGTCCGAGCAGGCCCTGAACCGTCTGGACGAGAGCGGCGTGGTGTACATCGGTGCGGAAGTGCGCGCCGGCGACATCATGGTCGGCAAGGTCACGCCGAAGGGCGAAAGCCAGCTGACCCCGGAAGAAAAGCTGCTGCGTGCGATCTTCGGTGAGAAGGCGTCCGACGTGAAGGACAGCTCGCTGCGCGTGCCCCCGGGTATGGACGGCACCGTCATCGACGTGCAGGTCTTCACCCGCGACGGCATCGAGAAGGACAAGCGTGCGCGTCACATCGAAGAATCCGAGATCAAGCGCGTCAAGAAGGACTTCGACGATCAGTTCCGCATCCTGGAAGCGGCCATCTACGCACGGTTGAGGTCCCAGATCGTGGGCAAGGTCGCCAACGGCGGTCCGAACCTGAAGAAGGGCGACAACGTCACCGACGCGTACCTGGACGGGCTGAAGAAGTCCGACTGGTTCCAGCTGCGCATGAAGGACGAAGACGCTGCCGACGCCATCGAACGCGCGCAGAAGCAGATCCAGGCGCACGAGAAGGAATTCGAGGCACGCTTCGCCGACAAGCGCGGCAAGATCACCCAGGGCGACGACCTCGCACCGGGCGTGCTGAAGATGGTCAAGGTGTTTCTGGCCGTGAAGCGCCGCATCCAGCCGGGCGACAAGATGGCAGGCCGCCACGGCAACAAGGGTGTGGTCTCCAATGTCGTGCCGGTCGAGGACATGCCGTACATGGCCACCGGTGAGCCGGTCGACATCGTGCTGAACCCGCTGGGCGTGCCATCGCGTATGAACATCGGCCAGATTCTGGAAGTGCATCTGGGCTGGGCCGCCAAGGGCCTGGGTCGCAAGATCCAGCGCATGCTGGAAGCCCAGGCTGCCGTCAGCGAGCTGCGCAAGTTCCTCAACGACATCTACAACCACGATGGTGCGATCAATGCCGAACGCGTGGACCTGTCGCAGTTCAGCGATGAGGAATTGCTCAACCTGGGCAAGAACCTGATCGACGGCGTGCCGATGGCCACCCCGGTGTTCGACGGCGCCAGCGAGGCGGAGATCAAGCGCATGCTGGAACTGGCCGACCTGCCGCAGAGCGGTCAGACCCAGCTGTACGACGGTCGCACCGGCGAGGCGTTCGATCGCAAGACCACGGTCGGTTACATGCACTACCTGAAGTTGAACCACTTGGTCGACGACAAGATGCATGCGCGCTCGACTGGCCCGTACTCGCTCGTCACCCAGCAGCCGCTGGGCGGCAAGGCGCAGTTCGGTGGTCAGCGCTTCGGCGAAATGGAAGTCTGGGCGCTGGAAGCCTACGGCGCGGCCTACACCCTGCAGGAAATGCTGACGGTGAAATCCGACGACGTGCAGGGCCGCAACCAGATGTACAAGAACATCGTCGATGGTGAGCACGAGATGGTCGCGGGCATGCCGGAATCCTTCAACGTGTTGGTGAAGGAAATCCGCTCGCTGGCGATCAACATGGAACTGGAAGAGTAAGCGCCGGGACCCGGGATCCGGGACCCGGAAGAGCGGGAGCCTTGTGCTTTGCGCTTTTCCGCGTCTCTGGCCCCGGATCCCCGGTCTCGAGATCACTCGCTTCCCGCCCATCTCAGATACGAATTCCTCCGACCCGGAGATATCAAATGAAAGACCTGCTCAACCTCTTCAATCAGCAGCGCCAGACGCTGGATTTCGACGCGATCAAGATCGCGCTGGCGTCGCCGGACCTGATCCGTTCGTGGTCCTACGGCGAAGTGAAGAAGCCCGAAACCATCAACTACCGGACCTTCAAGCCCGAGCGTGACGGGCTGTTCTGCGCCGCCATCTTCGGACCGATCAAGGACTACGAATGCCTGTGCGGCAAGTACAAGCGCATGAAGCACCGTGGTGTGGTCTGCGAAAAGTGCGGCACCGAAGTTACCCTGGCCAAGGTGCGCCGCGAGCGCATGGGTCACATCGATCTGGCCTCGCCGGTCGCGCACATCTGGTTCCTCAAGTCGCTGCCCTCGCGTATCGGTTTGATGCTGGACATGACCCTGCGTGACATCGAGCGCGTGCTGTACTTCGAAGCCTACGTGGTCACCGAGCCGGGCCTGACCCCGCTCGAGCGCCGCCAGCTGCTGACCGAAGAGCAGTACCTGACCGCGCGCCAGGAGTACAACGACGACTTCGACGCCGCCATGGGCGCCGAGGCCGTGTACGAGCTGCTGCGCACGATCGACCTGCAGTCGGAAATGACCCGTCTGCGCGAAGAAATCGCCAGCACCGGTTCGGAAACCAAGCTCAAGCGTTTGACCAAGCGCATCAAGCTGATCGAAGCCTTCCTGGAATCGGGTAACCGTCCGGAGTGGATGGTCATGACCGTGTTGCCGGTGCTGCCGCCGGATCTGCGTCCGCTGGTGCCGCTGGATGGTGGCCGCTTCGCGACCTCGGATCTGAACGATCTGTACCGCCGCGTGATCAACCGCAACAACCGTCTGCGTCGTCTGCTCGAGCTCAATGCGCCGGACATCATCGTGCGCAACGAGAAGCGCATGCTGCAGGAATCGGTCGATGCGCTGCTGGACAACGGCCGTCGCGGCCGTGCCATCACCGGCACCAACAAGCGCCCGCTGAAGTCGCTGGCCGACATGATCAAGGGCAAGCAGGGCCGGTTCCGTCAGAACCTGCTCGGCAAGCGCGTGGACTACTCCGGCCGTTCGGTCATCACTGTCGGTCCGTACCTCAAGCTGCACCAGTGCGGCCTGCCGAAGAAGATGGCGCTGGAGCTGTTCAAGCCGTTCGTGTTCGCCAAGCTGCAGCGTCGTGGCCTGGCCACCACCATCAAGGCCGCCAAGAAGCTCGTCGAGCGCGAAGAGGCCGAGGTGTGGGACATCCTCGAAGAAGTCATCCGCGAGCATCCGGTGCTGTTGAACCGCGCGCCGACCCTGCACCGTCTGGGCATCCAGGCGTTCGAGCCGGTGTTGATCGAAGGCAAGGCCATCCAGCTGCATCCGCTGGTGTGTACCGCCTTCAACGCCGACTTCGACGGTGACCAGATGGCCGTCCACGTGCCGCTCTCGCTGGAAGCCCAGCTGGAAGCGCGTGCGCTGATGATGTCCACCAACAACATCCTGTCGCCGGCCAACGGCGAGCCGATCATCGTGCCGTCGCAGGACGTGGTGTTGGGCCTGTACTACATGAGCCGCGCCCTGGAGAACAAGAAGGGCGAGGGCATGGTGTTCGCCAACACCAGCGAAGTGAAGCGCGCCTACGACAATCGCGTGGTGGAACTGCACGCCAAGGTCAAGGTCCGCATCACCCAGGTGGACATCGACGCTGCCGACGGCAAGCGCACCAGCGGCACCTCGATCGTGGATACCACGGTCGGCCGTGCGCTGCTGAGCGAAATCCTGCCCGAAGGCCTGCCGTTCCAGCTGGCCAACACCGAGATGACCAAGAAGAACATCTCGCGTCTGATCAACTCCAGCTACCGTCTGCTGGGCTTGAAGGACACGGTCGTGTTCGCCGACAAGCTGATGTACACCGGCTATGCCTACGCTACCCGCGCCGGCGTGTCGATCGGCATCGACGACATGCTGATCCCGGACGAGAAGAAGGGCATCCTCACCGAGGCCGAAGCCGAAGTGCTGGAAATCCAGGAACAGTACCAGTCCGGTCTGGTCACCGCCGGCGAGCGCTACAACAAGGTCGTGGACATCTGGTCGCGCACCAATGAGCGCATCGCCAAGGCGATGATGGACACCATCGGTACCGAGAAGGTCGAGAACGCCAAGGGCGAAACCATCGACCAGAAGTCGATGAACTCGCTGTACATCATGGCCGACTCCGGTGCGCGTGGTAGCCAGGCGCAGATCCGTCAGCTGGCCGGTATGCGCGGCCTGATGGCGCGTCCGGACGGCTCGATCATCGAGACGCCCATCAAGGCGAACTTCCGCGAAGGCCTGAACGTGCAGGAGTACTTCAACTCCACCCACGGCGCGCGTAAGGGTCTGGCCGATACCGCGTTGAAGACCGCCAACTCGGGTTACCTGACCCGTCGTCTGGTCGACGTCGCGCAGGACGTGGTGATCACCGAAGTCGATTGCGGCACCACCGAAGGGTTGATCATGACCCCGATCGTGGAAGGCGGCGACGTGGTGGAGCCGTTGAAGGAGCGCGTGCTGGGCCGTGTCGTGGCCGAGGACGTGTACCTGCCGGGCAACGACGAAGAGCCGATCGTCACCCGCAACACGCTGCTGGACGAAGCCTGGGTCGCCAAGCTCGAAGACGCCAGCGTGCAGTCGGTGAAGGTGCGTTCGACCATCAGCTGCGAATCGTCGTTCGGCGTGTGCGCACGGTGCTACGGTCGCGATCTTGCACGCGGTCACCAGGTCAACATCGGCGAGGCGGTCGGCGTTATCGCTGCGCAGTCCATCGGTGAGCCGGGTACCCAGCTGACCATGCGTACGTTCCACATCGGTGGTGCGGCGTCGCGTGCGGCGGCAGTGGACAACATCACGGTCAAGACCACCGGTTCGATCAAGTTCAACAATCTGAAGTCGGTCGAGCATGCCAACGGTTCGCTGGTCGCGGTGTCGCGTTCGGGCGAGTTGTCGGTGCTCGACGGCCATGGTCGCGAGCGCGAGCGTTACAAGCTGCCGTACGGCGCCACCATCACCGCCAAGGACGGTGATGCGGTCAAGGCCGGGCAGGGCGTTGCCAACTGGGATCCCCATAACCACCCGATCGTGTCGGAAGTGGCCGGTTTCATCCGCTTCATCGACTTCGTCGACGGCGTCACCGTCATCGAGAAGACCGACGAACTGACCGGTCTGGCGTCGCGTGAAATCACCGACCCGAAGCGTCGCGGTGCACAGGCCAAGGAACTGCGACCGATCGTGCGCATCGTCGATGGCAAGGGCAACGACCTGACCATTCCGAACACCGATCTGCCGGCGCAGTACCTGCTGCCGCCGCGCTCCATCGTCAACCTGCAGGACGGCGCAGCCGTTGGTGTGGGCGACGTGGTGGCGAAGATCCCGCAGGAAGCGTCCAAGACCCGCGACATCACCGGTGGTCTGCCGCGCGTCGCCGACTTGTTCGAAGCCCGCAAGCCGAAGGATCCGGCGATCCTGGCCGAGCGTTCGGGCATCATCAGCTTCGGTAAGGACACCAAGGGCAAGCAACGCCTGATCATCAAGGACACCGATGGTTCCGAACACGAAGAGCTGATCCCGAAGTACCGCCAGATCATCGTGTTCGAGGGCGAGCACGTGACCAAGGGCGAGACCGTGGTGGACGGCGAGCCGAGCCCGCAGGACATCCTGCGTCTGCTGGGTGTCGAGCCGCTGGCTGCGTATCTGGTCAAGGAAATCCAGGACGTGTATCGCCTGCAGGGCGTGAAGATCAACGACAAGCACATCGAAGTGATCACGCGTCAGATGTTGCGCAAGGTCGAGATCGTCGACCAGGGCAACAGCAAGTTCCTCAATGGCGAGCAGGTCGAGCGCCAGCGCGTCATCGAGGAAAATGCACGTCTGACCACCCGCAACGAACTGCCGGCCAGATACGACCCGGTGTTGCTGGGCATCACCAAGGCCTCGCTGGCCACCGAGTCGTTCATCTCGGCGGCGTCGTTCCAGGAGACCACCCGCGTGTTGACCGAGGCGGCCGTGCGCGGCACCCGCGACAACCTGCGCGGTCTGAAGGAAAACGTGATCGTGGGCCGTCTGATCCCGGCCGGTACCGGTCTGGCGTATCACGCCGGCCGGCGCAAGTCTGCGGGTCTGACCGACTCGGAAATGGAAACGCTGTCGGGCAAGCCCGCAGTGGCCGAACCGGTCGCAACCGTGGCCGACGCTGGCGCGGACGAGGAGTAAGCGCTCCGACGGCAGGCGCAAGGCTGCCGTAAGTCAGGCGAAAAGGAGGGCAGGAGGCCCTCCGTTTTCCGGTCCCGGACGGACCAGCAGGGTTAGGTTTCCGTGAAGTTGACGGAGTTTCGCCCTGCCAGCTATACTTCTTTGTCTCGGTGGGCCGTTTCGCGGCCTGCCTTCGTTTTCATGCAAGGCCGTTTCGGCCTCCAATCAGAAGAATCGACTGATGGCAACGATCAATCAGCTGGTCCGCAAGCCCCGGCAAGCGACCACCTACAAGAGTGCCTCTCCGGCACTGGACAAGTGTCCGCAGCGCCGTGGCGTCTGCACACGCGTCTATACCACTACCCCGAAGAAGCCGAACTCGGCCCTGCGTAAGGTTGCCAAAGTGCGCCTGACGAACCAGGAAGAGGTCATCAGCTACATCGGTGGTGAAGGCCACAACCTGCAGGAGCACTCCGTGGTCCTGATTCGTGGTGGTCGCGTCAAGGATCTTCCCGGTGTGCGTTATCACACCGTCCGTGGTTCGCTGGACGCCGCCGGCGTCGCAAAGCGCCGTCAAGGTCGTTCCAAGTACGGCGCCAAGCGCCCGAAGAGCTAAGGAAACACTCTAATGTCCCGTAAAGGTTCTACTCCGCAGCGCACCGTCCTGCCTGATCCCAAGCATGGCAGCGAAACCATTGCCCGCTTCATCAATATGGTGATGCAAAGTGGCAAGAAGTCGGTTGCTGAGAAAATTGTCTATGGCGCAATGGACGTCATTGGCGAAAAGAATCCGAATGCCGTCGAGCTGGTGCAGAAAGCACTGGACAACGTGGCCCCGGCTGTCGAAGTTAAATCGCGTCGCGTCGGTGGTGCGACCTATCAGGTGCCCGTCGAAGTGCGCTCCTCCCGTCGCATGGCGCTGGCAATGCGCTGGTTGATCGATTCCGCGCGCAAGCGTGGCGAGAACACCATGCCGCGCAAGCTGGCTGCAGAACTGCTGGACGCCTCGGAAAGCCGTGGCGGCGCGATCAAGAAGCGCGAAGAGACGCACCGTATGGCGGAAGCGAACAAAGCGTTCGCACACTACCGCTGGTGACCTCGGGGGCCTTGGTAACGGGGCCCTTCAGCACCATATGAGTGCTGTTTGCGACGCCTTTGGCGTCGCATCCAATCCGAAGGCCGCCGAAAGGCGGCGTTCGGCCATCCGAAATCCAAGAAATTGAGAGGCTCCCCGTGGCCCGCACCACCCCTATCGAGCGTTACCGCAACTTCGGCATCATGGCTCACATCGATGCCGGCAAGACCACCACTTCCGAGCGCATCCTGTTCTACACCGGTGTGAGTCACAAGATCGGCGAAGTCCATGACGGCGCTGCAGTGATGGACTGGATGGAGCAGGAGCAGGAGCGTGGTATCACCATCACCTCCGCTGCGACCACCGCATTCTGGTCGGGTATGGACAAGTCCATGCCGCAGCACCGCTTCAACATCATCGACACCCCCGGGCACGTCGACTTCACCATCGAAGTGGAGCGCTCCTTGCGCGTGCTCGACGGTGCGGTGTTCGTGCTGTGCGCCGTCGGTGGCGTGCAGCCGCAGTCCGAGACCGTGTGGCGCCAGGCCAACAAGTACTCGGTGCCGCGCATGGCCTTCGTCAACAAGATGGACCGTACCGGTGCCAACTTCGACAAGGTCGTCGAGCAGCTGAAGGCCCGTCTGGGTGCCTACGCCGTGCCGATGCAGGTGCCGATCGGCGCCGAAGACGGTTTCGAGGGCGTGGTCGACCTGCTGAAGATGAAGGCGATCCATTGGGATACCGCCTCGCAGGGCACCACCTTCGAATACCGCGACATCCCGGCCGATCTGGTCGAGATCGCGACCGAGGCGCGTTCGTTCATGGTCGAGGCGGCCGCAGAAGCCAGCGAAGATCTGATGGACAAGTACCTCAACGAAGGCGACCTGACCGAAGAAGAGATCCTGGTGGGTCTGCGCGAGCGCACCCTCAAGGTCGAGATCGTGCCGGTGTTCTGCGGTTCGGCGTTCAAGAACAAGGGCGTGCAGGCCATGCTTGACGGTGTCGTGCACCTGTTGCCGTCGCCGGCCGACCGTCCGCCGGTCCAGGGTATCGACGAGGACGAGAAGGAAGACACGCGTGCGGCCACCGACACCGCGCCGTTCTCGGCGCTGGCGTTCAAGATCATGACCGACCCGTTCGTGGGCTCGCTGACGTTCTTCCGTGTCTACTCGGGCACGCTGAACTCCGGCGACCAGGTCTATAACCCGGTCAAGTCGAAGAAAGAGCGCGTCGGCCGCATCCTGCAGATGCACTCCAACAATCGCGAAGAGATCAAGGAAGTGCGTGCTGGCGACATCGCCGCTGCCGTGGGTCTGAAGGACGTCACCACCGGCGATACGCTGTGTGCGCAGGACAAGATCATCACCCTGGAGCGCATGGTGTTCCCGGAGCCGGTGATCTCGATGGCGGTGGAGCCCAAGACCAAGTCGGACCAGGAAAAGATGGGTATGGCTCTGGGCCGCCTGGCGCAGGAAGATCCCTCGTTCCGCGTCAAGACCGACGAAGAATCCGGCCAGACCATCATCTCCGGCATGGGCGAGTTGCACCTGGACATCATCGTCGACCGCATGCGTCGCGAGTTCAATGTCGAGGCCAACGTCGGCAAGCCGCAGGTGGCCTACCGCGAAACGATCCGCAAGTCCGACGTCAAGTCCGACTACAAGCATGCCAAGCAGTCCGGTGGTAAGGGTCAGTACGGTCACGTGGTGATCGAGCTGTCGCCGATGACCGAGGACGATCGCAAGAGCGACAACGTCAAGGACGATTTCCTCTTCATCAACGACATCACCGGCGGCATCATTCCGAAGGAATTCATCCCCTCGGTCGAAAAGGGTCTGCGCGAGACGATCACCAGTGGTCCGATCGCCGGCTTCCCGGTGGTGGGCGTGAAGGTCAAGCTGGTGTTCGGCTCGTACCACGACGTCGACTCCTCGGAAATGGCGTTCAAGCTGGCCGCCTCGATGGCGTTCAAGCAGGGCTTTGCGAAAGCCAGCCCGGTGTTGCTGGAGCCGATCATGAAGGTCGAAATCGTCAGCCCGGAGGATTACCTGGGTGACGTGATGGGCGACGTGAGCCGCCGTCGTGGCGTGCTGCAGGGTCAGGACGACAGCCCGTCGGGCAAGATCATTAATGCGATGATTCCGCTGGGTGAAATGTTCGGCTATGCAACCTCGCTGCGCTCGATGAGCCAGGGTCGCGCCACGTTCTCGATGGAATTCGACCATTACGAAGAGGCGCCGGCCAACATCGCCGACGCCGTCACCAAGAAGGGCTGAGTTCGCTCAGCCGCTTCAAAAAATTTTCCAATTAGAGGTAGCAAGTCATGGCAAAAGCTAAATTCGAGCGCACCAAGCCGCACGTGAACGTCGGCACCATCGGTCACGTCGACCATGGCAAGACCACGTTGACCGCCGCGCTGACCAAGATCGGTGCAGNAACCCGGTTGCGATGGACGAAGGTCTGCGTTTCGCCATCCGCGAAGGTGGCCGTACCGTCGGCGCCGGCGTGGTTGCCAAGATCGTCAAGTAAGCGGTCTGGGCTCGACGGCCTCGGTTGTCGATTCAGCAAAAAAGGCCGGCGCAAGCCGGCCTTTTTTGCTGCGCCAGGAAGCCGGCAGGGAGGGGTGAGAGGTCTGCGGGCTTTGGTGCTTGCACGCCGAAACCACGTCCGCTATAATGCGCGGCTCGGTGTCCCTGGGTAGGGCGCTGAGTTACAGCGAAAAGAACGGCAGGATGCCGCTCGTGTTCGCCAGACCGGGAAGGTCGCGTTGCATGGAGCACTCAACAACTCACGCGTTGTTGACCGTGCTCTTGTTGTGCATTATACTTTTCCGTCTGGGCAGGCCGGTTTACCGGGCTGCCTCAGTTTTTGGGCGGAGGAATGCCCTCGCCAGCAGGATGCGTGGCGCTCATCTACGCAGGAATATCGGGGCAGGTATCCCAGAGGCCTTGCCCGTCGCTCTTTTAACGAAGGAAGCTTCCGTCATGTCGGAACAAAAGATCCGGATTCGGTTGAAGGCGTTCGATTGTCGTTTGATCGACCGTTCGGCCAGCGAGATCGTCGAAACGGCCAAGCGGACCGGCGCGCAAGTGCGTGGCCCGATCCCGCTGCCGACCAAGATCGAACGTTACACCATCCTCGTATCCCCGCATGCCGACAAGGATGCGCGTGACCAGTACGAGACCCGCACGCACAAGCGCGTGCTCGATATCGTCGACCCGAACGACAAGACCGTGGACGCGCTGATGAAGCTCGAACTCGCGGCTGGCGTCGACGTACAGATCAAGTTGACCTGAGGACTACGACCATGACGAAGAAATATTCGTTGGGCTTCGTGGGCCGAAAGGCTGGCATGAGCCGCGTCTTCACTGAAGACGGCCGCTCGGTGCCGGTTACGCTGATCGAAGCAACTCCGAACCGCATCGCGCAGATCAAGACCGTCGAAACCGACGGCTACAGCGCCGTGCAGATTACCGTTGGCGCCCGTCGCGCCGCACTGGTCAACAAGCCGGCTGCAGGCCACTTCGCCAAGGCGAAGGTGGAAGCGGGTCGCGGCTTGTGGGAATTCCGCGTTGAAGATGCGCAGCTCGGCGATTTCGCCGTCGGCGGCGAAATCAAGGCGGACATCTTTGAGGTCGGCCAGAAGGTCGACGTCCAGGGCGTTACCAAGGGTAAGGGTTTCCAGGGCACCATCAAGCGCTACAACTTCCGTATGGGCGACGCAACCCACGGTAACTCGCTGTCGCATCGCGCGCCGGGTTCGCTGGGTCAGCGCCAGACGCCGGGTCGCGTTTTCCCGGGTAAGAAGATGTCGGGCCACATGGGCGCCGTGCAGCAAAGCACGCAGAACCTGGAAGTGGTCAAGGTCGACGTCGAGCGTGGTCTGATTGCTATCCGCGGCGCCGTGCCTGGCGCAGCTGGTGGCGACGTGATCGTCCGTCCGGCGAGCAAGGCATAAGGAGAGATGACGATGGAACTCGTTATCACGGGTAGCAACAACAAGGTCTCGGTCTCCGATGCCGTGTTCGGTCGCGAATTCAGCGAAGATCTGGTCCACCAGGTCGTCGTCGCTTATCGCAACGCCGGTCGCGCCGGTACCAAGGCACAGAAGACGCGTTCGGAAGTTGCAGGCACGACCAAGAAGTCGAAGAAGCAGAAGGGCGGCGGTGCGCGTCATGGCGCGCTGACGGCTCCGATCTTCGTCGGCGGCGGCGTGACCTTCGCGGCCAAGCCGCGCAGCTTCGAGCAGAAGGTCAACCGCAAGATGTACCGCGCGGCCATCTGCGCGATCTTCTCCGAGTTGAATCGTCAGGGTCGTCTGATGATCGTCGACGCGTTCGACCTCGAAGCGACCAAGACCAAGGGTCTGATCGAGAAGCTGAAGGGGCTGGATGTGGGCAAGCGCCCGCTGATCGTCACCGAAGAAGCCTCCGAGCACCTTTATCTGTCCGCCCGCAATCTGCCGTATGTGCAGGTGCGTGATGTGCAGGGTCTGGATCCGGTCGCTCTGGTCGGGGCCGATACGGTCGTGATCACCGCCGATGCGGTCAAGAAGGTCGAGGAGTGGCTGGCATGAGCAGCAACGAAAAAATCTTCAGCGTGCTGCGTGCTCCGCGAGTCTCCGAAAAGACCGCGCGCCTGCAGGAAATCTCCAACCAGTATGTCTTCGAAGTTTCGAACGAAGCCACCAAGGCCGATGTAAAGGCCGCGGTTGAGCAGCTGTTCGACGTCAAGGTCAAGGCAGTCAACGTGGTCAACGTCAAGGGCAAGAGCAAGTCCTTCCGTAACCGTGCTGGCAGCCGTGGCAATTGGCGCAAGGCGTACGTCCGCTTGGTCGATGGTCAGTCCATCGACGTAACGGCCAAGGCCTGAGGTCCATCCCATGCCATTGATGAAGTTCAAACCCACCTCTCCCGGCCGTCGTTCCGCCGTGCGCGTGGTTACTTCCGATCTGCACAAGGGCGCACCGCACGCGGCGCTGCTCGACTCGCAGAGCAAGTCCGGTGGTCGTAACCACCATGGCCGCATCACCGTGCGTCACGTCGGTGGTGGCCACAAGCAGCACTACCGCATCATCGACTTCAAGCGCAACAAGGAAGGCATTCCGGCGCGTGTGGAACGGATCGAATACGATCCGAACCGTACCGCCCATATCGCCCTGCTGTGCTACGTCGACGGCGAGCGCCGCTACATCATCGCCCCCAAGGGCCTGAAGGCTGGCGACCAGGTCATTGCCGGTGCCAATGCACCGATCAAGACCGGCAACACGTTGCCGCTGCGCAACATCCCGGTCGGTACGACGGTTCACGGTATCGAACTGAAGCCGGGTAAGGGCGCTCAGATCGCACGTGCTGCCGGTGCGGCCGTCCAGCTGGTCGCTCGCGAAGGCATCTATGCCACGCTGCGCCTGCGCTCGGGCGAAATGCGCAAGGTGCCGGTCGAGTGCCGCGCCACCATCGGCGAAGTCGGCAACGACGAGCACAACCTCGAGAAGTTGGGCAAGGCCGGCGCCAAGCGTTGGCGCGGTGTTCGTCCGACCGTTCGCGGTGCGGCCATGAACCCGGTCGATCACCCGCACGGTGGTGGTGAAGCGAAGGCTGGTCAGGGTAATCCGCATCCGGTCACCCCGTGGGGTGTCCCGACCAAGGGTTACAAGACGCGCAAGAACAAGCGCACCCAGCAGTTCATCGTCCGCGATCGTAGGGGCTAATCGACCATGGCACGTTCACTCAAGAAGGGCCCGTTCGTCGATCACCACCTTGCAAAGAAGGTGGAGTCCGCTGCGGGTAGCAAGAAGCCGATCAAGACCTGGTCGCGCCGTTCGATGATCCTGCCCGAAATGGTAGGCATCACCATCGCCGTGCATAACGGCAAGAACCACATTCCGGTGCTCGTCAACGAGAATATGGTCGGCCACAAGCTTGGCGAATTTGCCGTCACCCGGACCTTCAAAGGTCACGGTGGCGACAAGAAGTCGAGCAGGTAAGGAGAGATGACGATGGAAGCGAAAGCAATCCTGCGCACCGCGCGCATCTCCCCGCAGAAGGCCCGCCTGGTCGCAGACCAGGTGCGTGGTTTGTCCGCCGAGCGTGCGGTCAATCTGCTGAAGTTCTCGGACAAGAAGGCTGCACACCTGATCAAAAAGGTGGTGGAGTCGGCGATCGCCAATGCCGAGAACAATCAGGGCGCGGATGTCGACGAGCTGAAGGTCAAGACCATCATGGTTGATGAAGGTCCCTCCCTGAAGCGTTTCATGGCGCGGGCGAAAGGCCGCGGTACCCGCATCCTCAAGCGCACCAGCCACATCACTGTGGTTGTGGGCGCCGCCAAGTAAGCGGAAAGGAAAAGACCATGGGTCATAAAGTTCATCCGACTGGAATCCGCCTCGGCATCGCCAAGGACTGGAATTCCAAGTGGTACGCAAACAAGGCCGAGTTCGCCGGTTATCTGGCTGCCGACCTGAAAGTGCGTGAAATGCTGCGCAAGAAGCTCGCGCAGGCAGGTATCAGCAAGATCTTGATCGAGCGCCCTGCCAAAACCGCCCGCGTGACCATTCACACCGCCCGTCCGGGCGTGGTGATCGGCAAGCGTGGCGAGGACATCGAAAAGCTGCGTAAGGAAGTGAGCGAGCTGATGGGCGTTCCGGCGCACATCAACGTTACCGAAGTACGCAAGCCGGAGCTGGACGCGCAGCTGGTCGCCGAGTCGATCGCGCAGCAGCTGGAGCGTCGCATCATGTTCCGCCGTGCAATGAAGCGCTCGGTCGGTAACGCGATGCGCCTGGGTGCCCTGGGCATCAAGGTCAACGTCGCTGGCCGCCTCAACGGTGCAGAAATCGCCCGTTCGGAGTGGTACCGCGAAGGCCGGGTGCCGCTGCACACGCTACGTGCCGACATTGATTACGGTTTTGCCGAAGCGTCCACGACGTACGGCATCATCGGTATCAAGGTCTGGATCTATAAGGGCGAAGTCTTCGACTTCTCTCAGGTTGGCCAGGAAAAGCAGGACGACAGCCCGCGCAACGATCGTAACGATCGCGGCGACCGTGGTGACCGCCCGTCGCGCCCGGCTCGTGAAGCGAGGTAACGGCAATGTTGCAACCCAAGCGAACCAAATATCGCAAGATGCACAAGGGCCGTAACGACGGCCTGGCATGGAGCGGAAACGCCGTCAGCTTCGGCGAATACGGCCTCAAGGCCACGGCGCACGGCCAGCTGACCGCGCGTCAGATTGAAGCAGCACGCCGCACGATCAGCCGCCACGTCAAGAAGGGCGGCAAGATGTGGATCCGTGTGTTCCCCGACAAGCCGATCACCAAGAAGCCGATCGAAGTCCGCATGGGCTCCGGTAAGGGCAACGTGGAGTACTGGGTCGCGCAGATTCAGCCGGGCCGCATGATCTATGAAATCGAGGGGATCCCCGAGGAGACCGCACGTGAGGCGTTCCGCCTTGCCGCCGCCAAGCTCTCGGTGACCACCACTTTCGTGACCCGGACGGTGCGCTGATGGATATCAAACAACTCCGCGAGAAGTCGGCTGACGAACTGAAGGCCCACCTGACCGATCTGCGTAAGGAGCAATTCTCGCTCCGCATGCAGCAGGTCACCGGCCAGCTGCCGAAGACCCACGAAACCCGCCGGGTGCGTCGCGAGATTGCTCGCGTCAAGCACCTGCTCGGCAGCACCAAGTAAGGACGGCCGCGATGAGCGACAACAACGAAAAGCAAACGCTGCGCACGGTCGAAGGCCGTGTCGTCAGCAACAAGATGGACAAGACGGTCACCGTGTTGGTGGAGCGCCAGGTCAAGCATGCTCTGTACGGCAAGTACATCAAGCGCTCGACCAAGCTGCACGCACACGACGCCGACAATGCCTGCAACGAAGGCGACGTCGTGCGCGTGACCGAGATTGCTCCGATGTCCAAGACCAAGAACTGGCGGGTGGTCGAAATCGTCACCCGTTCGGCCGAATAAGGGAGATCTGAATCATGATCCAGATGCAGAGCTACCTCGATGTCGCCGACAATTCGGGTGCCAAGGAAGTGATGTGCATCAAGGTGCTGGGCGGCTCGAAGCGCCGTTACGCACACATTGGCGACATCATCAAGGTGACCGTCAAGGACGCCATTCCGCGTGGCAAGGTCAAGAAAGGCGAAGTCTACGACGCCGTCGTGGTGCGTACCCGCAAGGGTGTGCGCCGTCCCGACGGTTCGCTGATCCGCTTCGACGGCAATGCCGCTGTGCTGTTGAACAACAAGCAGGAGCCGATCGGTACCCGCATCTTCGGGCCTGTGACGCGCGAGCTGCGTTCCGAGAAGTTCATGAAGATCGTCTCGCTCGCTCCCGAAGTGCTGTGAGCGGAGGACATACACATGGCTAACCGTATCAAGAAGGGCGACCAGGTCGTCATCAACACCGGCAAGGACAAGGGTAAGCAGGGTGAAGTGGTGCGTGTGGACGGCGATCGCGTGATCGTCTCCAACGCCAACGTCATCAAGCGCCATACCAAGCCGAACCCGCAGGCGGGTGTCGCCGGCGGCGTGGTCGAGCGTGAAGCGTCGATCCATATCTCCAACGTCAATATCGTCAACCCGGCAACGGGCAAGGGCGAGCGCGTTGGCTTCAAGGTGCTGGAGGATGGACGCAAATTGCGTGTGTTCCGCTCCAGCGGTGAGGCGCTCGACGCCTGAGGAATGCGATCATGAATACTCGTCTCGAAAAGTTTTACAAGGAAAATGTGGTGCCGGCCCTGATGAAGGAATTCGGCTACACCAATCCGATGGAAGTGCCGAAGCTGGTCAAGGTCACGCTCAACATGGGCGTGGGCGAAGCCGCTACCAACAAGAAGATTCTGGAAAATGCGGTCGCCGACATGTCCAAGATCTCCGGCCAGAAGCCGGTGGTCACCAAGTCGCGCGTTTCCGTCGCATCGTTCAAGATTCGTGACGGTTGGCCGATCGGCTGCAAGACCACCTTGCGTCGCGCCAAGATGTACGAGTTCCTAGATCGCCTGATCAACATCTCGTTGCCGCGCGTGCGCGACTTCCGTGGTGTGTCCGGTCGCTCCTTCGACGGTCGTGGCAACTTCAATATGGGTGTGAAGGAACAGATCATCTTCCCGGAAATCGACTTCGACGCCGTCGACGCGATCCGCGGTATGGATATCGCCATCACCACCACCGCCAAGACAGATGCGGAAGCGAAGGCGTTGCTGGCAGCGTTCAAGTTTCCGTTCCGTAACTGACCATCGAGGACATCCGAAATGGCAAAGACCTCCATGATCCACCGCGACATCAAGCGTGCAAAGCTGGCGAAGAAATTCGCCGGCAAGCGTGATGCGCTGAAGAAGATCCTCTCCAGCCAGGATGCGTCCTACGAAGAGAAGATCGATGCGTCGACCAAGTTGCAGAAGCTGCCGCGCGATTCGTCGCCAAGCCGCCACCGCAACCGTTGCGAGCTGTCCGGTCGTCCGCGCGGTGTCTACCGCAAGTTCGGTCTGGGTCGCAACATGCTGCGCAAGGCCACGATGAACGGCGACGTTCCGGGCCTGCGCAAGGCAAGCTGGTAACAGCATTGCCGGCCGTTCGCGGCCGGCTTGAACAGGATGGTTCTGTTCAACACGGGAGTCCGACGCAAGTCGGGCTCTTTTGTCGTATACTTCCGCTTCTGTCTTGCCCGTACGGGCCTGGCATGACGTCAAGGGCCCTGGCCCGTCCCCAGGAAAACACAAGATTTTCGCGAAAGCGGATATCGGTGCACTCAAAGGTACTCATATGAGCATGACTGATCCCATCGCCGATCTGCTGGTTCGCATCAAGAATGCGGCAGCGGTTGGTAAGCAGACGGTGAAATTGCCGTCGTCCAAGATCAAGGTTGCGATCGCCCAAGTCCTGAAGGACGAGGGTTACATCACCGACCTGCGCGTTACGGCCACCGAAAACAACAAGTCGGAGCTGGAAATCGTGCTGAAGTATTTCGAAGGCCGTCCGGTCATTGAGACCCTGAAGCGCTTCTCGCGCTCGGGTCTGCGCCAGTACCGCGGCAAGACCGAGTTGCCCAAGGTCCTGGGTGGCCTGGGTATCGCCATCATTTCCACCTCGAAGGGCATCATGACCGATGCGCAGGCTCGCGAAGCCGGCGTTGGTGGTGAAGTTCTGTGCTTCGTGGCCTAAGGGAAGGAATCGATCATGTCCCGTGTAGCCAAGAAGCCTGTCTCCCTTCCGAAGGGTGTTGAACTCAAGGTCCAGCCCGAGCTGGTCAGCGTCAAGGGCCCGAAGGGCACCCTGACCCTGCCGAAGCCGGTTGGCGTCGAAATCGCCGTCGACGGCGACGTTGCCACCCTGTCGGCCAATGATCCGTCGCAGATCGCCATCACCGGCACCGTGCGTGCCATCCTGGCCAATATGGTCAAGGGTGTGTCCGAGGGCTTCGAGCGCAAGCTCGAGCTGGTTGGCGTCGGCTATCGTGCCGCCATGCAGGGCAAGGACCTGAGCCTGTCGCTCGGTTTCTCGCATCCGCTGGTGTTCGTGGCGCCGGAAGGCATCACACTGTCGACCCCGAGCCAAACCGAAATCGTGGTCCAGGGCGCCGACAAGCAGCGCGTCGGCGAAGTTGCCGCCAAGATTCGCGGTTTCCGCCCGCCGGAGCCCTATAAGGGCAAGGGTGTGAAGTACGCCGGTGAAGTCATCATTCGCAAGGAAGCCAAGAAGGCGTAAGGCAGGTCCCTCTGCGAGGAGCCCGGCCATCCATGGCCGGACTTTTCAATGTACAAGCCTGTTTTCCTTCAGCTTTCGTAGGATAAATATCATGAGCATCAACAAGAACATCGCCCGCCTGCGTCGCGCCAAGTCGACCCGTGCACACATCCGCGAGCTGGGCGTCGCGCGTCTGTCGGTGCTGCGCACCGGGCAGCACCTGTATGCCCAGGTCTTCACTGCCGACGGTTCCAAGGTGATCGCTGCGGCGAACACCCTGCAGGCCGATGTCAAGGACGGCCTGAAGAATGGCAAGAACAGCGATGCGGCCGTCAAGGTCGGCAAGCTGATCGCCGAGCGCGCCAAGGCCGCGGGCATCGAGAAGGTCGCATTCGACCGCTCTGGTTACCGCTACCACGGCCGTATCAAGGCCCTGGCCGATGCGGCTCGCGAAGGCGGCCTGCAGTTCTAAGCACTGCTGCGGATGTGGCCATCGGCCACATTCGCGCCACCGCTGGCAGGAGAGATGCCGGACCGTCCCGTTCTTTTGCAACGGTGCCGGGAACACAGCGTGACTTCACAACCATAAGCGGCCCCGAGCCGTACATACTCAATCAATCAAGGAATCAAGATGGCAGAAGAACGTGCACCGCGGGGTCGTGATCGCGACCGTAACCGCGAAGAGAAAGTCGACGATGGCATGATCGAGAAGCTGGTCGCGGTCAATCGCGTCAGCAAGACGGTCAAGGGCGGTCGCCAGTTCACCTTCACCGCGCTGACCGTGGTCGGCGATGGTCTGGGCAAGGTCGGTTTCGGTTATGGCAAGGCGCGCGAAGTGCCGGTCGCCATCCAGAAGTCGATGGAGCAGGCGCGCAAGAACCTGGCCACCGTGGATCTGAACAACGGTACCTTGTGGCATGCCGTCAAGTCGGGCCATGGCGCCGCACGCGTGTACATGCAGCCGGCTTCCGAAGGTACCGGCGTCATTGCCGGCGGTGCGATGCGCGCCGTGCTCGAAGCGGTTGGCGTGAAGAACGTGCTGGCCAAGGCGGTCGGTTCGCGTAATCCGATCAACCTGGTCCGCGCCACCCTGAAGGGTCTATCGGAAGTGCAGTCGCCGGCCCGTGTCGCGGCCAAGCGGGGCAAGAAGGTGGAGGAGCTCAACCATGGCTAAGGACACCAGCAAGACCGTGAAGGTGCGCCTGGTGCGTGGCCTGCGTGGAACCCAGTCGCGTCACCGCCTGTCGGTGCGTGCGTTGGGCCTGAATAAGCTCAACGATGTGCGTGAATTGAAGGACAGCCCGCAGGTGCGTGGCTTGATCAATACGGTTCACTACCTCGTCAAGGTTGAGGAGTAATCCCATGACTCTGCGTCTTAATGACCTCAAGCCGGCCGACGGCGCCCGTACCGAGCGCACCCGCGTCGGTCGTGGTATCGGTTCGGGTCTCGGCAAGACCGCTGGTCGCGGTCACAAGGGTTCGTTCGCCCGTAAGGGTGGCGGCAAGATCAAGGCCGGCTTCGAAGGCGGCCAGACCCCGATGCAGCGCCGTCTGCCGAAGATCGGTTTCCGCTCCAAGATGGCGCGCGATACCGCTGAAGTGTTGTCCTACCAGCTGGACAAGCTGGACGCCGGTGATGTCGATTTCGCAGCGCTGCGTGCGGCCAATCTGGTCCCGAGCCGCGCCAAGAAGGCGAAGATCGTGCTGAAAGGCGAGTTGAGCAAGAAGTTCGTGCTGAAGGGCGTTGCGGCGACCGCAGGCGCCAAGGCAGCAATCGAAGCTGCCGGCGGCAGCGTAGAGGAGTAATCGGCAGATGGCGCAGGCTGGCATTGGTAACCTCGGTGGCGGGCTCGGCAAGTTCACGGAACTTCGCCAGCGGCTGCTGTTCGTCCTCGGGGCATTGATCGTCTATCGCATCGGCTGCTATGTGCCGGTGCCGGGCGTCAATCCCGATGCCATGCTTTCGTTGATGCAGGCGCAGGGCGGCGGCATCGTGGACATGTTCAACATGTTCTCGGGCGGCGCCCTGCACCGTTTCAGTATTTTCGCGTTGAACGTGATGCCGTACATCTCGGCATCCATCGTTATCCAGTTGGCCACGCACATCTTTCCCGCCCTCAAGGCGATGCAGAAGGAAGGCGAATCCGGCCGGCGTAAGATCACCCAGTATTCGCGCATCGGTGCGGTGTTGCTGGCGGTGGTGCAGGGCGGCAGTATCGCGCTGGCACTGCAGAACCAGACCGCGCCTGGTGGCGCTCCGGTGGTGTACGCGCCGGGCATGGGCTTTGTTCTCACCGCAGTGATTGCGCTGACTGCCGGCACCATCTTTCTGATGTGGGTGGGCGAGCAGGTCACCGAGCGTGGCATCGGCAACGGGGTGTCGTTGATCATCTTCGCCGGCATCGTTGCAGGCCTTCCGTCGGCAGCGATCCAGACCGTTGAAGCTTTCCGCGAAGACAACCTGAGCTTCATTTCGCTGTTGTTGATCGTCATCACCATCCTGGCGTTTACGCTGTTCGTGGTGTTCGTCGAGCGTGGGCAGCGACGCATCACGGTCAACTACGCACGCCGCCAGGGCGGTCGCAATGCGTACATGAACCAGACCTCGTTCCTGCCGCTCAAGCTCAACATGGCTGGCGTGATTCCGCCGATTTTCGCATCGAGCATCCTGGCATTCCCGGCGACGCTGTCGATGTGGTCGGGCCAGGCGGCGTCGGGTGGGGTGGGGTCGTGGCTGCAGAAGATCGCCAACGCGCTTGGGCCGGGCGAGCCGGTGCACATGCTGGTCTTCGCTGCGCTGATTATCGGTTTTGCATTCTTCTACACGGCGCTGGTGTTCAACTCGCAGGAAACCGCCGACAACCTCAAGAAGTCTGGTGCGCTGATTCCGGGGATCCGTCCGGGCAAGGCGACCGCCGACTACGTGGATGGCGTGTTGACGCGCCTGACCGCGGCCGGTTCGCTGTACCTGGTGATCGTCTGCCTGCTGCCCGAAATCATGCGCACGCAGCTCGGCACCTCGTTCCACTTCGGCGGCACTTCGCTGTTGATCGCGGTGGTGGTGGTAATGGACTTCATTGCGCAGATCCAGGCGCATCTGATGTCGCACCAATATGAGAGCTTGCTGAAGAAGGCCAACCTGAAGGGTGGGTCACGCGGCGGTCTTGCGCGCGGTTAAGTGGTACACTAGATCTTCATTGCGTGAAGACGGCCTGGTTCCCGGGCCACGATCTTCCGATCAGAAGGGCGGCTCGCGCGACGTCTCGCGCGCGGGTGTGACGGGGTGGTCCTGTGCGGGAGTAGCACAGGCGATTCGGAGCAGTTTTCTGGATCAACACCGTCCGGCGCCGGAGCGAGGGCACACTCCCCACGCCGGGTCCATGGAACCTCTGGTTCCACGGACTTCAAAGCAATCCGAGGCCTTGCTATAATTCCGAGTTCACTTTTGATCCATCCTGCCGGATGGCGCCCGGGCGCCGTCGGGCCATCACTCAGTTGGAGAATCGCGTCATGGCGCGTATTGCAGGAGTCAACCTGCCAGCCCAGAAGCACGTCTGGGTCGGGTTGCAAAGCATCTACGGCATCGGCCGTACACGTTCGAAGAAACTCTGCGAAGCCGCAGGCGTTACCCCGACCACGAAGATTCGTGATCTGTCCGAACCCGAAATCGAGCGCCTGCGCGCCGAAGTCGGCAAGTATGTCGTCGAAGGCGACCTGCGCCGCGAAATCGGTATCGCGATCAAGCGACTGATGGACCTGGGCTGCTATCGCGGTCTGCGTCATCGCCGTGGTCTTCCACTGCGTGGTCAGCGCACCCGTACCAACGCCCGCACCCGTAAGGGTCCGCGCAAGGCGATCAGGAAGTAAGGGATAGATCATGGCAAAGCCAGCAGAAAAGAAAACGAAGAAGAAGATCAAGCGCGTCATCACCGATGGCGTCGCTCACGTCCACGCTTCGTTCAACAACACCATCGTCACCATCACCGATCGCCAGGGCAATGCGCTGTCGTGGGCTACGTCCGGCGGCGCCGGGTTCCGTGGCTCGCGCAAGTCGACCCCGTTCGCTGCCCAGGTTGCCGCCGAGAAGGCTGGTCGCGCTGCGCTCGACTACGGCGTGAAGTCGCTGGAAGTGCGTATCAAGGGTCCGGGTCCGGGCCGTGAGTCGGCCGTGCGTTCGTTGAACAACGTGGGCTACAAGATCACCAACATCATCGACGTGACGCCAATCCCGCACAACGGGTGCCGTCCGCCGAAGAAGCGTCGCGTCTAAAGGGAGCGATAAGAAATGGCTCGTTATATCGGTCCTACCTGTAAGCTCGCGCGCCGCGAAGGCGCCGACCTTTCCCTCAAGAGCCCGGCGCGTGCGCTGGACTCCAAGTGCAAGCTTGAGCAGAAGCCCGGCCAACACGGAGCGGCTCGCAAGGGCAAGCTCTCCGACTACGCCACCCAGCTGCGCGAGAAGCAGAAGGTCAAGCGTATCTACGGTCTGCTGGAACGTCAGTTCCGCAACTACTACAAGAAGGCCTCGACCAAGAAGGGCAACACCGGCGAGAACCTGCTGCAGTTGTTGGAAACCCGTCTGGACAACGTCTGCTATCGCATGGGCTTTGCCGTCACCCGTCCGGCTGCGCGCCAGCTGGTGTCGCACCGTGGCGTGCTGGTCAATGGCAAGTCGGTGAATCTGGCCTCGTACCAGATCAAGGCCGGCGATGCGATCACGCTGTCGGAAAAGGCACAGAAGCAGCTCCGCGTGCAGGAAGCCCTGACCGTGGCTGAGCAGCACGACATGACGCCGTCGTGGGTTGAAGTCGATTCGAAGAAGTTCAGCGGCGTGTTCAAGGCCGTTCCGGATCGTGCCGACCTGCCTTCGGATATCAACGAAGCGCTGATCGTCGAGTTGTATTCGAAGTAATTCACATTGGAGAACCTCCGGTACTGCCGGAGGTTCGCAGGAGACCCCGCAACATGACGGTTACCGCCAACCAGGTTCTGCGCCCCCGTGGTCCGCAGATCGAACGTCTTACCGACAACCGTGCCAAGGTCGTGATCGAACCCTTGGAGCGCGGTTACGGGCACACGCTGGGCAATGCCCTGCGTCGTGTGTTGTTGTCGTCGATCCCCGGTTTTGCGATCACCGAGGTCGAGATCGACGGCGTGCTGCACGAGTACACCACGGTCGAAGGTCTGCAGGAAGACGTGCTCGACGTCCTGCTGAACCTGAAAGACGTGGCGATTCGTATGCACAGTGGCGATAGCGCCACGCTGTCGTTGTCCAAGCAGGGTCCGGGTACGGTCACTGCGGCCGATATCAGGACCGATCACAACGTCGAGATCATCAACGGCGACCATGTGATCTGCCACCTGACCAAAGATACCGCGCTGAACATGCGCCTGAAGATCGAGCGTGGGTTCGGTTACCAGCCGGCAGCTGCGCGTCGTCGTCCGGACGAAGAGACCCGTACCATCGGTCGTCTGATGCTGGATGCGTCGTTCTCGCCGGTGCGCCGCGTTGCCTACGCCGTGGAAGCTGCGCGTGTTGAACAGCGTACCGACCTCGACAAGCTGGTGATCGATATCGAGACCAATGGCACGATCGATGCCGAGGAAGCCGTGCGCACCGCCGCCGACATCCTCAGCGATCAGCTGTCGGTATTCGGCGATTTCACCCACCGCGACCGCGGTGCGGCCAAGCCGGCCGCCAGCGGCGTGGATCCGGTGCTGCTGCGCCCGATCGACGACCTCGAGCTGACCGTGCGTTCGGCCAACTGCCTCAAGGCCGAGAGCATCTACTACATCGGCGATCTGATCCAGAAAACCGAAGTGGAGCTGCTCAAGACTCCGAACCTGGGCAAGAAGTCGCTGACCGAAATCAAGGAAGTGCTGGCACAGCGCGGCCTTGCACTGGGCATGAAGCTGGAAAACTGGCCGCCGGCCGGCGTCGCCCAGCACGGCATGCTTGGTTAATGCATCACCGCATGGGCGTCTTCGGGCGCCCATGTTTGTTTTTCTGCATCGACGGGCCCAAGCCCGCGATGACATCCGGTCGAAGGACGGCCGGTTCGGACCAACCGCAGTCCATTCAACAGCGCCAGGATGGCGACAACGTCTCTCAAGCAGTCTCAACATTCTAGGAAATCATACTCATGCGTCACCAGAAATCCGGCCGTAAGTTCAACCGCACCAGCGCGCATCGCGAAGCCATGTTCCGCAATATGGCCGCTTCGCTGTTCAAGCACGAGCTGATCAAGACCACCTTGCCGAAGGCCAAGGAACTGCGTCGCGTCGCCGAGCCGCTGATCACCATCGGCAAGGTCGATGGCGTTGCCAACCGCCGTCTGGCCTTCGCCCGCCTGCGCGACAAGGAAGCAGTGGGCAAGCTGTTCGTCGAACTGGGCCCGCGTTACGCGACCCGTCCCGGCGGCTACCTGCGCATCCTGAAGGCCGGTTTCCGTGCTGGCGACAATGCGCCGATGGCGTATGTGGAGCTGGTCGATCGCCCGGTCGTGGCTGAGGAAGTGGCCGAGTAATCGGATCGCCCTTCGCAAAGATTCTCGAAAAGCCCGGCTAGCGCCGGGCTTTTTTATTGCCGGTGTCGGACCATGGCGGTCGATCTTGGTATGGGTGTTTCGGCAACAGCGCAGCGATGTGCATGGCTCAACCAGGATCAAGCTCGCCGCCGCAAAGGCGGCCGTCTCCGGGCGGTGTCGAGGGTCTGCAGACCGACACATGACTGGCGACATGCATGGCTACACCGGGCCTGCTGCCAGACGACCTGCCCGATGCAGCCATCCGTGGTCACCGCGGCAGCGATGGCTGATAATTGGGCATTCGATCCTAGGCAAGCGGTAGCGATGAATCCATTTCGTTGGGGTTTCCGGGCGCAGTTTCTGCTGGGCTTTCTTGCCTGCGCAGGACTGCTTGCCTACGCGATCTATGTGCAGCTGCATCTTGGGCTGGAGCCTTGCCCGCTATGCATCTTCCAGCGGATCGCGTTTGCGGCGCTGGCGCTGTTGTTTCTGCTGGGCGCGTTGCATGGGCCGCGCGCCGCGGGCACGCGCAAGCTCTATGGCGTGCTGAGCTTCATCGCTGCCGGCGTCGGCATGGGCATCGCGGCGCGGCATGTCTGGGTGCAGATCCGGCCCAAGGACATGATGTCCTCGTGCGGGCCGCCGTTGAGCTTCCTGAGCGAGACGATGGGGCCGTTCGAAGTGTTCCGCACTGTGCTGACCGGCACCGGCGACTGCGGCAATATCGATTGGCGCTTTCTGGGCCTGAGCATGCCGATGTGGAGCATGCTGTGGTTCGTGGGCCTGGCGCTGTGGGCGCTGTACGCCGGCTTCAAGCAGCGTGGTCCGCGCAAACTGTTCTGATCGTTTCGTTCCGGCGCTGGCCGGCGCCCGAGATTTCTGGAGTTCACGATGTCCGCTTCCCCTCATTCGTCCGTCAACCAGGCAGACCAGTGGTCGCCGCAGAGCTGGCGGCAGCGTCCGGCGTTGCAGATGCCGGTCTACCCGGACGCCGTTGCGCTGGAACACACGCTGGGCGAGTTGCGGCAGCTGCCGCCGCTGGTGACCTCGTGGGAAATCTTTGCACTCAAGCGCCAGTTGGCCGAAGCCCAGGAGGGCAAGCGCTTCCTGCTGCAGGGTGGCGATTGCGCGGAGAATTTCAGCCATTGCGAATCGGGCACCATTTCCAACCGGTTGAAGGTACTGCTGCAAATGAGCCTGGTGCTGGTGCACGGGCTGCATTTGCCGGTGGTGCGGGTGGGTCGCTTTGCCGGGCAGTACGCCAAGCCGCGCTCGGCCGATACCGAAACCCGCGATGGCGTGACCTTGCCGAGCTACCGCGGCGATGTGATCAATGCGCCAGCCTTCACCGAGGCCGCGCGCGTGCCCGATCCGCGCCGCATGATCACCGCGCACTCGCGATCGGCGATGACGATGAACTTCGTACGCGCCTTGATCGATGGCGGCTTCGCCGACCTGCATCACCCCGAATACTGGAACCTGGACTGGGTAGGCTATTCGCCGCTGGCGGCCGACTACCAGAAGATGGTCGCTTCGATCGGCGATGCCGTGCGCTTCATGGAAACCCTGTCCGGGGCAGAGGTGTACAACCTCAACCGCATCGATTTCTACACCTCGCACGAAGCCTTGCTGCTGCCGTACGAAGAAGGCCTGACGCGGCAGGTGCCGCGGCAGTGGGGGTGGTTCAACCTCAGCACGCACTACCCGTGGATCGGCATGCGCACCGCAGCGCTGGATGGCGCGCATGTGGAATACCTTCGCGGGGTACGCAACCCGATCGCGATCAAGGTCGGGCCGTCGGTGCAGCCGGATCAGCTGCTGCGTCTGATCGACGTGCTCAATCCCGACGACGAACCCGGGCGCCTGAGCTTCATCCATCGCATGGGCGCGGCGCAGATCGCCGAGAAGTTGCCGCCACTGCTGGATGCGGTCAAGCGCGACGGGCGGCGGGTGCTGTGGGTGTGCGATGCGATGCACGGCAACACCGAAAGCACCGGGAATGGCTATAAAACGCGGCGTTTCGACAACATCCGTAACGAAGTGGAGTTGTCGTTCGACCTGCATGCAGCAGCCGGCACGCGGCTGGGCGGCGTACATCTGGAGCTCACCGGCGAAGATGTCACCGAATGCACCGGCGGCGCACGCGAGCTCACCGAGCGCGATCTGGAGCGGGCGTATCGCTCCAGCGTGGATCCGCGCCTGAACTACGAACAGTCGTTGGAAATTGCGATGGCGATCGTGCGCAAGCAACAACAGGTGGCGTCGCAGCCGCTGGGCGCATGAGCGGCGTGCGCATGACGTGATGCTCATGCCGCCTGCGGCATGCTCTGGCAGCCATCCCTCTTTCCCCCCACAGGAGGAACGGTTTGACTGCCGATTGGAACGTCATTCGCGAATACGCAATTCCCCTGGGCGCCGCGCTGCTGGCCGGCGTCGTCACCTGGTCGCTGATGCTGTGGCTGTTTCGCCGCATGCAGGGACGCGATTACCGCCGCGCGCGCATCATTCGCGTGATCACCTTGCCCGCGGCCTTCATCCTGCCGCTGCTGTTCCTAGGTGTTGCCACCGAGGCCACGCCGCTGACCGGCAAGGCGCTGGCGGTAGTGCAGCACCTGTTGCATGTCGGCATCGTCGGTTGCGTGACCTGGCTGCTGGTACGTGCAGTGGCGGCCGGCGAAGCGGCGATCCTGCGCAGCAACCCGATCGAGGTGTCGGACAATCTCACCGCGCGCCGCATCCAGACCCAGACCCGGGTGCTGAGCCGCGTGGTGATGGGCGCAGTAATTTTGCTTGGCATCTCGGTGGTGCTGCTCGGCTTCGAGCAGGTGCGCCATATCGGCAAGACGCTGCTGGCCTCGGCCGGCATCATCGGTCTGGTGGCGGGCATCGCGGCCAAGCCGGTGTTCGGTAATCTGATCGCCGGCCTGCAGATTGCGCTGACCCAGCCGATCCGGCTGGACGATGTGGTGATCGTGGAAGGCGAATGGGGCCGCATCGAGGAGATCGGCAGCGCGTATGTGGTGGTGCGGATCTGGGATGAGCGACGCATGGTGGTGCCGCTCACCTGGTTCATCGAAAACCCGTTCCAGAACTGGACGCGTGCTAGCGCGGATCTGCTCGGTACCGCATTCCTGTGGCTGGATTACCGCACGCCGATCGCCGCAGTGCGCGCGGAACTGGAGCGCATCTGCCAGAGCGAGCCGCTGTGGGATGGGCGGGTGTGCGTTACCCAGATCACCGATACCAGCGACAACACCATCCAGGTGCGCCTGTTGGTGAGTGCGCGCAATTCCGGCGATGCCTTCGACCTGCGCTGCCTGGTGCGCGAACGCATGATCGATTTCCTGACCCGCGAGCATCCCTATGCATTGCCCAGGATTCGCGCCGAGATCGTGGCGCAGGAAAAGCCGGCCTTGCGCGCAGCAGAACCGATCTCGCCGGACAACGTGCGTTCGCCGGGTGCCGAAGACGGCGAGCCTGCAGCATCCATCTAGCCTCGTCTGCAGACGTGCCTGGCCGTTTTTGTGTGCGCTGGCGGCCAGCCGGTTCGCGCATCGCTCGGGTGATGCTGTCTCATGACGTCGATGCCTGTACCGCCCCGCATTGCCTTGCGGTCAGTCGACTGGCTTTGCTTGCGATGCGCCCGGTGTCGCCGGCGGTGCGCTCGGCGCGTAGCCGGGCGCGAACCGCGCGTGGCTGCGCTGCTCGTAGGCGTAAGCCAGTTCGATCAGGCGCGGTTCGCTCCAGGCGGTGCCCATGAACAGCAGTCCGAGCGGCAAGCCTTGGGTCTGCCCCATCGGCACGCTCAGGCTCGGATATCCGGCCACCGCCGCGGCGCCGTAGCCGGCACCGGGAAAGGTGTCGCCCTTGCCGAGCGTGGTGACCCAGGCCGCGCCGGTGGTCGGCACGATCAGCGCGTCCAGGCGGTCGGCTTTCAGGGCTGCGTCGATGCCTTGCTCGCCGGCGAGCCGTCTGGCGCTGGCACGCGCGCTCAGATAGCCCGGGTCCTCCAGGCCCGGCGCAGCCTGCGCCTGTTCGAACAACTCCTGGCCGAAGTAAGGCATTTCGCGCTGCGCATCGGCGCGATTGAAGGCAATCAGCGCGTCCAGGTCCTTGACCGGCGCGGCGTGGCTGCGCAGGTAGGCATTCAAGCCGGCCTTGAATTCGACCAGTAAGACCATCTGCTCAGCAGCATCCCACTTGCCATCGGTGACCAGGGCAGTCTCTACCACCGTGGCACCTGCCGCGCGCAAGGTCTGCACGGCGCGATCCAAGACGGCGGCGATCGCGTGATCCTCGCGCAGTGGGTTGCGCAGCAGGCCCAGGCGCGCGCCGCGCAGGCCATCGGGTTTGAGGTGGGCGAGATAGTCTGGAGGGGACGACGGCGCATTGCGCGTGGCCGGATCCTGCGCATCGGGCGCGGCGATTGCCTGCAACACCGCGGCCGCGTCGGCCACGCTGCGCGTCATCGGGCCGGCGCTGTCCTGGCTGGCCGAAATCGGGATGACGCCGTCGCGGCTGACCAGGCCCACCGTCGGCTTGAGCCCGACCAGGCCGTTGACCGATGCCGGGCAGGTGATGCTGCCGTCGGTCTCGGTGCCAATGCCCACGGTGGCCAGGCTGGCGGCGATTGCCGCACCGGTGCCGGCGCTGGAGCCGCACGGGTTGCGGTCGAGCGCGTAGGGGTTGCGGGTCAGTCCGCCGCGGGCGCTCCAGCCGGAGCTGGACTGGGTGGAGCGGAAATTCGCCCACTCGCTCAGGTTGGTCTTGCCCAGGATCACCGCGCCGGCCGCGCGCAGGCGCTGCACCAGAAAGGCATCGCGGGCCGGGCGGGACGCGGCCAGTGCCAGCGAGCCGGCGCTGTTGACCATCGGCACGGCGTCGATGTTGTCCTTGAGCAGTACCGGGATGCCGTGCAACGGTCCGCGCACACGTCCGGCGCGGCGTTCGTCGTCGAGCCGGCGTGCCTCGGCTTCGGCCTGCGGATTGTGTTCGATGACCGCATTGAGTTGCGGGCCGGCGCGGTCGATGCTGGCGATGCGTTGTAGATAGGCGCCGGTCAGTTCGAGGCTGGTGATGGTGCCGGACTGCATGCGCGCCTGCAGGCCGGCCACATCGGCCTCGACCAGCTCCAGTGGCTCGGTGCCGGCCGCCGTGTCAGGTGTGTGGCGCGTCGGGGCGTCGGCATGCGCACAGCCGCACAGCGCCAGCAGCAAGGCAAAGGACAAGGTGGTGGATCGCATCGGCGCGGGTTCCCCGGGAGGTCTTCGCAGGCTAATGGCGCAGGATCGGGGTGACAACGGATGGCCGCGTCCGCGTGGACGGGGCAGGGTGGGTCAGTGGCGACGCCGGACCAGATCGCGTGCCAGCACGCCGACGACGATCAGGTTGATCGCCAGCACGGCCCAGGCGGTCCAGCCAGGATGGCGGACGATGGCGTAGATATCGAATGGCAGATAGATGGCGGCCGACAGGCAGCCCAGCAGCGAGGCCCAGGCCTTGGCGCGCCACAGGCCCCAGGCTTCCACCACATGCAGCAGGCCGTAGGCCAGCATGGCGGCAGCGGCCAGATGCACGGCATCGGGGCTGATGGTCTTGAGCAACGACGGCAGTGCACCGTGGTCGGGATCCAGATTGAAACGGCGGATCAGCGTGCTGACCGCATTCTGCAGCGAGAGCGGGCCCAGAATTTCCAGGCCCGTCGCCGCCAGCAGCGCAAGCACCCCCTTGACCGCCTCGAGCAAGGCGATCGCATGAAGGCCCGGATGCGCGCGCGGATCCGGGCTGTAGGGCTTGCGCTGCACGAGCGTGACCGCCAGGGCTTAGCCGGAACGGCCAGCGCGCTTGCGGTCGCTTTCGGTCAGGAACTTCTTGCGCAGGCGGATTTCCTTCGGGGTGACTTCGACCAGCTCGTCGTCCTCGATGAAGTCCAGCGCCTGTTCCAGCGTGTACTTGATGGCCGGGGTCAGCTTGATCGCATCGTCCTTGCCCGACGCACGCATGTTGGTCAGCGGCTTGGTCTTGATCGCGTTGACGGTCAGGTCGTTGTCCTTGGAGTGGATACCGATCAGCTGGCCTTCGTACACGTTGTCGCCTTCGGCGGCGAACAGGCGGCCACGCTCTTCCAACGGCCCCAGCGCATAGGCCGGGGTTGCGCCCGGGGCGTTGGCAATCATCACGCCGTTCTGGCGCTTGGCGATGGCGCCCTGTTCCTTCGGGCCGTAATGGTCGAACACGTGGAACAGCAGGCCCGAACCCTGGGTCAGGGTGCGGAATTCGTTCTGGAAGCCGATCAGGCCACGGGCCGGGATCATGTAATCCAGGCGCACGCGGCCCTTGCCGTCCGGCTCCATGTTCTTCAGCTGGCCCTTGCGGGTGCCCAGCTTTTCCATCACGCCGCCCTGGTGCTGTTCTTCGATGTCCACCACCAGCTGTTCGATCGGCTCCATCTGCTTGCCGTCGATTTCCTTGATGATCACTTCCGGGCGCGACACGGCCAGCTCGTAGCCTTCACGACGCATGTTTTCGATCAGCACCGACAGGTGCAGTTCGCCACGGCCGGAGACCAGGAACTTGTCGGCGTCGGAGCCTTCCTCGACCTTCAGCGCCACGTTGTGCACCTTCTCGCGGTCCAGACGGTCGCGTAGCTGACGGCTGGTCAGGAACTTGCCACCGGACAGGTCCTTGTTGCCGGCGAACGGCGAATTGTTGACCTGGAAGGTCATCGAGATCGTGGGTTCGTCCACGGTCAGCGCCGGCAGCGCTTCGGGGGCGTCGAGCGCACACACGGTGTCGGAAATGGTCAGCTCGGCCACGCCGGAGATGGCGACGATGTCGCCGGCTTCGGCGGTGTCCTGCTCGATGCGCTCCAGGCCCAGGAAGCCCAGCACCTGCAGCACCTTGCCCTGACGCTTCTTGCCCTCACGGTCGATCACGCTGACCGGCATGTTCTTCTTCAGCACGCCGCGCTGGATGCGGCCGATGCCGATCACGCCGACGAAGTTGTTGTAGTCCAGCTGGCTGATGCGCATCTGGAACGGGCCGTCCGGATCGACGTCCGGTGCCGAGACGTGCTGCATGATCGCTTCGTACAGCGGGGTCATGTCACCGTCGCGCACGCTCGAATCCAGGCTGGCGTAGCCATTCAATGCCGAGGTGTAGACGATCGGGAAGTCCAGTTGCTCGTCAGTGGCGCCGAGCTTGTCGAACAGGTCGAACACCTGGTCGATCACCCAGTCCGGGCGCGCGCCGGGACGGTCGATCTTGTTGACCACCACGATCGGCTTGAAGCCCATCGCGAACGCCTTCTGGGTCACGAAGCGGGTCTGCGGCATCGGGCCGTCCATCGCGTCGACCAGGATCAGCACCGAGTCCACCATCGACAGCACGCGCTCGACTTCGCCACCGAAGTCGGCGTGTCCGGGGGTGTCGACGATGTTGATGCGGTTGCCCTGCCAGGTGATGGCCGTGTTCTTGGCCAGGATCGTGATGCCACGTTCCTTTTCCTGGTCGTTGCTGTCCATCACGCGCTCAGCCAAGACGGTGCGTTCGGACAGGGTGCCGGACTGCTTCAGCAGGCAGTCGACGAGGGTGGTCTTGCCATGGTCGACGTGCGCGACGATGGCGATATTGCGGAGTTTTTCAATGGACATGCGGAAAGGGCCCCTGTCTGGCGCCAGTCTTGAGATGAGGTAAGCCCAACATTATAGCGGTTTCGTTGCGCTGCCGTTGCGGATTAGCGCACGTCGGTTCAGATCGCCCATTCAGCCAGCGTGACGGGCCGGGCAGCCGGGGCGGGCAGAACCGTTGGACCATGGTCGTAACCGCGCGGCCGGCTACGCGCCCGGGTGTATCCTAGTGAGCTGTTGATCACTCCAGAACCTGCAAGGATTTCCATGTCCCTGATCGCCACCTTCGACACCTCCCGCGGCCCGATCGTTGTCGAGCTGTACCCGGAGAAGGCTCCGCTGACGGTTGCCAACTTCGTCAACCTGGCCAAGCGCGGCTTCTACAACGGCCTGAGCTTCCACCGCGTCATCGCCGACTTCATGATTCAGGGCGGCTGCCCGGAAGGTTCCGGTCGCGGCGGCCCGGGCTACCGTTTCGAAGACGAGGCCAACAACGGCGTCGGCCACGAGCGCGGCGTGCTGTCCATGGCCAACGCCGGCCCCAACACCAACGGCAGCCAGTTCTTCATCACCCACACCGCCACCCCGTGGCTGGACGGCAAGCACACCGTGTTCGGCAAGGTCACCCAGGGCCTGGACGTGGTGGACAGCGTTGCCCAGGGCGACACCATCAACACGCTCACCATCGAAGGCGATACCGACGCCGTGCTGGCGGCCAAGGCCGACCGCGTCGCGGAGTGGAACAAGATCCTCGCCGCCTGATCGCAGTTCCCGTCGAACGGCCGCCTTGTGCGGCCGTTCGTTTGTCAACGCGCGCCGCCAGGCCTTGCGGCCCCGCCAGCGCGCCACCCCCACCAACGCTTTTTAGCAGAGGAAACACCCATGAAAGCACCTGTTCGTGTTGCTGTGACCGGCGCTGCCGGCCAGATCGGCTATGCCCTGCTGTTCCGCATCGCCTCCGGCGAAATGCTGGGCAAGGATCAGCCGGTGATCCTGCAATTGCTGGAACTGTCCAACGAGAAGGCCCAGGCCGCGCTCAAGGGCGTGATGATGGAGCTGGAAGATTGCGCGTTCCCGCTGCTGGCCGGCATGGTCGGCACCGACGACGCCGAAGTGGCGTTCAAGGACATCGACGTCGCCCTGCTGGTCGGCGCGCGTCCGCGCGGCCCGGGCATGGAGCGCAAGGACCTGCTGCTGGAAAACGCCAAGATCTTCACTGCGCAGGGCGCGGCGTTGAACAAGGTGGCCAAGCGCGACGTCAAGGTGCTGGTGGTCGGTAATCCGGCCAACACCAACGCCTACATCGCGATGAAGTCGGCGCCGGATCTGAACCCGAAGAACTTCACCGCCATGTTGCGCCTGGATCACAACCGTGCCCTGAGCCAGCTGTCGCTCAAGCTCGGCAAGCCGGTCGGCGGCATCGAGAAGCTGGTGGTGTGGGGCAACCACAGCCCGACCATGTACCCGGACTACCGTTTCGCCACCGCCGATGGCGCGTCCATCGGCGATGCGATCAACGACCAGGAATGGAACGCCAGCACCTTCATCCCGACCGTGGGCAAGCGCGGCGCGGCGATCATTGAAGCCCGTGGCCTGTCGTCGGCGGCGTCGGCCGCCAATGCGGCCATCGACCACGTGCGTGACTGGGTGCTGGGCAGCAATGGCAAGTGGGTCACCATGGGCGTGCCGTCCGATGGCTCCTACGGCATTCCGGAAGGCGTGATCTTCGGCTTCCCGGTCACCACCGAGAACGGCCAGTACACGCTGGTCAAGGATCTGCCGATCGACGAGTTCAGCCAGAAGTACATCGACAAGACCCTGGCCGAGCTGGAAGAAGAGCGCAGCGGCGTGTCGCATCTGCTGGGCTGAGCACCACGGTTGCTGCAAGTCAAAACGCCGGGCATTGCCCGGCGTTTTTTGTGCCTGCCCACCAGCGTGACGCCAGCGGGTGGGCATCGCGGCGGTGCAGCGTGGGGTGCACTGTGCGCAGCGACAACGCGGCGCACGTGCGCTCGGTGATTCGGCCACCAAGGTGCGTGCCCTGGTCGCGTTATCGCTTACTCTAGGCCTTCGGCTTTCAGCGCTGCCTGCACGTCGGCATCGGCCTGCATGCGCTGGAAGAAGGCATCCAGTGCCGTCAGCCCACTCACGTCCACGCCGGCCTTGCGGGCCCAGCGCAAGGTCACGAACAGATACGCATCGGCGCCGGTATGGCTGTCGCCGGCCAGCCACTGGCGGCCCTGCAGATGCGCATCGGCACGCGCGTAGAGCGTGCGCAACTTGCTGCGCGCATCGTCCTGGCTGCGCGCGATCAATGCCTGATCCTGCAGGTAGCCGGTGCTGCCGAAGATCGGCTTGAAGGTCGGGTGGACGTCGGCGTTGGAAAATGCGATCCAGCGATTGATCTCGGCACGGCTGCGCGCGCTGCCATCGCCGCCCAGGCCGGTCAGCGGCGCAACATCGGCGATGTAATTCAGGATGGCAGCGTTCTGCGTCAGCGCCCAATCGTCGATCAGCAGCAACGGCACGGCACCTGCCGGATTGAGCTGCAGATAGTCGGGCGACTTCATGGTGGCGGCATCGACCACTACCAGATCGAACGGCAACCCGGACCAGCGCAGGACGATGTGGTCAGCGAGCGAGCAGGCGCCGGGCTTGGTGTAGAGCTTCATGGTCCAATCCAGTGAGGAGCAGGACCGCAAGTTTAGCCGGGTTGTCCTGCACGCGCGGCGCGCAGCGCAACGACGGGGGCGCGTGGCGTGGCGCACCGAGACAGGCACTGCGATGGACGAGGCACCGACAAGGCGGTTTGGTCCTGGGCGAACTCTGCCGCCGATGTTTCGGCAGCATCGGTGTGGCCGTGCGGTGGGTGGGCGTGGACCGCCATGCGTATTCGTTTCGACACACGCGCACTTGCAGGTTTAAGTTTCAGCCAGCTACTGCGGGACGATCGGCGTAGCCTTTGCCGCGTCGCACTTCCGGCGTTCCCCCTTGATCGATTCCCACTCCACCACGCATACACGCGTGGCGATTCCGCTCGCCCCATCATTGGATCCAGCACTGGCACAGATGCCGGCTCAGTTTCGGCCGCTCGATCGCCGCGTGCCCTGGATCGCCAGTCTCAGCCTGATGTTGGCATTCGTCGTGGCGGGCGTTGCGCAGCTGCTGACCGCGCTGATCGGCTTGGTCACCAACCTGGCATATTTCGGTCGCCTGGACGTCGAGATGGTCAGCCCGGCAGAACATGCATTGGGAGCCTGGGCGATTGCGGTGCCGGTCGTCGGTGGCGTGATCGTCGGTGTGATGGCGCGCTACGGTTCGGGTGCGATTCGGGGGCACGGCATTCCCGAGGCGATGGAACAGGTATTGCGTAACGACAGCCGCATTCCGCCCATCATGACCTGGCTCAAACCCACATCGTCGGCCGTGGCGATCGGGACCGGCGGGCCATTCGGTGCGGAAGGACCCATCATCGCCACAGGCGGCGCACTTGGATCACTGCTGGGGCAGCGACTGCATGTCACTGCCGACGAACGCAAGACCTTGCTCGCTGCAGGTGCTGCCGCCGGCATGGCCGCGATCTTTGCAACGCCGATCGCGGCGGTGGTGTTGGCGGTCGAACTGCTGTTGTTCGAACGCCGCGCGCGCTCGCTGATTCCGGTGGCGCTGGCGGCGATGGTCGGCGCCGCGATGCACGGTGTGTTCGAAGGCGCCGGCCCGGTATTTCCCATGCCGATGCTGCCGCCGGCGGTGTTGAGTGCGCTGTTCGCTTATGTGGCGATGGGAGCCGTGGTCGGTGCGATCAGCGTCGGCGTGACACGTCTGACCTACGGCATCGAAGACGCATTCGAACGGATTCCGCTGCACTGGATGTGGTGGCCGGCGATTGGTGGCGTGGTGATCGGCGTTGTCGGCTACTGGGTGCCGCGGACCTTGGGCGTGGGATACGACAACATCATTCTGGTACTGGGCGGCGGCGTGGGGCTGGGCACGATGTTGATCCTGTGCGTGGCCAAACTGGTGTCGTGGTCGGTGGCGCTGGGCAGTGGAACCTCCGGCGGCACGTTGGCGCCGTTGTTCACCATCGGTGGTGCGCTGGGTGGCGTGCTCGGGGTTGCCGTGGCGACCTATGCACCGTGGCTCGGTGTCGACCCACGGATGGCGGCGCTGGTCTGCATGGCGGCCATGTTCGCGGGTGCCTCGCGTGCATTTCTGGCCTCAGTCCTGTTTGCCTTCGAAGCGACCCAGCAAACGCACGGACTGCTGCCGCTGCTGGGCGGCTGCGCGGCGGCGTATCTGGTCTCTGGCCTGATGATGCGCCACACCATCATGACCGAGAAGATCGTGCGTCGCGGCGTTCGCGTTCCATCCGACTATAGCGCCGATCATCTGGATCAGATCGCGGTAGGCACGGTGTGCAGCCGCGACGTGGTGAGCCTGGAGGCAACCCAGACACTGGGCGAAGTACGCCAGTGGTTGCGTGGTGGCGGGGCCGAGGTCAGCCACCAGGGCTTTCCGGTCACCGGCCCAGAGGGCCTGCTGCAGGGCGTGCTGACGCGCCGCGAGCTGCTCGACCAACGCAAGACCGATGACATGCCGCTCGCTGCGCTGCTGCAGCGCGCGGCGGTGGTCATCGGCGAGCAACACTCGCTCCGCGAGGCCGCCGATCACATGAGCGATGCCGGTGTCGGCAGGTTGGTGGTCGTGGACGGACAGCAGACCTTGCGTGTGGTCGGCATCATCACGCGTAGCGATCTGCTCGCGGCACATGGCAGCCGGCTGCAGGCAGCTCGGGAAATCGTACGAACCTCTGCGCGCCGTTCAATCCAGGCAAAGACAGCGCAAGCAATTCCAGAGGCGTGATGGCGGCGGTATCGACACGCCGCAGCATGCTGCGGTGCGTCGCTTAGGACGCTGTGCGCGGACGCAGCTTCTGCACGCGATAGAAGGTGTGGTCGCCGATGGTGGCCACTTGGTAAGCATTGCGCCAGCTTGGGCTTGCAATTGCGCTGGCAGCAAAGTGGCTGGCACCCGGCACGATTTCCTTGCGCTGACCGGCAGGCAGTGCCCAGTTACGTTCTGCAGCCAGTGCAACATCCAGCGCCTTGTTCCAGGCGTCATCGTTCTTCAGCTGCGTGCCCGGGGCCACGATGGTCGGTGCGAACTGCTTGCGCGCAGTGACCACTTCGCACATCGAATCACCCCACAGACCGCTGTCCAGCCGACGCAGTGCAACTTCAGCGACGGCCTGCTGGCCGCGCAAGGTCTGGTCACGCGCTTCCAGGTACACGGTGGTACTCAGGCACAGCGAATCTGCAGCTGGCTGCGGCATCAATTGCGCCAGCCAGAAAATCCAGATCATCTTCATACAACTCCTTGCTCCGTATGGGCCGGTCCGCAGGGCATCCAGGGTGGCTGCACCAGTGCGAAAGGCTTGGCGTCATGGGGAGGCGACCTGTCACGGGCCGCCCGGTCTCCGGCGAAAGAGATCTGCCGAAGGTGCCCACCAAGTGGGTGGGTCAAAAAGTTGGCGCACGGTAGGCGTCGATCACAGAATCGTGCCTGAATGGGCAGCGCTGAAGCAGCGCAACGTCGGCTGTGCCTGCTTTGGCCGGTTGGACGGCATGCATTGCAGCAGCGGATGCGCGTCGCATCGGGTCAGCGACAACGCAGCAAGCAAGCGTCGCCGCATCGGCGTCGATACATTTGCAATGACGATGCGCACTGCCGCAATGCATGACGGATTCACGCCAGCTGCACGCGTCATCTGTCCATCGGTAAAAGCCGGTCACATTGACCAGGAAGCTGTCGGCAATCGGGCGCGCCGTGTACGCAGCGTCCGTCCGCGTTTGTCTGGCCGCAGCCAGCGGCTCACGTGGTCAGGCGTATGTGACCGGCATGCCGCCTGGGACGCAGCCCTGTGTCGCGTACTTGCCACCACTGCATCGAAGCGACGCTGTCGCTGCAGGCTTCAGTGCGCTTCGCAAGGGTGAGAAGCAGGCAATGCCGGCGCAGTGAGCCTGGTCCGCCGGCACCCGCTTGCTGTCGCCTTGCGCAACGCAACAGCACCGGCGTACCGGCGCAGATATCACAAGGTTGCGGCGAGTCGGCTGGCCTGGTTGATCGCGCGCTTGGCATCCAGCTCGGCCGCCACGTCGGCGCCGCCGATCAGGTGCGGCTGCTTGCCGAGCGCCTGCAAGGCGACCAGCAGCTCGCGGCGCGGTTCCTGGCCGGCGCAGATCACCACCGTGCCGACATCGAGCAATTGCTCGCTGCCCTCCACGCGGATACGCAGTCCGGCATCGTCCACGCCCAGATACTCCACGCCGCCAAGCATCTTCACACCCTTGGCCTTGAGCGTGGCGCGGTGGATCCAGCCGGTGGTCTTGCCCAGCCGCGCACCCGGCCGCCCCGGGCTACGTTGCAGCAACCAGACCTGGCGGGCGGGGCGCTCGGGCTGCGGTTTGGCCAGCGCGCCGCCGGTCTCGAAGGTCGGGTCCACGCCCCATTCGGCCATCCAGCGTACCGGGTCCAGCGACACGGGCTCGCCTTCGTGCACCAGGAATTCGCCGACATCAAAGCCAATGCCACCGGCACCGATGATGGCGACCTTGCCGGCGGGCACGTGGCGGCCCAGCACCACGTCCAGATAGCTCACCACCATCGGATGGTCGGCACCCGGGAAGTCGACCTTGCGCGGCTCGATGCCGGTGGCCAGCACCACCTCGTCGAACTCGGTGAGGTCGGCTGCCTGCACATGGGTCTCCAGGCGCAACTGCACGCCGGTCGCCTCGACACGGTGGCTGAAGTAGCGCAGCGTCTCGTTGAACTCTTCCTTGCCGGGAATGCGTCTGGCGATGTTGAACTGCCCGCCGATCGCACTGCTGGCATCGAACAGGGTCACCCGGTGGCCGCGCTCGGCTGCGACCGTGGCGCAGGCAAGGCCGGCCGGCCCTGCACCGACGACGGCAATGCGCCGGGGCGTGGTGGTGGGCGTGTAGACCAGCTCGGTTTCGTGGGCCGCGCGCGGATTGACCAGGCAGGTGGCCAGCTTGTTCTCGAACACATGATCCAGGCAGGCCTGGTTGCAGGCGATGCACGTATTGATGGTATGCGATTGCCCGGCGCGGGCCTTGTTGGTCCACTGCGGGTCGGCCAGCAACGGCCGCGCCAGCGACACCATGTCCGCCGCGCCGTCGGCGAGGATGCGCTCGGCCACCTCCGGCATGTTGATGCGGTTGCTCGCCACCACCGGAATGCGCAGGTGCGGTTTGAGTTTGGCGGTCACGCTGGCGAATGCGGCGCGCGGTACCGAGGTGGCAATGGTCGGGATGCGCGCCTCATGCCAGCCGATGCCGGAATTGATGATGGTGGCGCCAGCTGCCTCGATCGCCTGGGCCTGGGCCAGGATGTCCTGCCACTGGTTGCCGTCTTCGACCAGATCCACCAGCGACAGCCGGTAGATGATGATGAAGTCCGGTCCGCAGGCCTCGCGGATGCGGCGCACGATCTCCACCGCAAAGCGCATCCGCCTGGCCGCATCGCCGCCCCAGGCATCGCTGCGTTTGTTGGTGCGTGCCGCGGTGAATTCGTTGATCAGATAGCCTTCCGAACCCATCACCTCCACGCCGTCGTAGCCGGCCTCGCGCGCCAGCCGCGCCGACCGCGCATAGGCGGCGATCTGGCGGTCCACCGCCGCTGCAGACAGGGCGCGCGGGGTGAACGGATTGATTGGCGCCTGCAACCTGGACGGTGCCACCGACAGCGGGTGATAGGCGTAGCGCCCGGCATGCAGCAGCTGCAGGCAGATCTTGGCGCCATGCTTGTGCACGGCACGGGTGACCTGGCGGTGCGGGCGCACTTCCCAGGGCCACGACAGCTTGCCGCCGAACGGCTTGAGCCAGCCCACCACATTCGGGGAGAACCCGCCGGTGACGATCAGGCCAACCCCGCCGGCCGCGCGCTCGGCGAAATACGCCGCCAGCTTGGGGAAGTCGCGTGCGCGGTCTTCCAGCCCGGTATGCATCGATCCCATCAGGACGCGGTTGCGCAGTTGGGTGAAGCCCAGATCGAGCGGCGTGAACAGGTGCGGGAAGGGCGAGGGCGAAGGGCCGGTGGCGGGCGACATGATATGGATACGCTGGCGTACGGAGTGCGCACGATGCAGGCAAACGGGCGTGGCGGCAAGTCCCGGGCGTCCGGGCCCGGGTTGCCGGCTGCGGCGCAGTTGCTGGAAGGCCGGGCGGGTACCTCCTGCCGTGTCAGGGTGTGCGCGGTGCCGCGCCTGTTTTCTGCGTCCGGATGCGTCTGTCCCTGACGCCCGTGGCGTGCGAAGGACAAGTCCCTGCGTCTTTTTTCCTGTTTCGCTTGAGACGCGTGGCAGCGACGTTGTCAGACAGGCGACGACATGGCGCTTGCGGCGGCTACCAGCCGGCCAACGTCAGCTTGCCGATGGTGCTGCCGCTTTCCAGCCGTCGGTGCGCTTCACGCAAGGTGCCGGCATTGATCGGCGACAGCGTTTCGGTATGTGTCGTGCGCAGCTCACCTGCGTCGATCAGGCTCGCCGCACGGTTGAGGATGCGATGCTGTTCCACGATGTCGTCGGTGGCGTAACGCGAGCGGGCGAACATCAGCTCCCAATGGATGCCGATGCACTTGGACTTGTACGGGTCGCCGATCGCCAACGGGCCGCGCGGCTCGACGATCAGGCCGACATGCCCTTGCGGCGCCAGGATCTCGCCCAGCGGTTGCCAGTAGCGATCGGTGTCGGCCAGGTTCAGTGCCGCTTCCACGTTGTGCAGGCCCAGCGCCTGCAGCTGCGGGTGAAGCGGTTGATGATGATCGATCACATGCTGGGCGCCCATCTGTCGCACCCACTCGATGCTTTCCGGTCGCGATGCGGTGGCGATCACCGTGAACCCGGCATGCCGCGCCAGCTGGATCGCGATCGAGCCAACTCCACCGGCGCCGCCGATGATCAGCAGATGCCGGCCGCGGTTGCGTGCGCCATCAAAGGCGAACGGCATGCGCTGGAACAGCAGCTCCCACGCGGTGAGTGTGGTCAATGGCAGCGCAGCGGCCTGCGCAAAGCTCAGCGAGGTGGGTTTGCAGCCGGCGATGCGCGCATCCACCAGTTGGTACTGCGCGTTGCTGCCCGGCCGGCTGATGTCGCCGGCGTAATAGACCTCATCGCCCACCGCAAACGCGGTGACGTCCGGACCCACTGCCTCGATCACGCCGGCGGCGTCGTAGCCCAGGATCTTGGGTGCGTCCAGGGTCTGCGGCTTGGGCGCACGTACCTTGGTGTCGACCGGATTCACCGAGATTGCTTCCACTCGTACCAACAGGTCATACCCCGACGGCGATACGGGAGCCGGAAGCTCCATGTCAAGTAACGAGGCCGGGTCGTCGATCGGGAGATAACGTGCGAAGGCGACAGCTTTCATCGGAACGCTCCTGGTGGGGAGTTCAGGGTGCGTTGTGACGCAAGTTGGCTGCAACCACCGACCCCACAATTCAGCTCGGACCGGGTCTGGCGTTCACCAATGTGGTTTCTGCGGCGCTCAGCAAGGTCAAAACAGGCGTAGGTGTCATCGTCCTCACCGGGATTAATTCGGCTCCCGTTCATATCAGATGGTCGGTAAAAGTGGGCAACCGGTCCTTTTCTTCATGAAGCTGTATACGTAGTATTGGCTGGGGTTTGCAGCCCTGGCGATTGCTTTCACATGTTATATGACCGTTAACGCGATCTTCACTGAGGCCGGCTTAATCTGCGCCCCGATGGCTCTGGATGTGACGAGCATCTTTACCAAGAACAACGCCTCTATCGGTTTTATCTCCCAAAGAAGGAGCTGTATAAATGAACAAGAAAATTCTCACTGCCGCGTTGCTCGGCGGTCTGGCAGTTGCCCAGGCTGCGTCCGCGCAGGAGTTCGATGACCGTTGGTACCTGACCGGTAGCGCTGGCTTCAACTTCCAGGACAGCGATCGCCTGACCAATGATGCTCCGTTCGTCACCCTGGGCTTGGGCAAGTTCGTCAGCCCGAACTGGTCGATCGACGGTGAACTGAACTACCAGAACCCGAACTTCGACGCCAACCAGGATCAGAACTGGAGCCAGTACGGCATCTCGTTCGACCTGCGTCGCCACTTCATCCAGGAAGGCCGCGGCTGGAACCCGTACCTGCTGTTCGGCCTGGGCTACCAGCGCTCGGAAGAAGAGTTCGACGCCACCCCGAACCCGGTGTCGCCGGGCCAGCAGAAGGACGGCAACTTTGCCGCCAAGGCTGGTGTGGGTCTGCAGACCACCTTCGACAAGCGCGTCGCCGTGCGTGCCGAGTTGGCCTACCGCGCCGACTTCAACGACCAGAGCGTTGCTGCTCCGCAGGAAGACTGGTTTGGCGACGTGCTGGCTTCGGTCGGCGTCGTGATCCCGCTGGGACCGGCTCCGTCGACCGCGCCGCCGCCGGCTCCGGCTCCGGTTGCTCCGAGCTGCGCCGACCTGGATGACGACGGCGACGGCGTCAACAACTGCGACGACAAGTGCCCGAACTCCCAGCCTGGCCAGACCATCGGTCCGGACGGCTGCCCGGTGCCTGTGTCGATCGACCTGAAGGGCGTGAACTTCGACTTCAACAAGTCGACCCTGCGTCCGGATGCCGTGTCGATCCTGAGCGAAGCGACCGAGATCCTGAAGCGTTACCCCGATCTGAAGGTCGAGGTTGCCGGTCACACCGACTCGAAGGGTACCGACGCGTACAACCAGAAGCTGTCCGAGCGTCGTGCGACCACCGTGTACGACTACCTGACCAAGAACGGCGTCGATGCGTCGCGTCTGGTCGGCCCGATCGGCTACGGCGAGAGCCGCCCGATCGCTCCGAACGCCAACCCGGATGGTTCCGACAATCCGGAAGGCCGTGCGAAGAACCGTCGTACCGAGCTGAACGTCCAGAACTAATCGGACCGCCAGCTTGTTTCATACAAAACCCGGCCTTGCGCCGGGTTTTGTCTATGTGTGCTCCGAAAGTCCGCTAATTCCTCCGCGTACAGGCTGCAATGCTGTCTGTGTTGCCCTCCCGGCACGGTTCCTGTTGAAACAGCGTTCATCGCTGCCTACACTCGCCGCGTCGACACCACACTCTTACTGGAAGAACCAACGATGCTGCGTACCGCTACGGCAGGACTGCTCTGTCTCGCTCTGATTCCCGCCGCCTACGCCGCTCCGAACTGCGCCGGCAGCACGGTGTCCCAGCCACTGCCGTTGCCCGCCACCGTGATTGCGCCGGCGGCCGCCGAGTTCTACACCCGTAGCGTGCAGCTGGGCATGCCCACCGGCGTGCTGGCACAGCCTTACACCACCGAACAGTCGGTGGACCGCGTGTTGCTGCGTCTGCGCGTGGAAGGCTGCCAGGATCTGGCCAAGGTCATTCCGCCGGGCGGCACCGTCAATCCGAACGATCCGGTCGCCTACAAGGCCACCACCGCGTTCGACAACACGCCGTGGCGCTTCGACATGAGCCAGAACGGCAAGCGCATGACGGCCGAAGAATTCGACGCCTGGATGAAGGCGCGCGGCGTGCGCGTGGTCAAGGCGCGTCCAGCCCCCGGTGCGGCTCCTGCTGCAGCGGCGCCGGCAGCCGACGCCAAGCCGGTCGAGAACAAGTAATCCACGCGGTCGGGACGACATGACCCGGCGGCTTCCGCCGGCGACGTCCCGGCCTCGCACGCGTGGCCCGGCACCGCCGGCGCGCGCCGCGCGTGCGTCCACCACCGCACAGGGCAACTCCGCGCCGCGACATGGGCTGGCGCGGGTGCTGTCCAAGCTGGGCGTGTGCTCGCGGACCGAGGCGGCCCGCTGGATCGCCGATGGGCGGGTCAGCGTCGATGGACGGGTGATCCGCGACCCTGAATTCCCGATCCGCACCGATCAACCGGCGGCCGTCACCATCGACGGCCAACCCCTGGCTGGACCTTCGCGGATCTATGTGATGCTCAACAAGCCGCGCGGCGTGGTTACCACGGTGCGCGACGAGCAGGGCAGGGACACCGTGTACCGCTGTTTCGATGGTGCGGGCCTGCCATGGATCGCGCCGGTCGGGCGCCTGGACAAGGCCAGCGAAGGTCTGCTGCTGTTCAGTAACGATCCGCAATGGGCGGCGGCGGTGACCGATCCCGCCAGCGGGCCGGACAAGACCTATCATGTGCAGATCGATTGCCACCCGAACGCCGGGCAGCTGGCGCAGCTGCAGATCGGTGTGATCGATCCCGACCCCGACGGTGATGGCGGATTGCTGCGTGCAAAACAGGCGCGCCTGCTGCGCGAGGGTGAGCGCAATGCCTGGTTGGAAATCGTGCTGGACGAAGGCCGCAACCGGCAGATCCGCCGATTGCTCGCGGCCGTGGACATCGGCGTGCTGCGGCTGGTGCGCGTGGCGATCGGGCCGCTGGCGATCGGCGCGCTGGGCACAGGCGCCTGGCGGATGCTCAGTGCGGCGGAAGTCCTGGCGCTGACGCCGGGTCGCGCCAGCGCGCCAGGCGCGCGCTGAGCAAGGCACTCACCACGTCCACCGCGCGTGCGTCGCCGGCACCGTTGGCGTCATGGCGCCGTCCCTTGGCGTGATTGCAGCCTGCACAGGCCAGCGCCAGATTGCGCGCATCGTTGGGCGCATTGCCCACCAGCATGCACAGGTCGGCTGCGGCGCGGCGCCCGAACCAGGCCTGCGGTACCACGTGTTCCAGCGTGGTGTGCCCCAGTGGTTCGCCGTCGGTGCCGATGTGCAGGCGGCGACGGCAATGCAGGCAGCGGGTTTCCCAGCTGCCGTCCAGCAACCGGGCCTGGGCATCGGTCTGCGCCGCGAGCAGGAGCCGTTGGCGCAGCACTGTCCGCATGCTCAGGCCTTGATGACGTCCAGTTCGCGGCCGATCTTGATGAAGGCGTCGATCGCCTGATCCAGCTGCGCGCGGGTATGCGCGGCGCTGATCTGGGTACGGATGCGGGCCTGGCCCTTGGGCACCACCGGGAAGAAGAAGCCAATCGCGTAGATGCCTTCTTCCAGCAGGCGCTCGGCGAACGTCTGCGCCAGCGGTGCGTCGTAGAGCATTACCGGGCTGATCGGGTGCACGCCGGGCTTGAGGTCGAAGCCGGCGGCGGTCATGCGTTCGCGGAAGTAGCGGGTGTTTTCCACCAGTTGCGTGCGCAGCTCGCCCGCGGCATCCAGCATTTCGAAGGCCTTGATGCCGGCAGCCACCACGTGCGGCGGCAATGAATTGGAGAACAGGTAGGGGCGCGAACGCTGGCGCAGCAACTCGATCACTTCGCGCTTTGCGGTGGTGAAGCCGCCGAGTGCGCCGCCCATGGCCTTGCCCAGGGTGCCGGTGAAGATGTCGATCTGGTCCAGGACGCCCTTGACCTCGGCCGAGCCGCGACCGGTGGCGCCCAGGAAGCCGGTGGCATGGCATTCGTCGATATGCACCAGTGCGTTGTACTTGCGGGCCAGGGCAGCGATCTCGTCCAGGGGGGCGATGAAGCCGTCCATCGAGAACACGCCGTCGCTGGTGATCAGCTTGGTCTTGCAGCCGGCCGCATCGGCAGCCTGCAGCTGCGCCTCCAGGTCGGCCATGTCGCAGTTGGCGTAGCGGAAGCGCTTGGCCTTGCACAGGCGCACGCCGTCGATGATGGAGGCGTGGTTCAGCGCATCGGAAATGATCGCATCGTGCTCGCCGAGCAGTGGTTCGAACAGGCCGCCGTTGGCGTCGAAGCAGGCGGCATAAAGGATGGTGTCCTCGGTGCCGAAGAACTCGGCGATGGTGCGCTCGAGCTGCTTGTGCAGGTCTTGGGTGCCGCAGATGAAGCGCACCGACGCCATGCCGAAGCCGTGGCTGTCCAGCGCATCCTTGGCGGCCTGGATGATGTCCGGGTGGTCGGCCAGGCCCAGATAGTTGTTGGCGCAGAAGTTCAGCACGCTGCGGCCAGCGGCCAGCGTGATCCGTGCCGACTGCGGGCCGGTGATGATGCGCTCGGACTTGAACAGGCCCTGGGACTGGATGGCATCCAGCTCGGCGGCGTAGTGGGAGGTGAGCGCGGCAGGCGGACGGGTCATGGCGGTCGCAGTGGCAAGGAAGAAGCGCAATCTTAACGATCACCATGGCATACCACTACGTCATGCAAAATCGGCATAAGCAACGGCGTGGATGTCATTTCACCGCCCGCGTGACGCTGCGCAGCATGGCATGCTTGCTGTTCAGCTGTGCCCCCCGGCCAGGAGATCGTTGTGACACACCCCCGCTTCCGCCTCGTTTCCCTCGTATGCATCTTGCTGGCCCTGGCCGGCCCAGCAGGCGCTCGCGACATCGGTTTGCTCAATGTGAGCTACGACCCCACCCGCGAGTTCTACCGCGATTTCAACACCGCATTCGCGGCGCAGTGGAAGCAGCAGCACCCGCAGGACACGGTCACGGTGGAGACCTCGCACGGCGGGTCCGGCAAGCAGGCGCGCGCGGTCATCGACGGCATCGAGGCGGACGTGGTGACCCTGGCGCTGGCCTACGACGTGGATGCGATCGCGCAGAAGGCCAAGCTGATCGACAGCGATTGGGAAAAGCGGCTGCCGGACAACAGCGCGCCGTATACCTCCACCATCGTGTTCCTGGTGCGCAAGGGCAACCCGAAGAACATCAAGGACTGGCCTGACCTGCTGCGTTCGGGTGTGGCGGTGGTGACGCCCAACCCCAAGACCTCCGGCGGCGCGCGCTGGAATTATCTGGCCGCCTGGGCGTATGCGGACCACATCTTCAAGGGCGACCGCGAGCGCATCCTGCGCTACATGCAGGCGCTGTTCCGCAACGTGCCGGTGCTCGACACCGGTGCGCGCGGTGCGACCACCACCTTCGTCCAGCGTGGTATCGGCGACGTCCTGCTGGCCTGGGAGAACGAGGCGCTGCTGGCGCGCGAGGAACTGGGCAAGGACAAGTTCGAGATCGTGGTGCCGAAGCTGTCGATCCTGGCCGAGCCATCGGTGGCGCTGGTGGACAGGAACGTCGACAAGCATGGCACCCGTGAGGTGGCCGACGCCTATCTGCGCTACCTGTATGCGCCGGAAGGGCAGAAGCTGGCGGCCAGGCATTTCTATCGCCCGCGCCATCCGGAGTTTGCCGATCCGGTGGACCTGGCCCGTTTCCCGGACATCAAGCTGGTGACGATCCAGCAGGCGTTCGGGTCCTGGGACAAGGCACAGCAGGAACACTTCGCCGACGGCGGCCTGTTCGACCAGATCCAGGCCAAGAAGTAGGCATGCAGACCTCGGTTGCACCCCACCCGGTGGCGCCAGCGCGCCGCCGCCGCGTGATGCCGGGGCTGGGCCTGAGTCTGGGCATCACCCTGACCTGGCTCGGCCTGATCGTGCTGATTCCGTTGCTGGGCATCTTCATCAAGACCAGCGGCTTGGGTTGGGAAGGGTTGTGGAAGGTCTGGAGCGAACCGCGCGCGCTGGCGGCGTTGCGGCTCAGCTTCGGCACCGCCCTGGCGGCAGGCGCGTTCAATGCGCTGATGGGCACCTGGGTGGCCTGGGTGTTCGTGCGTTACCGGTTTCCCGGCAAGCGCTTCTTCGACGCGGTGATCGACCTGCCGTTCGCGCTGCCCACCGCAGTGGCCGGTATCGCGCTGACTGCGTTGTATGGCGGCAACGGCTGGATCGGGCGCTGGCTGGAGGCGGCCGGTATCAAGGTGGCCTATACCCAGCTCGGCATCGTGATCGCGCTGGTGTTCGTTGGCCTGCCATTCGTGGTGCGGGTGGTGCAGCCGGTGCTGGCCGAAAGCGATCGTGAAATGGAGGCTGCGGCCGCCACGCTGGGCGCCTCGCGCTGGCAGACGGTCTGGCGGGTGGTGTTGCCGGGGCTGTGGCCGGCGGTGCTGACGGGGTTTGCGCTGGCCTTCGCACGCGGGGTGGGAGAGTACGGGTCGGTGATCTTCATTGCCGGCAACCTGCCCAATTCCACCGAAATCGCGCCGCTGCTGATCACCATCCGGCTGGAAGAGTTCGACTATGCCGGCGCCACCGCGATCGCCGCGGCGATGCTGTTGCTGTCGCTGGTGATCCTGCTGGTGGTCAACACGTTGCAGGCACGCCTGTTGCGCTATCAACGGAGGCCAGCATGACCGATGCTGTTTCCTCGTTGCCCTCGATGCTGCAGACCCGTGCGATGACCGAGCAGGCGCGCCGCATCACCGATTCGGCCACCAACGAGCCGCGCTGGGTGCAGGGGCTGATGATCCTGGGTGCACTGGGATTTCTGCTGGCGTTCTTGTTGCTGCCGCTGGTGCTGGTCTTCGCCGAAGCATTGCGCGGCGGCGGGGAGACCTTCCTGCGCGCGGTGGTCGACCCGGATGCGCTGTCGGCGATCAAGCTGACGCTGCTGGTGACGGCCGTCGTGCTGCCGTTGAACCTGGTATTCGGCGTGGCCGCTGCCTGGGCGGTGAGCAAGCACCAGTTCCGCGGCAAGCGCCTGCTGGTCAGCCTGATCGACCTGCCGTTTTCGGTGTCGCCGGTGGTGGCGGGGCTGATCTTCGTGCTGATCTTCGGCCGCAATGGCTGGGCCTGGCCATTGATCGACGAAGGCTGGCATGTGCAGCTGCCGGCGCTGGGCGACTTCGTGATTCAGCTGCCACGGATCGTGTTTGCGTTGCCTGGCATCGTGCTGGCCACCACGTTCGTGACATTTCCCTTCATCGCACGCGAACTGATGCCACTGATGGAGCAGCAGGGCAGCGACGAGGAATTGGCCGCGCTGAGCCTGGGCGCCAATGGCTGGCAGATGTTCTGGCGAGTGACTGTCCCCAATATCCGCTGGGGCCTGCTGTACGGCGTGCTGTTGTGCGCGGCGCGGGCGATGGGCGAGTTCGGCGCGGTGTCGGTGGTGTCCGGGCATATCCGCGGGCGTACCAATACGCTGCCGCTGCACGTGGAGATTCTCTACAACGAATACGCCTACAGCGCCGCATTCGCCTGCGCCTCGCTGCTGGCATTGACCGCGCTGCTGACGCTGGCGCTGAAGACGTACCTGGAATGGCGGCACGGCGATTCGCTGGCCGCCAATCACCGCCACTGAGGTCACCATGGGCATCCGTATCCACCGTCTGCGCAAGCAGTTCGAGAGTTTTACCGCGCTGGACGACATCAGTCTGGACGTGCGCCAAGGCGAGCTGCTGGCGCTGCTGGGGCCGTCCGGCTCGGGCAAGACCACCTTGTTGCGGATCATGGCCGGGCTGGAGCATGCCGATGGTGGGCAGGTGCTGTTCGGCGAGGAGGACGCCACCCGCATGAGCGTGCAGTCGCGCCGGGTCGGCTTCGTATTCCAGCATTACGCGCTGTTCAAGCACATGGACGTGTTCGAGAACATTGCGTTCGGGCTGCGCGTGCGGCGCGGCGACGAGCGCTGGGCCGAAGCGCGCATCCGTGCGCGGGTGGAAGAGCTGCTGGCGCTGGTGCAGCTGCAGGGACTGGAGCAGCGTTATCCTACCCAGTTGTCCGGCGGCCAGCGGCAGCGCGTGGCGCTGGCGCGGGCGCTGGCGATCGAACCGCGCGTGCTGTTGCTGGATGAACCCTTCGGCGCGCTGGATGCGCAGGTGCGCCGCGACCTGCGGCGCTGGCTGCGTGAGTTGCACGAGCGCACTGGCCTGACCACGGTGTTCGTGACCCATGACCAGGAGGAAGCGCTGGAGCTGGCTGACCGGGTTGCCATCCTCAACCGCGGTCGCATCGAACAGCTCGACACCCCGGCGGTGATCTACGACACGCCGGCCTCGCCGTTCGTGTATTCCTTCGTAGGGGCAGTGAACCGTATTCCCGGCGTGCTGGAGCAGGGGCAGATCCAGGTGGCAGGTCATGCCTTGCCGGCAGCCAATGCCGCACTGGCCGCCGGCCCGGTGGAAGTCTACGTGCGGCCCGAGGACCTGGTGCCCGATGATGACGCCGGCTGGCCGGCCACCGTGGCCTGGTCGCAGCGCAGCGGCCCACGGCTGCGGCTGCGCGCCACGCTGCAGCCGGCAGGCAACGAGGTGGAAGTGGAGCTGCCGGCCTCGGCCGGCAATTTCCAGCCCGGCCAGCAGCTGCGACTGACCGCACGCCATTACGGGGTGTTTCCGGCCTGAGGATCCGCCGCCGAGGCGTTTCACTCGGGCGCGATGGACGTGCCCGGGAATTGCTGAGGGAACCCGCGGTTTGCCGTGCCCTTGAATGCGGTGTCCCAGGACCGACCGGCAAGCGACCGGCGCTAGCCGCGTTGCAAGCGGAGCAGTGGAGTGGTTCGCGAACGGCACGTCTCCAGCGGCCTGCCCGACACTTCCAATACGGATTCCAGACTCCCATGTCCTTGGCTTCCGAATCTGGCTTCCGACTCTGATTCCCGATTCCCGATTCCCGATTCCCGATTCCCCAACATCAAGATTCCGCAGCCGCGGTCGATGACAGGCATACCCGATCGGCGCATCGCCAGGCGAAGGATGTGCGCTGGATCAAGCGAGCGCGACTTTTATGTTGCGCTGCAACGACAGTTCGACTAAGAATTCATTGCAGCTCTCGCTTCGCGCCATCCGACCGCCCATCGCTCCAGGAGAAGCCCCCCATGAAGCCGTCCTCGCTCGCTTGTTGTCTGTCGTTGCTGTTGTTCGGCGTGGTGCCGCTGGCACAGGCGCAAGACGAAGACGCGCCCGCGCCGCCGCTCAGCGGCACGTTTGCGCTGACCAGTGATTACCTGTTCCGCGGCATCTCGCAGACCAACGAAGAACCTGCGTTCCAGGCGGGCCTGACCTACAAGCTGCCCTACGGCTTTTATGTCGGGACCTGGGGTTCCAATGTCGATTTCGGCGCGGGCGATCCGGACTGGGAAGTGGACGGTTTTGCCGGCTACAACACCGACCTGAGTGCGAATTTCAATTTCGACGTGATGGTGAACCGCTATCACTATCTCGGTGCCGGTGCGTCCAACTACGCCGAGCTGATCACCAAGACTACGTTCCTGAAGACCTATAGCCTGACCCTGGCGTACACCAACGATCTGTACGGCAGCGACACCGATGGCTATTACTACGCACTGGATGCCAATTGGGCGTTGCCGCACAACTTCACCATCGGCGCGCATGCCGGGCACAGCATCTACACCTCGGCGCTGAGCCAGATCGATCACGACTACAACGATTTCGGCGTCAACGTGGGCAAGACCTTCGGTCCACTTGGCCTGAGCGTGGGCTATTACGACACCAGCGAAGCGGCCGAATTCGGCTTCGGGCGGCAGAATTCGCAGAACCATCTGGTGGCGACGGCAACGGTCACCTGGCCATGAGTGCGATTGGCTGAAGCGACTCTCGCACCTTCCTCGCGTTGCCGTGCGTAGCGAAGCGTTGCGCGCAGCATCTTCGGTTCCTGCATCCAGGTGACGTCAGGAAATGGAAATACAAAAGGCGCCTCGCGGCGCCTTTTGCGTATCGGCAGGATCAGCCGATCAGTTCCAGCTCAATACGACCTTGCCGGCCTTGCCTTCTTCCATCAGGTCGAAGCCCTTCTGGAAATCGTCGATCGGCAGCTGATGGGTCAGCACCTTCTGCAACGGGAAGCCCGACAGCACCAGCTGGGTCATCTTGTACCAGGTCTCATACATCTTGCGGCCGTAGATGCCTTGCACGGTAAGACCCTTGAAGATGATCCTGTCCCAGTCGCAGCCGGCACCGCGCGGCATGATGCCAAGCATGGCGATCTTGCCGCCGTGGTACATGCAATCGAGCATGTCGTTGAACGCGCGCGGGTTGCCGCTCATCTCCAGGCCCACGTCGAAGCCTTCCATGTGCAGGTCCTTCATCACGTCCTTCAACGACGTATTGGACACGTTGACCACGCGGGTGGCGCCCATGTCGGCGGCCAGCTTGAGACGGAAATCGTTAACGTCGGTGACGACCACGTTGCGCGCACCGATGTGCTTGCAGATGCCCGCCGCAATGATGCCGATCGGGCCGGCGCCGGTGATCAGCACGTCTTCGCCGATGACGTCGAACTCCAGCGCGCAATGCGCGGCGTTGCCGTAGGGGTCGAAGAATGCCGCCAGTTCGGACGGGATCTGGTCCGGGATGGGCCACAGGTTGGAGGCGGGCATCACCATGTATTCGGCAAACGCGCCGTTGACGTTGACGCCGATGCCAACCGTGTTGGGGCACAGGTGCGGGCGGCCACCGCGGCAGTTGCGGCAATGGCCGCAGACAATATGGCCTTCGGCCGAGACGCGTTGGCCCACCTGATAGCCGGTCACCGCCGAACCGAGCTCGGCCACGCGGCCGACGAACTCATGGCCGATGGTCAGGCCGGGTTTGATGGTGCGTTGGCTCCATTCGTCCCACAGGTAGATGTGCAGGTCGGTGCCGCAGATGGCGGTCTTTTCGAGCTTGATCAGCACCTCGTTGGGGCCGGGAGTGGGAACCGGCACCTGCTCCATCCAGATGCCTTTTCCCGCGTCGCGCTTGACCAGCGCTTTCATCGTCTGCGCCATATGGCGAGGCCTGCTAAGTGAAATAAGTCCGCAATTATATGCCCGATGCCGCATCCGCCATGCGGCAGTGCAGGACGGTCGCCCACGTTGATCCGGCGCCTGCCGGGAGACGGGAGTAGGCGGTGGACGAGCGGGCGCACGAGCCGGGCAAGGGGCGACTTCGCGCGCTGCCCCCATCCGCCCTTCGGGCACCTTCCCCCGCATGCGGGGGAAGGCGGTGCGCAGCACCGGATGGAGGTCACCACCGCCTTCACCCTTCTCCCGCATGCGGGAAAGTGGCACGCAGCGCCGGATGGAGGTCACCACCGCCTTGACCCTTCTCCCGCATGCGGGAAAGTGGCACGCAGCGCCGGATGAGGGCGCAACGGCAGATGCTCAGAACTTCACATCCAGGCTCAGGAAGGTTTGCCGCGGCGCACCAGCCACCATGGTCTGGTTGTAGCCGGCCGGATCGGAGGCGACATAGCCGTTGGTACCGGTGCTGGCGAAGTAGTGCTTGTCGGTGAGGTTGGTGACATTGAGTGCCAGGGCCACGTCAGCTACCCCGCCGAGGCGGCCGAAGTCGTAACGCGCGCCGGCATTGAACAGCCAGTACGAAGGCACCTGCGAATCGTTGAGGAAGGTGATGTAGCGCTTGTCGACGTATTTGCCGTCCAGGTCCAGGCGCAGGTTGCCGAACTGGTAGCTGGCGCTGGAGGAGAACATCAGCGCGGGGATGCCGACCACCTCCTTGCCGGAGGTGGCGACCACGCCGTTGTTGAGGTAATCGTCCTGGTAGCGCGAGCGATTCCACGACAGCGAGTTCAACCAGCTCAGGCCTTCGATCGGGCGCCACATCAGCGCCAGGTCGGCACCGGCGCTATGCACGGCGCCGACGTTGCTCAGGATCGCCGCGCAGGTCTGCACTGCGGTACACGGCGAGGTGGTCAACAGGCGGTTGGAGAACTTGGTGAAGTAGGCATCGGCCGAGAGCTGGAACTGGGCGTCCTGCACGCGGTAGCCCACCTGCACGGTCTGCGATTCTTCCGGCTCCAGCGTGGAGCGACTGCGGTCGAACGCGGCCTGCGAGGTGGCGAACGGGGTGAACCCGAACGCAGCGATGTTCTTGCTGTAGGATGCGTAGAGGTCCTGGCGCTCGTCGAGCTTGTAGTTGATGCCCACCTGCGGCAGGAAGTTGTCTTCGGCACGGATGCGGCCTTGCGCCAGCGAGGTGGTCGGCACCAGCGATTGCGCGCGCGTGGTGGTGTCGAGCGACTTTGCGCCATAGTTCAACGTGAGGCGGTCATCGAGCAGGCGCACGGTGTCCTGCAGGTACAGCATGCGAGTCTGGGTGGTGTAGCGCTGCAGGAAATCGCGGCGGAACGGAGTCTGCGCCTCAAAGACGTTGTACAGCGAGGTGTAGCCCTCGTTACCGAGCGCGAAGTAGTTGCGACCCTGCGTGGTGCGCGCGTTCTCGGCCCAGGCACCGATCTCCAGATCATGGTTGCCCCACGACCACTTCAGCGCACTGGTGCCGCCAAAACGATCCAGCCCGTAGTCGGTGGTGCGCATCGACACTGGAATCTGCGCCGAAGTGACGACATACGGCGTCACCCATTGTCCCTCGCCGCGATTGGCGTGGTAGTAGCCGGCGGCATCCAGGGTTGCGCCGCCGAACACGAACGTGGCCGACAGGCCGGCCAGAGTATCGCGACGCAGGCCGCCGCCGGCGTAGTAGCTGGCATCCAGCCAGCTGTAGTCGCTGGGCAGGCCGGCCAGCGATTGCGGATAGCCATTGGCCACGCCGCTGGTGGCGCCGGTGCTCTGGTACGCGCGTGCCATCTGCACGGCAGTGGCCCAATCCGGCTGCAGGTAGTCGTAATCCCAGCCCAGCGCGCGCTGGCTGGTCAACGACAGGTCCATGTAGTCGTATTCCTTGCGCCGCGAGGTATCCAGGAACAGGCTCAGGCGATGGCCGTCGCCCCACTGATACACGGTCTTGAGGTTGGCCTGTTCGGATGTCTGGTCGCCGAAGCCTTTCCACTTGTCGGTGCTGGCATTGGCGTAGGACAGGTACGCCGACAAGCCATTGCGATCGCCGGTATCGGCGCGCACGAAGGTGCGGCGGGTTGCATCGCTGCCCACCGTTTGCACCAGCCGCGCACCGGGCGTGGTCTGCGGATCGGCCGAGTAGAACTGCATGGTCCCGCCGAGATTGGTGTTGGAGGCGGTGCCCAGCGCACCGGCGCCTTGCGCGATCTCTACCGAGCCGAGGTTTTCGGAAATGATGGCGCGGGTGATGTGCAGGCCGTTGGTGACGCCGTAGCTCATGTTGCCCAGCGGAATGCCATCCAGCGTGTAGCCCAGGCGGCTCTGATCGAAACCGTGCAGGGTGACCTGCGTGGACCACTCGTAGGTACCGAACGGGTCGGCGGACTGGAACTGCACGCCCGGCAGCTTTTCCACTGCCTTGAAGGCGCTGCTGCCCGGTGTCAGCTGCTCGATGTCCTGCCGGCTGATGCGCTGCACCTGGCGCGTACTGCCCTGCGAGACCACGTTGATCGCATCCAGTTGGGTGGCGGTGCCCGCGGCATCGGCCACTGCGGCCGGAGCATCTGCACTGCCGGCGGCAACCGGCTCGGCGGCGTATGCCATGACGGGAAGCAGCGCGGCCAGCGCTAACGGAGTGACCTCAAAACGACGAGCGGAAGTCATGGCAGGAATCCTGTTCGAGCACGGCTGGGGGCGGACGCGCGGTGCAAGACCGACGTTTCGCGACGCAGGGTGTCAACAGCTCATGAAACATTGATGACGGCCGCTGTCGCAAAACTGTCGTGCTTGACGGCTATACGTGTGCGCTGCGCATTGCGACACGCGCTGCATCGCCCCCGACTTCGGCAAGGCTTTCGTCATGACGTCATCTTCTTCGCGCCGCGACTTCCTCAAGCGGGTTGCCGCACTTACCGCCGCCGGAGCCTTGCCGTCATCGATCGGCCGCGCGCTGGCGTTGCCGGCCAATGCGCGCACCGGCACGCTGCGCGACATCGAGCATGTGGTGATCCTGATGCAGGAAAACCGCTCGTTCGATCATTACTTCGGCGCGCTGCGCGGCGTGCGCGGCTTCGGCGACCCGCACGCGCTGCAGCTGCGCGACGGCAGCCTGGTCTGGAGCCAGCCAGCCGCCGATGGGCGCCGGCTGTTGCCGTTTGCGTTCGATTCGCGCAACACCAGCGCGCCGTTGATCAAGAGCCTGGATCATTCCTGGAAGGCCGGCCATGGGCAGGACCCGGCGCGCTGGGCCGAATACGATGCCTGGGTGGCGTACAAGGGCGAGCTGACGATGGGTTATTTCCAGCGCCAGGACATCCCGTACTACCACGCGCTCGCCGATGCCTTCACCATCTGCGATGGGTATTTCTGTTCGATGCATGGGCCTACCAATCCCAATCGCATGTATCTGTTCACCGGCACCAGTGGCCTGAGCGTGGGCGATCTGCGTGCGCAGGTGGCCAGCAATGCCGATGACGGCAACTGGACCGCCGACATGGCGCGCGACAAACCCGGTTACGCGGCGATGGGCTGGACCACCTATGCGCAGCGGCTGCAGGCGGCAGGCATCGACTGGCGCGTGTACCAGGAATACGACAACTTCGGTTGCAACTCGCTGGCGTATTTTTCCCATTACCGTGGGCTCGATCGCGCCGACGAGCGCTATCGCCGCGCGCGTGCCTGCGTGCCCGGGTCCACCGCAGACAACGCGGCCACCACGCAGGCCGATCATCTGATTGCCGCGATTGCGGCCGACGTGCAAGGCAATCGCCTGCCGCAGGTGTCGTGGATCATTCCACCCACTGCGTACTGCGAACATCCCGAAGCACCGCCGGCCTACGGCGAGTCGCTGGTGGCGCGGCTGATCGATGCGTTGACCTCCCATCCGCAGGTCTGGGCCAGGACCGCGTTGATCATCAACTACGACGAGAACGACGGCTTCTTCGATCATGTGCCGGCGCCGCTGCCGGCGCTGGATGCACGCATGGGGCGCAGCAATGTCGATGTGCGCGGCGAAGCCTATGACGGCGTACCGGTGGGTCTGGGCATCCGCGTGCCGATGCTGGTGATCTCGCCGTTTACACGCGGTGGCTGGGTCAATTCGCAGGTGTTCGACCACACCTCGGTGCTGCGTCTGCTGGAGCGCCGCTTCGGCGTGGCCGAGCCCAACATCAGCGCCTGGCGCCGCGCGGTCAGCGGCGATCTGACCAGCGTGTTCGATTTCCGCAAGCCCGACGATTCGGCGCTGAGCGCGTTGCCATCGATCGACGACTACCGCGCGCGGACCGCTGCGTTGCGCAACAAACCGTTACCGGTGCCGCCGAGCAACCCCGGCATGCCAAGGCAGGAGCCGGGCCAACGCCCCGCGCGCGCGTTGCCCTATGCCCTGCAGGTGCACGCGCGCGTGCACGCCGGCAACGCACTGCAGCTGCAGTTCGTCAACAGCGGCACCGCTGCGGCAGCGTTCAACGTCTACACCCGCACCGCCAGTGGTGGGCCCTGGTACTACACCGTGTTGCCGGGCACGCAGCTCGACGATGTTCCGGTAGGTGCGCTGCACGAGGGGACGTATGCGCTGCGCGTGCATGGGCCGAATGGGTTCCTGCGCGAGTTCGCCGGCGAGCTGCACCCCGATGCGGCACAGCAGGCCAGCCCCTGGGTGGAAGCGCGACAGGACGGCGATGCGCTGGTGCTGGAGATCGGCAACGCCGGCCAACAGGCCTGTGCGCTGCAATTGCGTGCGCTGGACCATGGCGGCCCGACGCCGCGGCCGCTGCAACTGGCTGCCGGCCAGCGGCAGAGCATCCGCCTGCCGCTGGCGGCGAGCGATCACTGGTACGACCTGGTGATCGAGCAGCCGGGCGCGGCCTTCCGCCGCCGCCTGGCCGGCCACCTGGAAACCGGGCGGCCCAGTCGCAGCGATCCCAGCTTCGGGCGCGCCTGGGCCTGATGACCCAGGCCGGCCAGCTGCGCATGAAGTGGTCTGGCGCGGTTGCGAGGCAGCGCATCCCTGCCACTGGTCGTGCGTTCGGCTGCAATCGTCGGCGGCGACGTCGACTACTGGATGTGGCCGCGCCACACCGGCGATTTCTCGTTCTACCGCGCCTATGTCGGCAAGGACGGCAAGCCGGCCGCTTACGCAAAAGACAACGTGCCTTACCAGCCCAGGCATTTCCTCAAGGGGATCGGCGCGCAGGCGCAGAAGCAGGCCGGTGAACCCGCCGTGCCGACCTGGGCCAAGCGGTAGGGCGCCAGCGGCCGCGCCGCGCTCAGGGCCCACGACACCCTGGTCACGCTGGTCAAGCGCGACCAGGCCACCCAGCACCGCGACTTCGTGCTGCGCCAGTTCGAGACCACCGGCACGGTGGGCGCGGCGGTCACGCTGTACCGGTTGGCCCTGGAGCGCGCCAAGCCCAATGCCGAGCGCGAATCGGGGTGTCAGGAGCGCGACCTGCCGGCCATCGAAGGCACGATGAAGCAGATGGAGCGCCGCTACGTGCCGGCCATGGACCGGCAGCTGCAGTGCTACTGGCTCAGCCAGTACATCGCGCTGCCTGCGGTTATGATGCGGTCCGGTTTCGCTGCCGCGAGCCGGCCCCTCCCCCAAGGAACTCTCAGCGCATGCGCATCCTGCTTGCTCGTCACGGCGAGACGCCGTGGAACGCCGAAGGCCGTTACCAGGGCCAGATCGATATTCCGCTGTCGCCGGTCGGCGAAGGCCAGGCGCGCGCATTGGGCGAACGGCTGCAGGCCTTGCAGATCACCCGCGCGGTCGCCTCGCCGCTGTCGCGCGCGCAGGCCACTGCCAAGGCTGCCCTGGGAGCGTCGCGCCTATCGCTGCTGCAGACCGATGCCGACCTGCAGGAAATCGCGCACGGCGAATGGGAAGGGTTGCTTGCAAGCGAAATCAACGACAAGGACCCGGCACGCCTGCGCGCATGGCGCGAGGAACCCGATACCGTGCTGATGCCCGGCGGCGAATCGCTGCGCCAGGTGCTGGACCGCAGCTGGCGCGGCCTGGCGCGCGCCGCCGACGGACTGGTCGCCGACGACACCCTGCTGGTGGTTGCGCATGATGCGGTCAATCGCGTGATCCTGTGCAAGATCCTGGGCCTGCCGTTGTCCAGGCTATGGAGCTTCTGCCAGGCCCCGACCACGCTGAACCTGCTCGAAGGCGATGACGTCGAGCACCTGGAAGTGGTGCGCCTCAACGACTGTGCGCACCACACACCGTTCTTTGGTGAGGCCAAGCATCGGGCGCTATAAGAGCAGCTAGCAAAACGACTGCGCGGCTGCCAGGCGGGCGCCGCCGGTGCTCGAATCGGCATGTACCACGCGTGCACGCCCGTTCCTCCGCGGCGTACACACCTGACGACCGCCCGCTACGTGTTGATAGCCGCTCGAAGGCGATCTGACGGGTAGCGCGTCCGGCAGGACGCAACCGCGATGGGTGCTAAGTCACGGCGTTGAGAGGGCTCGGTCTCCGGCCCAGCATTGAAGGCGTCAGCGCACCGGCAACCGGCGATGCCATCGGATGGAATTCAAAAGTCTGCCGATCTTCCTGACATTGCGTGCGTGCCAGATATTAGTTCTCTCTGCCGACAGACGCGTCAATCGAAATGGATTGCATCGTCGGCGCCACATGACTCCGATGCAGTAACTGCTGTGATGATTCAAAGACCACAGCGGCATCGCAAGCGCGATAATGCGCGGCGCGACGCACGACATCAGGTAACCCCGTGAACACTCCCACCACACTCTCCGACTGGCTCGCCTACATCGAGCAGCAACACCCCAGCAGTATCGCAATGGGGTTGGAGCGCGTGCGCGAGGTGGCTGCGCGTCTGCAGATCGAAGCGCCAGCCAAGCACGTCATCGTCGTGGGCGGCACCAACGGCAAGGGCTCGACGGTGGCCTTCATCGAGGCGATCGGGCGTGCTGCCGGGTGGAGGGTGGGCGCCTACACCTCGCCGCATCTGCTGCGTTACAACGAGCGTGTGCGTATCGATGGCGAAGAGGCCGGCGATGCACCGCTGACGACTGCTTTTGCCGCAGTCGAAGCGGCGCGTGGCGACACCGCGCTGACCTACTTCGAATTCGGCACGTTGGCGGCCTTGTGGCTGTTCCAGGGCGCCGCACTGGATCTGGCGGTGCTGGAAATCGGCCTGGGTGGACGGCTGGATGCGGTCAATATCGTCGACTCGGACGTCGCCGTGATCACCACGGTCGATATCGACCACACCGACTGGCTGGGCGGGGACCGCGAGGCGATCGGTGCCGAGAAGGCCGGCATCATCCGCGCGTGGAAGCCGGTGGTGCTGGGCGAGATCGACCCGCCGTCGAGCGTGCTGCGCCGCGCCTACCAGCTGGGTGCCAATGCGATCCGCGCCGGCAGCGATTATTTCTTCGAGCCGATCGACGCAGGGCAGGGTGAGACCCCGCAAGCCGACGTGCCGCATTGGCGCTGGCACGATGTGGCAGTGACGCTGCAATTGCCGATGCCGGTACTGCACGCGCCGGTGCAGCTGGCCAACGCCGCTGCCGCGATCGCCGCATTGCAGGCATTGCCGGTGGAAGTGCCCGACGCAGCCTGGGCGCAGGGTATCGGCAACGCGCAAGTGGCCGGGCGACTGCAGCGGCTTGAGGTCGATGGCGTGCAGGTATTGCTGGATGTCGGACACAACCCGCAGGCCGCGCGCGCGCTGGCCGCCGCGCTCGGTACGCAGGCGCATGCCGGCAGCACCTATGCGATCTACGCCGCACTGGCCGACAAGGATGTGCGGGGCGTGGTGCAGGCAGTAGCTGGGCAGATCGACCATTGGGCGCTGGCGGGGCTTGAAGGCGCGCGCGGCCAATCGGCGCAGGCGTTGCAGGCCCGTCTGCAAGGCAGTGCCGCCGCGCAGGCGCCGTGTCATCGCGATGTTGCCGTCGCAGTGCGCGCGGTCCTGGACACGGCCAGCCCCGGCGACCGCGTGCTGGTCTTCGGCTCGTTTCACACCGTGGCCGACGCGCTTGACGCACTTCATTCAGCCCGCTGAGGTCGTCGGGGTGGCGCCGGCCTTATAATCGCCGCGGCACCCCGCCACGCCGCCTCTAGCTCTCTTCTGTGGACACTGCTCTGAAACAGCGATTGATTGGCGCCATCGTTCTGGTGGCGCTCGCCGTGATCTTCCTGCCGATGCTGGTCAAGGGCCCTGCGCCGTCCAGCGGCGTGGCCGATGTGCCGCTCGAGGCGCCTGCCGCGCCCGGCAAGGGCGAATTCGAAACCCGTGAGTTGCCGCTGGTGACGCCGGGCAATGCCCCGGCCGGTGGCGCGCTGGGCATGGCCGGTGCCCCCGGCGCCCCGGCAACGGTGCAGGACAACCCCGACGCCGCCGATCTGGCCGCGCCCTCCAGCGCCCCGTCCGCGCCGGACGTGGCGGCCGGCAACTACGCGGTCAACTTCGGCGCCTACGCCACCAGCGCCGATGCCGATGCGGTGATCGCCCGGCTCAAGCAGGCGCAGTTGCCTGGTTTCAGCGAAAAGACCCAGATCAGCGGTCGTCCGGCCTGGCGCGTGCGCGTAGGCCCGTATGCCGATCAGGCCCAGGCCGAATCGGCCCGGTTGCAGGCGGTGAAGGTCCGCAGCGACGTCAACGCCCAGGTGGTGACGCTGGATGCGAGCGCCAGCGCTCCGCCGCCGGTGGCAACCCCGACCCCGGCACCGGCGCCCAAGCCGGCCAGCAGCACCACCGCCACTGCCGCTGGCACGCCTGCCGCCACCAGGACCGAAAGCCTGCCGCCGGAGCCGGCCAAGCCGGTTGCCGCCGCGCCCAAGTCGGCCGAGGCGCCGAAGCCGGCACCGGCCAAGACCGAGGTCGCCAGGACCCCGGCAACGCCGGAGCCCGCCAAGCCCGAAATGGCCAAGCCGGCTGCGCCTGCCCCCACGGCCCCGGCAGCGCCGGCTGCCAGCGGCATCGGGTTTGCGGTACAGCTGGGTGCCTTCGGCCGCGCCGAAGACGCCAATGCGCTGCGCGACCGCGTGCGCGCCGCCGGCTTCAGCGCATTCGTCGAACAGGTCCGCACCGACAAGGGCGCACTCAATCGTGTGCGTGTCGGCCCGGTCGCCAATCGCAGCGATGCCGAACAGTTGCGTGCCCAGGTGGCAGCCAAGGTCGGTATCTCCGGCATGGTGCGTCCGCATCCGTAATCGCCGTGCCGGCCGCAAGCAAACGCGGCCGCCGCGCAGGTGGCAGCCGCTCGTACACTGCACTGTCGGCGGACCGTCACGTGTCTGCTCACTGCCTGCACTGCGCGCCTGCAGCTGCTGGATGTTCGAACGCCTCGCACCCATGGAGGGGAGGGCAGTGACGACCGAGCCCAATTGCATTCACGGCGCGCGCGCCACGCGGAGAGGTTGCCCATGATCGACATGGTGCTGGGCGTCATTATTCTGGTGTCGGCCCTGTTGGGCTTGTTGCGCGGCTTTGTCGCCATCGTGGTGGGCACGTTGTCGTGGTTGCTGGCCGGCTGGGCTACCTTCCTGTTCGGCGGCGCGGCCGCGCGCTGGCTGGCCGATGGCAGGCACCCGTCTGCGACCGAATCGTTCGGCGGCTACGCCATGGTGTTCGTCGGTGTGCTGATCAGCGTGGCAGTGATTGGCATGGTGATCCGCGCGGGCGTGGATGCGATCAAGCTCGGCGGCACCGATCGCATGCTCGGGTTCGGGCTGGGCGCGGTGCGCGGCGCATTCCTGGCCAGCGTGCTGGTGCTGCTGATGGGGTTCACCCCGTTGCCGCGCGAGGCGGCATGGCGGCAGTCGGTGCTGTTGCCGGTACTGCAGCCCGGTGCGGGCTGGATGCGGGCGCAACTGCCGGCGTGGCGGATGCCGTCGATGGAGATGCCATCGATGGAACTCGGCAACCTGCCAACGGAGTTGGGGAAGTTGCCCCCGGCAGGCGATAATGCGGACCTGGGCAAGGCGCTTGCGGGCTCCGGGCTGAGCGACACCATCACGCGTGCCCTTGGCAAGCAACCCGGCAAGGCCGCCAGCGACGGACGCGATCCGGCGCAGGCGATGCCGGCCAATATCGATCCGGCGCAGGTTCGCGGCGGAGAAAGCGACCCCGCGCGGGTCGAGTCCCATGGCCAGGCACGGCCACCTTCACAGTAACGGCGCAAGCCGAAGCGGAGAACACGCACCATGTGTGGCATCGTCGGTATTGTCGGCAACCAGAGCGTCGCCGGGCAGCTGTATGACGGCCTGACCGTCCTGCAGCATCGTGGGCAGGACGCCGCAGGCATCGCCACCGCCGACGGCACGCGTCTACGCGTGCAGAAGGCCAACGGCCTGGTGCGCGATGTCTTCGACGAAAAGAAGATGGCGGTGCTTGAGGGCCGTGTCGGCATCGCACACTGCCGCTACCCGACCGCCGGGTCGGAAGGCATGGACGAAGCGCAGCCGTTCTACGTCAATTCGCCGTACGGCATCGCGCTGGCGCACAATGGCAACCTGATCAACACCGAGGCGCTGCGCCAGCAGGTGTTCGAAGCCGACCGCCGCAACATCAACACCGATTCGGACAGCGAAGTGCTGCTGAACGTGTTCGCCTACGAGCTGGACGCGCAGCGCATGCTCACCCCCGAAGCGGCGATTCGCGCGGTGGCTGGCGTGCACCGCCGCTGCAAGGGCGGCTATGCGGTGGTCAGCGTGGTGCTGGGCCTGGGCCTGGTGGCGTTCCGCGACCCGCACGGCATCCGCCCGCTGGTGCTGGGCAAGCGCGAACACGCCGAAGGCACCGAATACATCGTGTCCTCCGAATCGGCAGCGCTGGATATCCTCGGCTACCAGCGCGTGCGCGATGTGCGCCCGGGCGAAGCGCTGGTGATCACCGCGCGCGGCGAGCTGTTCTCGGAAGTGTGCGCCGCACCGACCGACCATGCGCCGTGCATTTTCGAGTACGTGTACTTCGCGCGTCCCGATTCGATGATCGACAACATCTCGGTGCACAAGGCGCGCATGCGCATGGGCCTGAAGCTGGGCGAAAAGATCCTGCGCCTGCGCCCGGACCATGACATCGACACCATCATCCCGATCCCGGACACCTCGCGCGATGTGGCGCTGGAAATGTCCAACGTGCTCGGCGTGAAATACCGCGAGGGCTTCGTCAAGAATCGCTATGTGGGCCGCACCTTCATCATGCCGGGGCAGGGCGAACGGCAGAAATCGGTACGCCGCAAGCTCAATCCGATCCACCTGGAATTCCGCAACCGCGTGGTGCTGCTGGTGGACGATTCCATCGTGCGCGGCACCACCAGCCGGCAGATCGTGCAGATGGCGCGCGATGCCGGTGCGCGCAAGGTGTACCTGGCCTCGGCCGCGCCGCCGGTGCGTTACCCCAACATCTACGGCATCGACATGCCGGCGGCCGAAGAGCTCATCGCGCATGGCCGCAGCGAGCTGGAAATCCAGGAGTTTCTGGGCTGCGACTGGCTGATCTACCAGGATCTGGAAGACCTGGAAGTGGCGGTGCGCGAGGGCAACCCGGACATCAAGCAGTTCGATTCCTCGTGCTTCAACGGCGAATACATCACCGGCATCGAGCCAGGGTATTTCGAACGCATCCAGCAGCTGCGCTCGGACGATGCCAAGAAGCGTCGCCGCGCCTGAGTCACCGAACCAGGGCGGCCAATTGGCCGCGCTGGTTGGCGTGCGGAGAGTGTCGGCGGGGTGCGGCAAACAAAACGCTGCAGCCATCGACACGCTCGATGAAGCGCGCCTGCGCAACGGGCAGCTACCTACGCGCGAACAAGTGCCAGCGCAATGCGTTTTTGCAGCGTGTCAGTGCCCCGTGCGGCCAACGGAGTGAGCAGCGATCCGTTCGCAAGCGCGGATCTGTTCGACGCCGCGCGCCTGTGCCTGGACCAGGCCGACCCGCGACAGAAAGTCGCGCTGACTCAGCACTACGCAGCCGCCTTTCGCGAAGGCGTCTTGACGCTCGATCCGGCGGCGTCTGCGCCTGCGCCGATCGGTATGCCAGGCCGTCCGGCAACGCCACTGCTGGTGCATCCGCGCGACTTGCCGCGCCGTGGACTGGGCACGCCGGAAGGGCGCGCTGCGTTTATTCACGCCATTGCGCACATCGAACTCAACGCCATCGATCTGGCCTGGGATGCGGTGTATCGCTTTCGCGGGCTTCCTGCGGCGTTCTATGCCGATTGGGTCGCGGTAGCTGATGACGAGTCGCGCCACTTCATGCTGCTGCGCGCACGATTGCAGGCGCACGACCACGACTACGGCGATTTCGCCGCGCATAACGGGTTGTGGGAAATGTGCGAGAAGACTGCACACGATGGCCTGGCGCGCATGGCCCTGGTGCCGCGGGTGCTCGAAGCGCGCGGCCTGGACGTGACACCGGCGATGATCGTCAAACTTCGTTCGCTCGGCGACGCTGCCACTGCCGAGGTGCTCGAAACCATTCTGCGCGAAGAGGTGGCGCACGTGGCCGCCGGCTCGCGTTGGTACCGCTGGTATTGCGAGCAGGCCGGCGTCGAGCCGCGCGCACGCTTCAAGGCTCTGCTGCGCGAATACGCTGGCGGGTATCTGCATGGGCCGTTCAATCTGCAGGCGCGCCTGCTTGCCGGTTTCGACGAGGACGAGCTAGCCGACTTGGTGGAGCAGGCTGGCTGAGGGTGCCTGCACGGGAGCGGCGAATCTGCGTTCGTGACCTGTGCTGTGAATCCACCTGACGCATGCGTGCGCGGATTCCAATGACGCCACACACGCCGCGTCACGCGCCACAGATTTGAGCGCACCTTCACGTCATGGCCGATGAGGCGGGTATCGATGCACGCGGTGCCATGCATGACGACGTGGCGGCACACGCCACCTGCACGACTCCGACGCGGCGCGGTGTCTGCAACACAGGTGAGGATCGACGCAGCCAATCGCGTGGCGGACGCAATCAGGTCTATGTGCAGCGATCCGCATGACGACGCGGGATCGCCCAGTTGTCCGTGAATGCGGCTTGTGCTCGTTTTGCACGCGCCTTCGGAACGCGCTCTTCTCAGTAGGACTGTGCGCTGGTTCTCGTTGGAGAGCTGCTGGAATCGCATCCATGTATCGGTAAACATCACAGAAACATAATTTTCCGTTACAACAACTTGCATTCTGTACAGTTACACGCGTCCTAATGGCGTCCCGGGGACAGGGGCCCGGTGTTTCACATCCGTAACTTTCATGTCTTAGGAGAGAAAGACGATGAAGTCGAAGTCGATGTGCACCACGGTCGGTCTGATTGCCATGTGTCTGGCCGGCTCGGCCGCCGCTGCCGGCAAGCCGTTGTATCAAACCGGCCCTGCGCTGAGCCGCAGTGCCACCGCCACCGCTGCAGCCGAACCTTCGCTGCAACGCCTGTTGAGCGCTCCGTCCACTGCCAATGCGCAGGTGGTCCAGCTCGATGCAGGTGCGGTGACCGCCGGCGAAAAATTGCTGGAGTTGCAGCTGGACGGCCAGACCATCACTGCGACGCAGGCCAAGGTGGATGCATTGGAGGGCGGCGACAGCGTCTGGTACGGCAATCTCGGCCCGCGTGCCGGCACGCGCGCGCGCACGCTGTCGGGCGTGGACCCGATGAACTCGGCCATCCTGGCGCGCAGCGGCGACACCGTGACCGGCACGATTCGCTATGCCGGCAAGCTCTATCGCCTGCGTCCGCTTGCCGATGGCCGCCACGTGCTGGTGCAGGTCGACGAGCAGCGCATGCCGCAGGAGCATCCGGCCGAGTACAGCCTGTTGCCCAAGTTCGACATGCCGGGCGACGGGCGCGTGACCATCGCTGCTGCCTCATCCGGCAGCCCGGCCACCATCCGCGTACTGGTCGTGGCCACCAACAAGGCCGTGACCGCGTATGGCGGCAACATGCAATCGCTGGTGCAGCTGGCGGTGGCCGAAGCCAACCAGGGTTACATCAACAGCAACGTCGGCATCACCTTGCAGCTGGCGCGTTACGAGACCACCAGCTACACCGAAACCGGCAACTTCACCACCGACCTGCAGCGCTTCCGGGTGACCAACGACGGTTACATGGACAGCATCCACACCAGCCGTAATACCTACACCGCGGACGTGGGCGTGATCGTGCTGGACAACAGCAGTTACTGCGGCCTGGCCTCGGGCATTGGGTCGAATGCGGCCAGTGCATTCGCCTCGGTGTACTGGGATTGCGCGACCGGCTACTACAGTTTCGCGCATGAAATCGGCCACCTGCAGAGCGCGCGTCACGATGCCACGAACGACCCGAGCACATCGCCGTATGCCTACGGTCACGGGTATCGCTACGGCAACAGCTGGCGCACCATCATGGCCTACGACTGCACCAGTGGTTGCCCGCGCTTGAACTACTGGTCCAATCCCAACATCAGCTACAACGGCGTGCCGATGGGCAATGCCAGTACCGCCGACAACCAGCGCGTGCTGGTCAACACCAAGGCCACGATCGCCGGCTTCCGCTGACGCCGTGCCTGCCGTTCCTGCCCCGGCACCGGTCAGGTGCCGGGGCAGGAGCGCTACTCCCGCACACGATGATCGCGCAGACTAGAGACACCGCCGGTACCCGCCGGCCACGTCCTGTCCAGCGGAGTCCTCATGTCCACGTTCTTGCGTTATGCCCTCGCGTGCCTGGTCGCGCTGGCCATCATCGGCTGCCGGCAGCAACCGGCCGAGCCCGCCGTCAGCACGCCCACGCCTGCCGCGGCAACCTCGGCAGTAGTGACCGGCAACGATGCCGAGGCCCGCGCACTGCATGTGCTCCAAGCGCAGCTGCAGCGCGATCATGCGTATCCGGACAACTGCATCAGCATCCTTACCGAAGCCGGCGATACACCTGCCGCTGATGCATTTGAATTTGCCGTCCACGAACGCCACGGCAATGGCTGCCCCGGTGACCCGCAGACCAGCCCGGTGCGCGACCGCTTCCGCGTGCAGGCCGATGGCACGGTGTTATGGTACGACGTGGTCAACGCCGATTTCGTCGACTATGCCGAGCGCGCGCGCAGCTTGCAGTAGGGCCTGCGCTTCACCACAGGCGTCTTCAATACCGGCAGGTGCCGACTCCCGGCCGCAGCGCGAAGGTAGTGCTCGCTGGTACGTGAGCGGCGGGTTGGCCGCTCGCAACACACTGGCGGCGCACTACAGTGGCAGCTGTTCCAGCGCGACGCCGTCGGCATCCACGCGCAGCACCGAGCCTTGTTCGTACCAGTCGCCCAGCACGATGCGCGTGCAGGTGCGGTCGCCGGCCTGCATGGTATGGATGGCGGGGCGGTGGGTATGCCCATGGATCAGGCGATCCACACCGTAACGCACAAAGGTGGTCTCCACTTCGGACGGCGAGACATCGGTGACGGTTTCCAGTTGCGCCTGATCGCCTTGCTGGAGTTCGGCGTAGCGGGCCTGGCTTGCGGCACGTGCCTGCTGCGCAAACGCCACGCGCGCGGCCAGCGGCTGCGACAGGAATTGCGCCTGAAACACCGGGTCGCGCGTCTGCGCGCGGAAGGCCTGGTACGCGGTGTCGTCTGTGCACAGCAGGTCGCCGTGCATCAGCAGGGTGGTGTGCCCGTACAGGTCGATCACCGTGGGGTCGGGCAGGATGCGGAAACCCGCACGCCGCGCATAGTGTTCGCCGACCAGGAAGTCGCGGTTGCCGGCCATGAAGAACACCGGCACGCCCGCATCGGCCACCGCATGCAGCGCCAGGGCGACCGCGTCGGCCGCGGTCGACGGGGTGTCGTCGCCGATCCAGGCTTCGAACAGATCGCCAAGGATGTACAGCGCATCGCTGCCGGGGACCTGCATGCGCAGGAACTCCAGGAACAGCTCGGTGATCGCCGGCCGCGCCGGATCCAGATGCAGATCGGAAATGAACAGGGTCGTCATTGCGTCATTGTACGGTGGGAACGCGGACGGGAATCGGGAATCGGGAATTGGTGAGGCGTGCGGCGGTATGGCCCCTCAACATCTGTTGTCCGAGCAATGCGCGTCTTTCGGTACCAGTAGCCGGTGACTGCCATCCGGTTAGCCTGCCGGCCAGGCTCCAAATACGCCGGATATGCGTCCGGTTTAAAGGGTTTTTTCAGCTGACCGCAGCAGCAAGCCCCTCTCCTACGGGAGAGCAACTGTCTTGATCAACTGGCGGCGGCAGCCGCCAGTTGATCCCGCATTTTGGCGTTGAGGATGACCAGCAACTTGCGTATGGCCGCCACCAGGGCCACTTTGCCNCGGGAGAGCAACTGTCTTGATCAACTGGCGGCGGCAGCCGCCAGTTGATCCCGCATTTTGGCGTTGAGGATGACCAGCAACTTGCGTATGGCCGCCACCAGGGCCACTTTGCCGGCCTTGCCCTTGTCACGCAGCCGTTGATAAAAATCGCGCAGTGGCGGGTTGAAGCGCACGGCCACCAGGGTGGCCATGTACAGCACCTGGCCGATGCCGGCCCGCCCGCCCCAGATGCGCCGCACCCCACGCATCGCGCCGCTGTCGCGCGCCAGCGGTGCGACCCCGACCAGCTTGGCAATGGCCTTGCCGCTCAGCTGGCCCAGTTCCGGCAGCTGTGCCGCCAGGCTCGCCAGCAGCACCGGGCCGACACCTTTGACCTGACGCAGCACCTGCAACTCTGCACGCGCGGCCAATTGCTGGGCGATGCGTGCGTCCAGCTGCGCCACCTGCTGCTGCAACTGCCGCACTGCGCTGTGCGCCTGCCGCTTGAGCCAGGCATCGGTAAGCGTAGACAGCTGCTGGCGCTGCTGCTGCACGACGGTCACCACCTGCATCCGCCGCTGCTGATAGGCGCGCAGTTGCCGGCGCCAGTCCTCCAACGGCTGATAGCGTGTCAGCGGCAGTACCGCCGCCATGTGTGCCAACGCACGCGCATCCAGCCGATCGGTCTTGGCCAGCTGACCGGTGGCCTTGGCAAAATCGCGCGCCTGGCGCGGATTGATCCGCACCATCGGCAGGCCGGCAGCATGCAGCGTGTCCAGCGCCAATTGCTCAGCACCCCCGGTTGCTTCCACCACCACTTGGTACAACGTCAGCGGCGCCAGCCAGTCACGCAACTGACGCAGGCCCGTGGCCTGATTGGCAAATCGCCGCGCCTGCTGCAAGCCATGCACATGCACGTCCAACCACTGCCTGCAGACATCGATTCCGACACTCTCGTTCATGATCAACTCCGCTATGCTCGACGGGTCGAGAGCTCTCCTGGGCAGCCCAGCCTTATCGTTACGAGCGCCTACTCGAGCAACTGTTCGGGCGTTTGCCAGGAGATTGCGGCGTGGCGACCTCGCTCTCCCGCGGTCGCTCAGACCTATGGGTTATCGGTCGACCACGCCGCCTCTCGACGCCTAATCTGGCAGATCGCCAAGAGATAAGGGG